>NZ_JCAMRX010000051.1:0-46354 GCF_059821285.1 Spirulina sp. LEGE 11439
CCTAAAATTAAAGTCTTTTGTCGTCAACTTTCCCCTTCTCCAAAACCTATTATTCCCTCGCCGATCGCCTCAACCAAATCCATTACGCTGACCTCAAAAATTGAAGTTCTCGCGATCGGCGTTTCCACCGGAGGACCCAACGCTTTAAATCTCCTCCTTCCTCGTTTTCCCGCCCATTTCCCGGTTCCGATCCTGATCGTTCAGCATATTCCCCCTGTCTTCAGCAAACGCCTTGCAGAACGTCTATCTACCCACTGTCAGCTATCGGTAAAAGAAGCCCGATCGGGGGAAAGACTGCAACCCGGACAAGTTTGGATCGCCCCGGGGGATTATCACATGGAAGTGCAAAAAGACGGCGCGATCGCCCGCCTCCACTTGCAGCAAAACCCCCCAGAAAACTCCTGTCGTCCTGCCGTTGACGTGCTATTTCGTTCCGTCGCCAAAATCTATCAAAGCGGAGTTTTAGGGATCGTTATGACCGGAATGGGACAAGACGGACTCAACGGCTGTAAGTATATTAAAGAAATGGGTGGGCGTATTTTTGTGCAAGATGAAGCCAGTAGCGTAGTTTGGGGAATGCCCGGAATAGTGGCTCATGCGGGACTGTGCGATCGCATTCTCCCACTCGATCGCCTTGCCGATGAAATTCTGTTACAAGTTTTGTGATTTTTTATTGATTATTTGTGACTATTGATTATTTGTGACTATTAATTCTTCAGATTTTGAATATGTTCGTCAATTGGTGCGTCAGTATAGTGCCGTCCAAATTCCTGACGATAAACAGTATTTAGTCGAGTCTCGTTTAGCTGCGATCGCGCGAGAATATCAGATTAATTCTGCCAAGCAATTGATTAATCAATTGCGAACCACTGCCTTTAATCATCTTCATCAAGCTGCGATCGAAGCGATGATGATTTCCGAAACATTCTTCTTTCGCGATACTTATCCTTTTGCAGCCTTACAGGACAATATTATCCCCCAACTCATCAAAAAACGAGACAATGAACGAACTTTAAAGATTTGGTCAGCGGCTTGTTCTAGCGGTCAAGAACTTTATAGTATTGCTATCTTATTGCAAGAATATTTCCCACAACTGTATACATGGAAAATCTCTTTGCTCGGGAGCGATATCTCTCATCAAATTCTCTCTCTAGCGCAGGAAGGCTGCTATAATCAACATGAAATGAATCGCGGACTTTCTCCAGAATTACGAGAAAAATATTTTCAAAATCAAGGCAAGATTTGGCAGCTTAAAACAGAAATTCGTAAGCGAGTTGAGTTTCACTATCTCAACTTAGTTGAAGACTGGGCAAAAATCCCGAGAATGGATATTATTTTTTTACGAAATGTCTTAATTTATTTCGATATTGAAACTAAGAAAAAGATGCTCGATAAAGTCAGACATCACCTGCGATCGGATGGCTATTTATTTTTAGGAGGAGGAGAATCTCTCGTCCATCTTGACGATCGCTTTCAACCCATTCAATATGAAAAAACGGTTTTTTATCAATTACGCTGAACAGTTATCAGTTATCAGTTATCAGTTATCAGTGAACCAATGTTAAGAAAAGTTGAGGGGAGGCGAATGGTGGTGAAATAAAAGGAGAAAAAGGTTCTTAATTTGATACACTAAAAAATACTCTAAAAATAGGCAACAGACCCTATTATGGCTCTAATTTTAATTGCTGATGACTCAATGCGGGAACGTCAGAGGCTTCGTAAAATTGTTGAAGCGGAAGATCATATTGTGGTTGAAGCCGATAATAGTCGCTATTGTTTGGAACTGATCGAGGTTCATCAGATTGATTGCGCCTTGCTCAATATTCTCATGCCCGGGGTGGAAGAATATCAACTATTGCGATCGCTGCAATCTCGGAATATTCCCGCGATCGCGATCGCAGAAAATGCCCAAAGTTTAACCTCAACCCCCTCGATCGCAACCCTAACCCCGATCGAGCGCTTTCCTCCCGCTTCGCAACTCTGTAAAATCCTAGAGATGGCAATATCGGGACATATCAAAGATTTTTTTTCCCATGATTCCTCTGCAATTGTCCCATCTGAAGCAGAAACAACTGTTACATTGACCAATATCCCCCAAGATAGTTTTGAAACCTTTTTAAGCATCGCCACTATGAAAAACTTAATTAGCGTCGGGATCGAACAAGCTGGAGAAACCTTACAAGAAATTACCGACTGTCCCATTGATTTTCAAGATGCGATCGTAGAAAACACCAACCCAGAAGGCTTATACCAGCAACTCATCAAGTGCTTCGGCACAGAACCCATTTGCGTTGCCGAACTAGGATTTAAAGGAGGGTTTTCCGGTACGTCCCAACTCTTTTTTCTCACCGATAGCGCCCAAGCGCTAACAGCAGCTTTAACAGGGGAAGAACCGGGAAGTGAAGGATTTGAGGAAGCGCAAGCGGAAATGTTGGTGGAAATTGGTAATATTGTTCTGAATGGTGTAATGGGAACGATTAGCAATGCGATGACCCAAGGTTTAAACTATTTCGTTCCCACCTATCGCGAGGATACCATTGAAAATCTTACTGCCGCTATTATGGAAAACCCTGCTTCAACGATTTTGATGGGTCAAGCACATTTTAAAATTGAAGAACTCCAAGTCTCGGGAGATATTATTCTCTTTTTCAAAGTTGATTAAATTGAATTGCGATCGCGCCCTCAGTGCCGCTTTAACCATGAACGAACTCAACCGCATTACCGCACAATATAGTATCCTCGATCGCGTTCCCGATGGCTTGTGTTTGTTGCAACAAGATTTTACCGTCCTCTTTTGGAATCGCTATTTGGAAAATTGGACGAAAATTTACCGTCATGAAATTCTCGGCACGAATTTATATCAACATTTTCCCCATCTGAAAGAATCTCGCTATCGCCATCGCT
The DNA here is from genome assembly GCF_059821285.1 of Spirulina sp. LEGE 11439. Lineage (NCBI taxonomy): Bacteria > Bacillati > Cyanobacteriota > Cyanophyceae > Spirulinales > Spirulinaceae > Spirulina > Spirulina sp. LEGE 11439. The sequence goes on from NZ_JCAMRX010000051.1 coordinate 2,905, forward strand.
TTCAGCAAGTATTTAGCAATGGATTTCCCGTTATCTTCTCCCCCCAGCTTCATCCCTCCCTCATTCCCTGCTTTCTCCCCAACGGACAGCCGCGCATTCAACAAGTCACTGTCACTGCTGTTCCCTCCCCCACAACCGCAGAATCCTATGCGCTAATGACCATTCAAGATGTCACCGATCTCACCCATCGCATTTCCATTTACCAACAAGAATTAAAACAACGCCAGCGTATCCAAGAAGAATTAGAACGATCCAATACAGAATTAGAAAGCTTTGCGTATATTGCCTCTCACGATTTGCGCGAACCCTTACGCATGGTCGTCAGCTTTACTCAACTCCTCGGACAGCGCTACAAAGGGAAACTCGACGACGATGCCGATCGCATTATCGATTTTGCTGTTGAAGGGGCAACGCGAATGCAGGTCCTCATTAACGATCTTCTCACTTATTCTCGGGTCAATACAAAAACGAGGGATTTTCAAGCCGTTGACTGCAATGAATCCCTCAATACCGCCATCCAAAATCTCCAACTCGCGATCGCCGAAACAGGAAGCGGCATTAAATGCCATCCGTTACCGACAATTTTTGCCGATGCCGCTCAATTCGTACAATTGTTTCAAAACTTATTAGACAATGCCATTAAATATCGCAGTAGCGATCGCAATCCTCGCATTGAAGTGGGTTCTCAAAACCGTAAAGACGATTATCTGTTTTGGGTCAAAGATAATGGCATTGGCATTGCAGACAAACATGGCGAGCGGATCTTTCGCATTTTCCAACGCCTGCATACTCGCACCGCCTATCCGGGAACCGGTATCGGTTTAGCCATTTGTGAAAAAATTGTTCAACGCCATGACGGAGAAATTTGGGTCGAATCAGAACTCGGTCAAGGTTCGACATTTTACTTTACAATTCCCCAATAATTTTTACCCTGATAACCGATTCATTGCTAAGATAGAAATAAAAGCAAAATACAACAAACAAAGTATAATATATCATGAAAACTACAACTAATAAAGGAATTGAGATTTTAATCGGAGAAGATAATCCGGGAGATGTCTTCATTATTAATAATGTCTTAAGTTGTTGCGCGGTTGAATACAACCTTCATCATGTTGAAGATGGAGAGGCTGCGATGGATTATCTACGACAAAACGGAAAATATAAAGATGCTCCTCGACCTAACCTCCTGCTTTTAGATTTGAATCTCCCGAAAAAACATGGATTTGAAGTTCTCAAAGAAATCAAAGACGATCCCGAACTCAAAGCGATTCCCGTGATTATTTTAACCTCTTCTCAATCTGAAAAAGATATTGCCCAAAGCTACAATTTGTATGCCAGTTGTTATTTAATTAAACCCTTCGATTTTAATGAATTTGAATTGGCAGTTGAAATGTTAAAAAACTTCTGGTTAAAAATCGTCGCACTTCCGCCACAGCCCTTCAGTGCAATTTAGAAAAAATGTGCGTATCCGATTATGAGTCAATCTGAAATTAAGATTCTTCTCGTCGAAGATAATCCCGGTGATGCTTTTTTAATTCGCGAAAAATTAAAGGAATTACAACAGAATGATTTTCGCCTTTCTCACGTTGAGTATTTAGAACAAGCCTGCGATTGTTTGGAAAATCAAATCTTTGATGTAGTCTTGTTGGATTTGAACTTACCTGATAGTATGGGTTTGGAAACTTTATTGACGTTACAGAATAAAGCCCCTTATGTACCGATTATTGTTTTAAGCGGGATGAATGATGAAAACCTTGCTGTTGAGGCCGTGCGTCAAGGGGCGCAGGATTATTTAATCAAAGATCCCCATATCATCCAATTTTTAATCCGTTCCATTCGGTATGCGATCGAACGCAAGCGCACCCGAGAAGAACTCCGACAATGTATCGGACAACTCGAACAACAAGCGATCGAACTCGAAGCTGTGAATAAAGAACTCGAAGCCTTCAGCTATACGGTTTCTCACGATCTCAATAATCCTCTGACCAGTATTATGGGGGCAGTTTCTCTGATTCAAGACTTTTATCAAGAAACCCTCGATCCTAAAGTAGAACGTTTGATTGATTTAATCGAAGGATCGAGCCTGCGAATGAGTCATATTATCAAAGATGTGATGTTGCTATCTCGCGTGAAAAATAGCGATCTTCAAATTGTTCAGGTTAATTTAAGTGTAATGACTCAAAACATAATCGAACAACTGCAAGGTCATCAAAGCGATCGCCAGATAAAAACCATAATTCCACCGCAACTTTTTGCCCGTGGAGACGAACATTTACTCTATATCGCCTTAGAAAACTTACTGGGAAATGCTTGGAAATATACGGGCAAAACCAAAGAACCTTGTATTGAAATCGGGATGCTTTCTTCCTCTCACGCCCCCTTTCCGTTACCCTACAATCGAGGCATCTATTTCGTGCGCGATAATGGGGCTGGGTTTGATATGCAGCAAGCCGATCGCCTCTTTACTCCCTTTCAACGCTTGCACAGTGCCGAAGAATTTATCGGCACGGGGATCGGCTTATCCACGGTACAGCGTATCATTCATCGCCACGGCGGACGAATCTGGTGTCACGGTCAAGTCGATCGCGGTGCAACATTTTTCTTTACCCTTGAGAGCGATTCCTGCGACAATGAGATTAAATAAGGAATTCTGAGAAAAATTAGGTAAATTAAGACTTATGGCAAAAATTTTAGTCACAGACGATGCGGCTTTTGCTCGCCGTATGGTAAAAAAAGCATTAAAGGAAGATAATCACGAAGTCCTTGAAGCCGCGAATGGCCAAGAGTGTTTGGAGGCGATCGCTAACGATCCCCCCGATTGCATTTTTCTCGATCTCCTCATGCCCGAATTAGACGGGTTTGGGGTCTTGAAAGAACTGCGCGATCGCGGTTCGGAAATTCCCGTCATCGTGCTTTCTGCCGATATTCAGGATAGCGCTCGAGAGGAATGTATGAGCCTTGGGGCAACCTTAATGTTGAAAAAACCGCCCAAAGCCCCCAAAATTCGAGAAACCGTGAATCAAGTTCTTGGTATTTAAATAATCTTGTGTAAGATCTTGTTTAAAATCTCGTTCAAAGCCTCGTTTAGCAATGCCCGCGATCGCCAATGATGAAGCTAACCACAGACCGATTAGATGCGCTAACCGAACTGATTAACATCGGTATCGGCCAAGCGGCGGGAATGCTAAACGATATGATTGAATTTCGCATTCGCCTGCAAGTGCCGACGCTCGCCTTGCTCTCCAGACAGGAATTACAAGCTGAATTGAGCGATCGCCTCGGTCCCGATCTCTTATCTTCAGTCCAGCTTGATTTCCAAGGCTCCTTAGATGGAACGGCGCAATTAGTATTTCCCACTGACAGTGCCGCCACTCTCGTATCCGTTCTCACTGGAGAGAACGAGGAAAGTCCGGATTTGGATAGTTTGAAAATTGGCACTCTCACAGAAGTGGGAAACATTGTTATCAATGGTGTTATGGGATCGATTAGCAATATGCTCGATCGCCCCATGCAATATGCCGTCCCCGCTTATACCGAAGACGAAATTTCTCACCTCGTTCCCCTTGAAGCCGACGAATCAAATACTAATGTTCTTCTCGCGCGGGCGCGTTTTGATGTGGAAGAATTACAAGTTCAAGGTGATATTGTTCTCTTTTTTAATGTCGGTTCTTTTGATGCCCTGCTAGCAGCGATCGATGAAGTGGGCTGATGAATAGCAAACCGTGAAAAATCTTGACCCTGACCTCGCTCCTAGGGTAATATTAGAGATTGCGTGTCCAACAAGCTCGGATCGGGTTGAGACATCTGACAAAGCTGATTCGTCAAAGCTAATTTTTTAAAAACTAATTGGCACTGAGTCTCATCGGTCAGCTACCTGTACGGCCTCTATTTTAAGGATTGATAACACATGACCTACGCGATCGTCGAAACGGGTGGAAAACAAATGCGCGTCGAACCCGGACGCTTTTATGATATCGAACTCCTCCACGTTGACCCAGACGAATCCTACAGTATCGATAAAGTTCTTTTCATTCACCACGATGATGATATCCAAATCGGGCAGCCTTTCGTAGAAGGAGCAACAGTAGAAGGGACAATAATGCGACACTTCCGAGGACGGAAAGTAATCGTTTACAAAATGCGTCCTAAAAAGAAAACGCGTAAAAAACGCGGACATCGCCAAGAAACAACTCGCTTGATGATTAATTCAATTAATCTCAACGGTTCGGTTTTGGCTGAAGCCGACACTCGCGAAATCGAAGAGGAAACCCCTAATCTCGTTCAAGATTCTTTACCGATGGTTGAAGCGGAGGAAACTCTAGAAGTAGAAGTGCAACCCGTTGAAGAAGTTGAAGCAGCAGAAGCGGCAACTCAAGAAACTTCTGAAAAAGAGTAAACTGAGAAAAAACCGCACAATGCAAAGAAGCTATTTTTATGTAGCGATCGCAACCCAACAACGAGGAAATTATGGCTCATAAGAAAGGAACAGGCAGTACCCGCAACGGTCGGGATTCTAACTCAAAACGCTTGGGCGTTAAGCGTTACGGTGGCCAAACCGTCACGGCTGGCAATATTATCATTCGTCAGCGCGGTACCAAAGTCCACCCCGGTAAAAATGTCGGGCGCGGCAATGATGACACCCTCTTTGCTTTAGTTGATGGTGTGGTCAAATTTGAACGCAAAGACAAGTCTCGTAAAAAAGTTAGCGTTTATCCTCTTGAAGCAACTTAAGTCAGATTGAGTTTGCTTTAAATTATTATTGAATTGGGTGGGAATTTCCCGCCCTTTTTTAGGTATCAATAAATGAATCACTGGCGAGGAGAGTGTATCGATCGAGCCAAAATGTCAAAAAATAGTGACTTATTTTTTGAGAAACCTTGTTTTTTTAGTAAAAATTGCTACAATCTGAATCCAGTAGGGTAAAAGCAAACGTCAGTCCCAAGTGAGGCAGACGTATTTTTTAAAAGACAGCAATCGGAGAGGTCAATTGCAATTACAAGATCGATCGGGAGTGAAAACTATGGACTGTCGCCATATTCAATTTCAAGACAGCAAATCAATTATTGACCTCGAACAACTTCAAGACCTATTTAAACAAGCAGCATTCTGGGCGAAAGATCGCGATATTGAAGAGATGGGCATTGCGATCGCCAATAGTAGCCCCACGATTACCGTCTGGGATCGCGATCGCTTGATCGGATTTGCCCGGGCGACCTCCGATGGAATTTATCGTGCCACCATTTGGGATGTTGTCATTCATCCCGACTATCAAGGTGCAGGTTTGGGTCGCAAATTGGTGCAAACTGTAATTGCTCACCCCCAAGTGAACCGAGTCGAACGCATTTATTTAATGACCACCCATCAACAGTGCTTTTACGAGCGGATTGGCTTTGAGGAAAATCAAACCACCACGATGGTTCTCTACAGCAACGCTAATCGATTAGTTGCGCCTCTGCTAACATCGACTCAGAAGCAAGAGGAATTGAACACTGTATCCGTGTAAGCGGATGTTCATCACTAGGAGCGGGGGATTGCAAAATTTCCAACGCTCCTCCCATCGTTTCTAAAAGACAGTGACTCAAAAGTAAATTCATTCCGGGGGAAGGAACTGGGGTGTGTAGTAAGGTATCAACCGTATCGAGATCGATTTTCAGGGGTTGTTTGTCGAGCATGTCGATGGGTTCTTGCCAAATTTTTTGCGGGGATTTGATATCGATCCATACCCAACCCATATTTTCTTGAGGAGAATTCTGAACTGTAATCGCGATCGCACCCTCTTGCATATGAGCAATTGCCGTATCCACTAAGCTCACCAAAACTTGAACGACTCGTTTTAAATCGGCATTGATATAAAGTTCCGGTTCGGGGTAATGAATATTGAGTTCGTAGCTACGATTTGCGGCATGTAAGTGAATAAGTCGATTCAACTCAGAAAAGACTTCGCTTAATGGAAACGGATAAACTTCTATCCGTGCGGCTCCGTATTCCACTTTCGAGACATAAATAATATCATCAAGGAGTTTAATTAATTTTAATGCAGCTTGATGAGCCTGTTTGACGAATTCCCGTTCCTCCTCGGGACTCTCGCACAGATCTGCGAGAATTAACTGATGCAATCCGAGAAGGCTATTCAAAGGCGATCGCAATTCGTGAGACGTTCGCGCTAAAAAACCCGATTTAAACAAGCTAACTTGGGCAGCCATTTGATAGGCCAATTTTGTCTGCTCCAGTTCTGCTTTTAAAGATTCCAATTCCTCACTCATGCTTTATATATCCTTCATGACAATACTTCCCTGACGGAGGATGTCCCATCCCTTTCCCGTCCATTTTGCCACAGTTGAGGGTAGACCACTGCCCACTGTAACATCAAGCGGGGAATCGATGCGATCGAGAACGGTGACATCGGGAAAGGCTGCCGCGATCGCATTTGCTATCTCTAAAGGCGGTTTGCCAGAACGATTGGCACTGGTTGTCGCCAGCGCCCCGGTTTGGCTTAAAATGTCTCGGGCGAGGGGAAGAGCGGGAACTCGGAGGCCGATGGTAGTGCGATCGCGGGGATTCATTCCCTCGGGAACTGAGGCAGAAGCCGGCAAAACTAAGGTTAGCGCCCCCGGCCAGTATTCCTGCGTGATTTGCTGCCAAATGGCGAATTCTGCGGCAGTTCCTTGAATGTAGGGCTGTAGGTCGAGAAAGGCTGCCCCCATTAAAATTAACGGTTTTTCTAAAGAGCGTCCCTTGAGGGTAAAAATAGCAGCCGCGCGATCGGGACGCACGGCTAAAGCCGGAACGGTATCGGTGGGAAAACTCACCACCCCGCCGGCTCGAGCGACTTCAATTAATTCCGGTTGATTGGCTTTCATTGGCGATAGGCAAGGGCAAAGCGATTGATTTGGGCAAGGTCGGGAAAAATACGGATATTGTTATATTTTCCTCGCGCTTCGAGAAGACGCGCAACAATTGGGGCTTGTCCCTCCATCATTTCGATCGCCCACAGCCCCCCCGAATGTAGATAATGAGGGGCAGTTTCAATGAGAGTCCGGATGGCATCAAGGCCATCTTTGCCGCCATCTAAAGCAAGGTGGGGTTCGTGCTGGCACACTTCCGGTTGCAGTTGGGGGATAAGAGCAGCAGGAATGTAAGGAGGGTTGGCAACCATACCGCTTATTTTACCTGCCAATGTTGCGAGAGGTTGCCACCAAGACCCTTGATAAAATTTTATTCGCGGCTCGAAGTTGAGTCTTTTGGCGTTTTCTCGGGCAATTTCGAGGCTTTCGGCACTGATATCTACGGCATGAATCGTCGCTTGGGGCAAACATGCGGCTAATCCCAAGGCGATCGCGCCGCTTCCCGTCCCTAAATCTACCCAATGTCCTGTTGCAAGTTGGGGATTTTGTCGAACGGCTTCGGTAATGCGATCGATCAGGATTTCTGTTTCCGGACGGGGAATGAGAACATCGGGGGAAACTTTTAGCGTAAAATGTCGCCAGTTTGTCTCTCCGACGAGATGTTGCAGGGGGACGCGATCGCTAATACGACTTTGCCAGAGCCGATCTAGCTCTGACAGCGAAACTTTTAACTCAATTTGCGATCGCGTTTTATAGCTGGCCAAATGGAGGGTCAAGGAATCTAAACCCGCCAATTCTCGCAAGAGCCAATCCACCTCCCCGGGAGGCAAATTGGCTGCGCTCGCCTGCTGCTTGGCGCGTTGTTGCCACAACCACAATTCTTGACCCGAGATTAACACCGTTTATTGTTGCTGCTGGCGAAGCAAATTAATGTATTCGAGGGAATTTTGGGCGGGAACGAGAACGATTTTTTCCAGTTCTGAACTATCGTTTTGTTCGAGGGTTTGAATGACACCTTCTAGGGGAATAGCTTGAATTTGCACGGTATTGGCCAGAGAAGGTTGTTGTTCTTTAAAACGTGCGACCATTTGTTCGATTCCTTCTTTCTCGAAGAAGAAAGGAATGACTTGTTGTTGGTTTTGTTGCAGCGTTAAATAGCCGCCTTCTGCGCCACCAGTCGCGACAAAAAGAGGCACACCTTGAAACTCATTAGAGTTGATTTGCTCGGCTAATTCGACTTGGCGATTGGTTGGCACGTAGGTAAAGTTAACACCTTCTTGTTGGGCGTTATTGCGGCGATCGAGTTGATAGATATCTCCCAAAGAAATGGGAATAATTTGCAATTTATTGCCTAAATTGGGATTCTCTTGCTTGAGACGAGTGACAAAGGCTTCGGCATCGCTGGGATTAATAAAAACCCCGGCAACACTATCGCTATCGGGATCGTTGGCATTTTGCTCGTTGGGAATCCTGGCCACTAAAGGAGCGCCATTTTCATCGGCAACGGCAAAGACGGGAACGCTTTTTAACCGTTCGACAATCTGCGCTTCTGTTAAAGCCAAGGCTTCTAATGTTCCTGCAAACCACGTACTCGTGAGGGTAACTCCCGCTACACCCAACGCTAAACACCAACGAACCAGAGATTTCATTTTCATTGTGATTGACCTCAAAACTGTACCGGACTGTTACACCTACAAAATGGCAGGAGATTTTTTGAACACAAAACGAGTAATTTGTCAAATGCGATCGCTGCATTTGTTTTAAAAACAAGTCATCAACACCTCAAACCCCGATAGAGGTAAAAATTTGTAAATTTTTTTATCCAAGATACCTCAATTGTAAACACTTGTGAATTCTTGGGACTGAAATCTAGGAAAAGGAGTTCCCAAGATAGAAGTTTTGGAGTTTGGAGTTTAGAGGAGTTGGGGAGGTTGGGGGCGCAAATTCCCTGTAGCATGGATAAAGATAAATTTAAAGTTAGGACGGCGCGAGGTGGAATGCTTGGCAATGAGGAGAGGGACATGACGCGACAACTTCGCAAACCTATTTTAGCGGGGGGTATTGCCTTATCGTTTGGACTGTGGTTGTGGTGGAATATTCGCGATACGGCGATGGAGATCGGCGAATTGAGTTTACTGGGGACGATCGCGATCGGGGGCGGTTTCTGGTGGTTCAAACATCAATTTAATAAAAGGTCGCCGCAATTTATTGTCCCCACATCTTTGAGTCGCGAAGAGGTTGAAACCGCGATCGCGCAAACTCGCCACAGTCTCGACTCCCTCAAAACCGAAGACTCCGATCGCAATCATGCCGATTTAGAGGGGCAACTCGATCGCCTGCCCGAACAATTAACCCGACAAGAGATTAATATCGCGATCGCCGGGGAAAAACTCACGGGAAAAACTTGCTTGCAGAAAATTCTCGTCGGATTAACTTGGGAAAATGTCACTTGGCAAGAAGTTTCAACACCCTCTCTAACTTGGCAAGAGGCAGAGAGAAGCCCATTGAAGGCTGCGGACGCGGTGTTATGGTTGGTGACGGGAGATTTAACCAATTCGCAATTGCAGGTCTTACAAGGGCTGAGAAGCACCCATCAGCACATCCTACTGGTGTTCAATAAAAGCGATCGCTACCTGCTCGAAGAAAAAGAAACGATCTTGCAGCAGTTACATCAACATATTTTGGGCATTCTCAACGCCGAAGATCTCGTTTCGATTTTAGCGGCACCCTCTCCGATCAAAGTTCGCCAACATCAAGCTGATGGAACGATTCAAGAATGGGAAGAAACCCAACAACCAGACATTCAAGCCTTGCACGATCGCCTCGATCGCATCCTCGCAACAGAACGAGAACAATTAGTTTGGGGAACAACGTGGCGAGAGGCACAAACCCTACAGCAACAAATTAAAACCCGACTGAATGAGATCCGTCGCGATCGCGCCTTACCCATCGTCGAACGCTATCAATGGATTGCTGCTGCCGCCGCTTTTGCCAACCCCGTTGCCGCCTTAGATTTATTGGCAACAGCCGCCATTAGCGCCCAAATGCTCATCGATTTAGGGGAGATTTATCAGCAAAAATTATCTTTGCAATTGGGCAAAGAAACAGCAGGAGAAATGGGGCGCTTAATGGTGAAATTGGGCATTGTGGAACTGTCTTCCCAAGCGATCGCTCATTTGCTGAAAAGTAATGCGATCACCTATGTTGCCGGAGGAACCCTACAAGGGATTGGTGCCGCTTACTTAACCCGTTTGGCGGGCTTGAGTTTAATCGAGTATTTCCAAGACTGCGAGATCGAATCCACAACTGAAGCAACTTTGAATTGGGAGAAATTGGCACAAAAGCTCAAAGCTGTTTTCGCGCAGAATCAAAGAACCGAGTTTTTACAAAGTTTTACCAAAGTTGCGATCGCCCGCTTCAGCACTTAAAAAAGAGTGAATGGGTTCTTATTTTCCGCTCACTCCACAAAAATAGACCGATCGCTGTTTATTGCTCATTGTTCATTGTTCATTGCTCATTGTTCGTTGAAATGACAATTGCTCGCACGATTTGCTTGGGATTTTTAGGGACGATCCTCATCGGTACGCTTCTCTTAACGTTGCCGATTTCGACCAGTAATGGCACTTGGAATAGTCCTCTCATCGCTTTATTTACCTCAACTTCAGCCGTTTGCGTCACCGGTTTGATCGTTGTGGATACGGGAACGCATTTCTCGGCGATCGGAGCCGTTTTTATTTTACTGCTCATTCAAATCGGAGGACTGGGATATATGACCAGTACTACCTTTTTGATTTTAATTTTGCGGCGCAAGTTCGATCTTCGACAAAAATTTGCCATTCAAGAATCTTTTGATCGCCCCTTTCTCCAAGGCAGTCGTAATTTAATTCGTTCGATCCTCGCCACGACGCTTCTGTTTGAACTAACAGGAGTGTTTCTCTTGATAAAAATTTTTGCCGATGATTATGGCTTCAAAAAAGGATTGTGGCTGGCAATTTTTCATAGCATTAGTGCATGGAATAATGCAGGTTTTAGTTTATTTTCTGATAGTTTGACAGCCTATCGTGGCTCGTGGATGATTAATTTTGCAATCCCTCTACTCATTATTTTGGGAGGCATTGGTTATCAGACCATTATTGAATTTTATATTTGGAGTCAAAATCAATTTCGCAATCCCAAGCCCAGATTTGTTTTTTCCTTAAACTTTAAAGTTGTTATCAATACAACAATCATTTTACTGGCATTAGGCTGGATTGCCTTTCTCGCGATCGAATCCACACCAGAAGGAACGTTAATCGGTCTTTCTTTACCTGAAAAAGTTTTAGCAGCTTGGTTTCAATCCGTTACCACTCGCACGGCAGGGTTTAATACTTTAAATTTTGGAGCAATGAAAGATGCGACCTTATTTATTATCATGGGATTGATGATAATTGGCGCAAGTCCGAGCGGGACGGGAGGTGGCATTAAAACCACAACCGTGAGAATTTTATTTGATTGTACTCGCTCGGCATTGCGCGACTATGAAGAAGTAGTTATTTACGGACGAAAAATTGCCAGTCCTTTAATTTTAAAAGCGATCGCGGTAGTTTTTGGATCGGGCATGGCTATTGCCGTTTCTACTGCTTTTCTCGTTGTCATTGAAGGACAAAATTTTGAATTTATCAATCTATTTTTTGAATCAATTTCGGCTTTTGCTACCGTGGGGGTTTCGACAGGAATTACAGCAAGTCTTTCGGCGTGGGGACAACTGGTGATTATTTTTACCATGTTTATTGGCAGAGTCGGGATTTTGGTCTTTATTGCTGCCTTATTTGGCGAATCTTGTCCTCGTCAAGTAAAATATCCAGAAGAAAATTTATTAGTGGGCTAGATGGTCAATAAAGGACTGGGCTGGAATTTGCGATCGCTGAATTTTCTGGCAACCTTAACGCGAGAAACCAAGCAATTTGCTGTGATTGGTTTGGGACGCTTCGGGCGATCGGTGGCTTCTTCTTTACATGCAATGGGTTATGAGGTTTTAGGTGTAGATGTTGATGAAAAGTTAGTCTCTAGCGCCCTCAGTGATAATATCGCCACCCATGCAATTTGCTTAGATTCGACTGAGCCGAATGCCCTCAAAGAAGCCGGAATTTTTGAATTTGATACGGTGATTATTGCGATTGGTAACTATATTCAAGAAAGTATTATCACGACCCTCAATGTGAAAGAAGCTGGCGTATCTAAAGTGGTCGCCAAAGCCTCAACAGAAATTCACGGCAAACTCTTAGAAAAAGTAGGAGCCGATCGCGTCGTTTTCCCCGAATATGAAGCCGGAGAAGCCCTCGCACATCTGCTGACAAAACCCGCTATCCTCGATCGCTTCGATCTCGATCCGGATCACAGCATTGTCGAAGTTCTCATTCCCGAAGAATTTGACAATCAAACCATTACAGAACTGCAACTTCGCAGTCGTTATGGTTTAACGGTGCTAGCCGTCGCGGAAGATGATAAAAAGTTTGATATTAATCCCTTACCCGATCGCCGTCTTTATCAAGGCATGGCAATGGTAGTTTTAGGAAAAAATAAAGATATCAAGCGCTTGCCGATTTAGTGATGAGTTGTTTGAATCGATCCTCTGATACTGTTCGTCTTCATTTAAACTAATAACTGATAACGGATAACTAATATACAGATACCTAATAACAGATAACGGATAACTAATAACTGGTGCAGGGACGTTGCATGCAGCGTCCCTACTGATAACTGAAATGACTGGCAAGGTATTGATAAAAATGCCACAATGAAAAATCTACAATTATAGAAAAAACATGAATCACTCTAGGCGGATTTTTCAATCAGCGATGGTTATCAGCCTCAGTTTGGGGACGACAACGGCGATCGCTGCCCCGATCGACTCGACTCGAGAGCCAAGCATTTGGGAACAAATTGACGCATATACTTGGGTCAGCAGCGATGACGCGATCGCAACTGATGTGAATTCCTTAGAAGAAATTGCCCAAGATTTTCCCAATACCTCCCAATTTCAAGATGTTTCTCCCACAGACTGGGCATTTCAAGCCTTAACGCTACTCGTGGAACGTTACGATTGTTTAAAAGGCTATCCCAATTTAACCTTCCGAGGCGATCGCAACCTTACCCGTTATGAATTTGCCGCAGGATTGAACGCTTGTACTCAACAAATGGAACGTCTGTTGCAAGAAGCCACCGTAGATTTAGTCACGCGAGATGAGTTTGCCATTTTAGAGCGACTGCAAGCAGAATTCGCCGAAGAATTGAATCAATTGATCCTCCGGGTTGACGATCTCGAACAACGCATTGTGTTTCTCGAGTCCAATCAATTTTCCACCACCACAAAATTATCGGGAGAAGTTGTTTTTGCTTTAACCGATGTTTTGGGAGGAAATTTTTCCCAAGTCACCAACAATCTTGAATTCATACCTGGTTTAAGTATTGATATCAGTGCAGGGGATTTAGGAATTGCGTCGGTTCCCGATTCGACATTAAACATTGATAACGATCAAAAACCGATTTTTGGTGGTAGCGTTCGTTTCTTCTTAGCCACTAGCTTTACCGGACGAGATCGTCTCTTAATTCGCGGTCGTTTTAATAACGTAACGCCTTTTACCGCCAATAGTCGAGGAACGGTTAACGCTCCTGCTATTCCTCCTGTTGCCCTCGTTCCCATCAACGCACGATTTACCCGCAATACGGGGGAAGGCACGCAAACTTTTAATATTCCCGATGCTCACGTCAGTTACTCATTCCCCATCGATCCCGCACGGGTTTTTATTTCCGGAGGTCGAGCCGTGTGGAGTGATATCGCACCCACCCTCAATCCTTATTTTCAAGACTTTGACGGCGGGAAAGGTGCCTTATCGAGTTTTGCTTCGGAAAGTCCCATTTACCGCATTGGTGGCGGTGCTGGGGTCGCCTTGACACTTCCTTTCATTGCAGGGGGTGGTTTTATCAAAAATGCCAATCTGGCGATCGGTTATTTGGCAGGGCCAGGAGCAAGTAACGCAACAACCGGTTTATTTAATGGAGATTATTCCGCTCTTGGACAAGCAACATTTGATCTGGGCGATGTAAATATCGGCTTCACTTATGTTCACGGCTATCACCAATCCCAGAGCGCTATTTTTGATAATGGTTTGGGTTCTAATCTCGGCTCTAATGGTTTTGTGGGTACGATTTTGGCTAATTTTCCCGGTTCGACTCTGCAAGCATTAACCGAGCCTTTTACCAGTTTATCTGCCGTCCCCATGCTGACCAATTCTTATGGTTTGGAAGCCTCTTGGCGCATTAACGATACCATGTCCTTAAGCGGATTTTTGGCTTACACCGATGCCATTTTAATCGGTCAGGGAGATAGCGAAATTTGGACTTATGGCTTAGGAGTTGCTTTTCCAGATTTAGGAGGAGAAGGCAATCTTCTCGGGTTCTTTATAGGAGCACAACCTTATGCAGGAAATATCGATCTTCCTCGCATTAATTACCGCAATGCGAATGTGCCTTATCATCTCGAATTGTTCTACAGGTATCAATTGCAAGACGCAATTTCTATCACCCCCGGTCTCATTTGGTTGCCCAATGCCAATGAAATCGATAATGATATCTTTATCGCAACCTTACGAACGACATTTTCTTTCTAGACAGAGTAACTCTTCCATAAGTTGACTCTTTCATTTCTTTTGGCTCTCAATTTCCTTTTGACGGCGGAAAATCTAACCGAAGAAAAATAAATATTGCGAGTTTATATTTTCATTTTAGCTCCCATTGATTCCGCCTATACTCGCTAATCAATCAATTTACAGTAAGAAAATATAATAATATCGCTTCTTAATTTATAGCATCCTTTGATTTTCCCAGTAACCCATTCAAGTTTTTTATTTTAAATTTGCCGTGTTCAATCGCATCTCTGAAAAACAAGTTCATCTCATTCGCTGGCTATTGACAATCGGCTGGCTAATTTTAATTGTTTCTTTATTTTACGATCCAATTTCGCCTTATTTAACTCAACCCGAAAATACTTGGAGCGTTTTCCATCTCGATCCACAACTCTTCGATCGCGAACAATGCCAAGAATTAGTCACCATACAAGGAAAATGTTTACTTGAACAACCTTATCCTTTAGGAGCAAAAATATTTTGGGTAATGGTGGTTCCAACTGCAATTTCTATCCTGCTCTTTTTCGGTCATGAAACATGGCGTAGAATTTGCCCTTTAGCATTTATGTCGCAAATTTCTCGTGCTTTAGGAAAACAGCGCAAGCGAAAAAAAGTTAATCCTAAAACTCAAGCGATTCGTTACGAACTCGCCAAAGTTCGTAAAGATTCTTGGTTGGCTCGTAATCATTTATACTTGCAATTCAGCTTGTTATGTGCTGGGTTGTGCGCTCGAATTTTGTTTGTTAATTCCCAGCGAATTTTATTGGCAATTCTGTTTATTTTTACTATTTTTAGCGCGATCGCGATCGGGTATTTCTATGCTGGAAAAAGCTGGTGTCAGTATTTTTGTCCAATGGCTCCTGTAGAAATAATTTTCACGGGTCCGAGAGCTTTATTGGGGAGCGAGGCGCATCAAGGCGATCGCAAAAAAATTACTCAATCAACTTGTAGAGAGATCGATAAAAGCGGTCAAGAAAAAAACGCTTGCGTAGGTTGTCAATCTCCTTGTATTGATATTGATGCGGAGCGTAATTACTGGGAAATTTTCCAAAAACCCGGCCGCCGTTTTATTCATTATGGTTATTTAGGCTTGGTCTTAGGATTCTATCTTTACTATTACTTTTATTCGGGGACATTAAAATATTATTTCTCTGGCGTTACCAATCACGAAGAAAATCAATTACAAACACTTTTCGACCCCGGGTTTTATTTTTTTGAACAGAGTATTTTCGTTCCCAAATTAATTGCTGCACCTTTAACAATTTTCATGTTTGTTAGTTTGAGTTACTTTTTATTAAAGGAAATTGAGAAATTCTATCAAGGCTATCGTCGCAAAATTGGAAAACCTTTAAATCGAGAACGAATTCAACATCAACTTTTTACAATTTCTACGTTTGCCGTTTTTAATATTTACTTTCTGTTTGGCGGTCGCCTCTTACTCGACTTATTCCCGGGATGGTTACGGATCGCATTAAATGGTTTAGTTATTGCTGTGAGCACATTATGGATGTATCGGACTTTAAATCGAACGTCTCAAATGTACATGCGAGAAAGTTTAGCAAATAGCTTGCGCCGTCAGTTAAGCAAACTTAAAATTAGCTTGCCTAAATTTTTAGAAGGTCGTTCCATCGCCGATTTAAAACCCGATGAAATTTATATTTTAGCGAAAGTTTTGCCCAGTTTTAGTAAAGAATCAAGTTTGCAGGTGTATAAAGGCGTTTTGCGAGATGCCTTAGAGCAAGGAAATATACAACCTATAAATAGCTTTGAACAACTCGAACAATTACGCTTAGAACTAGAAATTAAGGAAGAAGATCATTATAATCTCTTAACTGAGTTGGGTATTGAAAATCCCGAACTGCTCGACCCTACTCAAACCAAAACCAAAGAAACACAATTGCGTTTAACCAGTTATCAGGAAGCCTTAGAGTTACAGTTGTTAGATCTATTAGAAATGGGCATTCCTTTATCCGAAGCGATCGCGCGTCGCGACCGTCAAATCAAAACCTTAAAGCAAGAATATAGTATTACCGTAGAAGAGGAAGAAGAGTTACTAAAACGATTGTCAAATCCGAGAGATATTGCCATTCAAAAAGCAGAAGGATTGCTAGAATTATTACGAAATTTAAACCAACGCGATCGTGCCTTGCAAGAAAATGCTCTCGATCCCAAAGCACTGGAATTTAAACTGTTGCGATCGCTAGGAATTCACAATAAACAAGAGATGATTTTACAACAATTACTCTCTATTTTAGAGGTGTTGGGAGATACGACAGATGCAAAAAATATTGCTGTATCGATCGCTCAATTTAGTAGGCGGGAAAACCGAGAAAATATTGTCAATAATTCTCATTTTTCTTGGTCGGAACGTCTCGATCGCGAAGTCTTCTTGATTTTAAAATCCTCGCAAAATTTAGAAAATGAAGAGAGATTACTTCCTGCGATCGCTGTCCTTGAAGAACTTCTCCAAGAATTTGAACCTCTGATCCAAGCGATCGCCTTATATACTATCAACAAACTCGATCGCCAGCAAGGGAAGAAATATGCACAACGAGTCTTAAGTTCGCTTGCTTCCGATACTTTAGTTCGAGAAACAGCAGAACATATTTTGAGAAGAGATGAAACAAAATCTCCGCCGGAAAATTTAATACCCTCAGGTAGTCTCGATAATACCTTGGGAAGTGTAGAAAAATTGCTCTTACTCTTAGAAATCGAACTATTCCAAGCGGTTAAACCTGAAGTATCTCTCGAATTAGCACGGGAGTCGGAAATTCATCTCTATCCCCGAGGAGTTCATTTGTGCAAGCAAGGAGAACTCTCAAAAGAATTCTTTTTATTAATAGAAGGAAGTGCAGATGTTACCGTATTACAAGGAGATGAAGAAGTTACAATTAATACCATTGTTTCAGGAATGGCGATCGGAGAAATGGGAATTTTAACCCGTCAAAACCGATCTGCAAATGTTGTCACCACAGCAGAAATAAATCGCGTTCTTGTGGTGAAAGCAGAGAACTTTGAAACAGCTTTCGAAAAGGATAGTGAAGTCACCAAACAATTATTATTAGAAGCGCTTGCACGCTTGCAAAGATTGACAACACAAATACAAAATAAAATCCCAAATTTAGCGGTCAGAAGAGTAGAAAATTCCAAAATGGCATCAATTTTGGAAAATCTAATGAACACCGATACTTAAAAATTGTGCGATATAGTTTTATATATTTTGAGCTTGCGATCGCTTATTAGAAACTTCAGAAAGCCATTGACAAAAAACACAATGTGTAGTAAAAAAAGTATGAGTTCGTAATATATCTTACAGTACAAAATTGAGCGAATCTCTCAATATTATCAACTTCTTTTAATACAAAGGTAATTCAAGATGACTCCTGAAAATATCCTCCAAGCAGTTAATAAAGCTAGTGAAAAATGGAAATCTTCGTTTAATTCAGGGAATGCAGCCGGCTGTGCGGCTCAATATGAGGAATCAGCCGTGATGAATGCCAGACCATTTGGAACATTTACCGGCCGCAAGGAAATCCAAAATTTTTGGCAAAATTTGATTGATGATGGGTTTTCTGATGTGGACTATATCGAACCTAAAATTGAAATTATTGATGACACCAGCGCAGTATTAACAGCAGGATGGAAAATGAACAAAGCTGGTGGTGTGATTCATAAAGAACTTTGGGTTTTACAAGCAGATGGAACGGCAAAATTACGAGAGGATGATTTTGAGGCTCAAAATTAAGGTTAGATGCCCTGAGATTATGAGAAAATGCTGTTAGCAAAATAGGAATTATGTCGGTAACGAAACCATACAGCCGGCTTCTTCAAATTGCTGCAGTGCTTGTTCGGCTTCTCCTGCAAATTCTGGCTCCTCACTGGTAAAATTTAAAAGATTGGGAACAGAAAGAGGACGTGGAGTATGGAAAGGAATCTCGTCACCCACAAAAGGTTGACCGTTGTATATTCCTGCAACTCCTAAATAAGCGCCATTACGAATGATATATTTGCGATCGCTCGTGCGAATCTCGGTATTATTAACAATTTGTCCTGTTGTCAACCCAGTAAAACCGATTTCATTGTTTTCAATAATACAAACCCGACCTTGAGTTGAAGTGGGATAAATCAATAAACTCTGTTCGTATCCCACCCACATTCCCAAAAAAGGAGTAATCGCGGGATCGACTTTTGACCAAGCGTTAACTAGCGTTTGATATTGTTGTTTCTCTTCATCTGTCCGATAATCGTCCAAGTAAGTGCTGAATTCACCCGATCGCAGTTCTTGAATTCTACGAGATAATTCAGAATGCAATTGCTGCATTTCTGCTTCGGTAGGATAGCGATCGCTGGCTTTAACCAGAGAGGTTAAAATTAAAACCAGCAAACTCGCTGTTAAAGCTGTAGAGAAGGTTTTCAACAAACCAGCAAATCGAGTACGAATCATTTTCATTGAATTTACTCCTGTAGGAGATTGTTGAAATAAAAAGGCGATCGCAATTTTAACCTGTAATTTATTCAAATTGAATCACTCTGATTTTCTTGACCTGTACGGGAACTTTATCCAGTGTACTTGGTTTCCTAAAAAGTTAGAAGCGATCGCTCTAAGGTAACGGTAAGTACGGTATAATACTGCGATTGAGTGAGATCTGTTTCAGGATATGTCGAAATACTCCTTTGATCGCTTAGAGCCAAAAGAATTTGAATCGATGGCTCAAGCGCTCCTAGAGCAAACTTATCGAATTCGGGGCAATTTGATTCAGTTTGGCCAAGGAAAAGATGGTGGAAGGGAAGCCACATGGACGCAAAATCCCGATTCTCCTAGCTATTCTCGACCTGCGAATGCAACAGAAGACATAGCAAAAGAGTGGGTTTTTCAGGTAAAGTATCACGATATAAATCTACGAGGTTGGTCTGTTTCGCGGGATGAAGTTGTTAAAGATTTAGAAAAAGAATTAGATAAAATTGTTAATAAACATAAAGTTCCTTGTCATGTTTATATTTTGATTACGAATGTGCCGTTTACAGGTGCAAGGACTGTAGGAACTCGCGATCTCATTACCCAAATTGCTGCAAAGTGGAAAGAAGAAATTCCAGAAATATATATTTGGGATGCTGCGGATCTTTCCTGTATGTTAGATGCTAATGCAAGCGTTCGCACTGCTTATCTCGATTCTATTTTACCGGGGGATATTCTTCAGGCAATATTCAAAGGAATAAATTTTTCTCAAGATCGCAAAAAAAGTGCATTTAAGGCTTATTTAAAGTTTGTCACAGAACGCGAAGGAAGTGCGCGAGCCGAAGAAGCTGGAGACAAACCCAATCTCCCTCTGACTGATGTTTTTATCGATTTAACCTTAAAATTGCGAGATAATCATGATGAGGTTAGTGGCGAAACTTTAAAGGAATTATTATCAGGAAGTGAAGACGAGAAAGATTCTACAGTCGCTTCAATTCTACTACCAGAAAATCCAACGCAAATTCGCGCATCATTTGCTCTTCTTTTTGCCGATTCTCCCGCTATGTTACTGCTTGGCGGTCCTGGATTGGGAAAAAGTACGCTGACGCAATTTTTAGCACTTTATCACGCGGCTCTGAGTGTTGACTCTAGTTTAGCAAGGAGTCTTGAGAAACGTCTTAAACTACCAAATGGATTTGATGCTAAAAAACTAGATTCTTATGTGCATCGGCGATTTCCGTTTCGTGTCGAATTGCGCCGTTATGCGCGATGGATAACCATTCAAAATGACGCACAAAAGACCGATGAATTAGCTCGCTATATTGCGGAAGGTTTAATTAATCCCAATGCTTCATCTAGCCTTGAAATGGAGGATATTTTTGAGCTTGCATCTAGCAATCCTATCCTACTTATTTTAGATGGTTTGGATGAAGTTCCCAATCCAGAAACAAGACGTAAAATTGTTAAGAATTTGGAGGTTTTTGTACGTCGCGTTAAATCGGAAGAGGGAGATCTACAAATATTATTATCAAGTCGTCCCAAAGGATACTCTGGTGAGTTTGACCAATTTAATCCTTTGACATGGGAATTAAATGAACTGGAAAGAACAGATTTTGATGAGTATTGCGATCGCTGGCTCAAAAGAAGAATTCGCGATGCAGATGAGCGAGATGAAGCGAAGGAAAGAATAAAACAGGGGATGATGTCGGAAGCAGTACAGCGTTTAGCAAAATCGCTTCTCCAAGCTACCGTTATTTTAACGATTGTTCAACGCAAAATCCAAATCCCGCATCAAAGACATAAATTGTATAAAAAATATGTTGAAGTGATTTTTGATAGGGAAAAAGAAAAATCTGCAATTGTACGAGAGAGAGAACAGATATTACTTCATATTCACGAGCGAGTTGGTTACGAACTTCATTGTAAAATGGAACAAACCCGTATTGATGCTTTAGATCGAAAAACTTTTAAATACTATATATATGATGTTATAGAAAACTATTCTGGTGCTGAATTTGGTGAGAAAACACCTAAAGAGATAGCTCAAGAAATTATCGATGCTGCAACAGATCGCCTTTGTTTGTTAGTCGGGAAGGGAAAAGATCAAACCGATGTTGATTTTGTCGTGCAGCAATTTCGAGAGTATTTTGCGGCTGTTTATCTTTTCAATCATTCCAATGCAGATCCAGATCGCGTTTTTCCGATGTTGATTCGTCGAGGAGCATATTGGTCTTATGTTCTTCAATTTTACGTCGCTCAAGCAAGTACGAATCAAAAAATGCGTTGGATTAAAGATATTGGCACTCAAGGCGAAAATGAAGATCGGGTTGAGGCAATTATTCAAGGAACTCGAAGCCGTCGTGCAATTCTCAATATTTTACCTGAATTTGACCTTCAGCAAAAGAACGATCTCAAACGCACCTTAAAAATAATTTTTAGTCGAGAGACTCGGTGGACATGGTGTAATAACGATTCAGCAATAGAAATTTTAAGACTGGGTTGGCTTCGTTCAATTTATAAATTTCTGTGGGATTATTTTGAAACTATTACGAAAGAAGATAATCAAACATTGTCTATAGAACTTTGGCTTTTAGCTGAATTATCTCCCGATCGACCTGAAGAGAAAAAAAGATTCTGTGATAAAGTTCAAAAACTTTTATCTGACAAGAAGACTCAAGAAGTTGCTATTTATATAGCTTTTAGGTATGATTTGAGTATAAATTTATTAGAGTGTGACATTAATGATTTACGAGAAATACTTGGGTACTATAAATACAATTACAGATCAACTATTAAGAGAGGAAACGCATTACAAAATCTATTTTTGACCCAATCTAAAAGTAAACAGTATGAGTTAGTGTTGATAGAACCTGAAATGTTTTTAGATCGCTTTACATATTACTCGTTAGAAAATATGCAAAAACTATCAATTTTTCAAAATAAGTTCAAGCTAGAAATCAAGTTTTATTTATCTCACAACCATAAAAATTCTTATAAATCCAACTTTTCTTTCAAGGATGAAAATATTGATCCTGATGACAGCAAAAATATTTATATAGAATATCTTGATTCTTTTATACAAGCAATTCTAGAGCCTACAAATTCTGATATACATCAGAAATCTCAAGAAGTGGAAAATAAAATCAAAGAAACTCTTGAAAAGATTGATAGAACATGGAAAACAGAGTACGTTCTTGGTCCTCCAATCTCTAAGTTTGCTTCAATTAATGATTGGGTGAAATTCAAAAAGAAACTTATAAGAACTGTGACACAAGATTCTGAATGGATTAGCAATAGTGGAGATTTTTTAAACTCGGACAAACTTTGGATAGTGTTATTCTTTCATCCAAACCACTGGCCATTACTGGTAAAAGAACGTATAATAACAGAAGAAGAATATAAAAATATGCTGAATACACCATTAAAACGGATATTAGAAATTCCGAACTTTCCTATTAATCTTTTTGAGACTTGGTCTACATCTACCTCTCAACATAAAATTCCTCTCTATAAAATCTTAAATATCGCTCTTGAGGTTGCTGAACAGGAAGGACAGAAATATTCCAGTGACTTAAATTGTTTAAATGGAATATTATTTGATAGAGAAATACAATTGGTCACACCAAAAGAAGTTGAAAATATAGTAAATCGAGCCAACCAATTTTCTTTACTTCCTGCAAATTGGGTTTATGCCATTTTCATAATGTGCTTGCATACCTCTGAACTCGATCTAGATATTTTACTCAATTTTTGGGAAAAGCATGAAACCTTTGACTTTGTATATTCTTTCTTTTTTGTGCAAAATCTACCAGATGAATGTGAGAAAACTGTAGAAAAACTTCTAAAAATTGATCGTCCTAGTGCCTTAAAACTCAGTACATTAATTGCATCGTCTAAAAAATTCAAAAATCAAGAAGTTCAAAACTTATTATGGGATCGGCTATTGATTGAGTATAGTTGCTTTCTAAGTGACAAAGATATATTTTATACTTTTTGTATGGTACTATTAGAATGCAAACCCATTCTTGAAGAGTTTCATATTTGGAGACAACGAGAAATTCTCGAATATGTATGTGAATTTCCACGTATATTAGACCGGCTTTGCCAGCGTTTTTCAAGTTTAGCCGAGCCAAATTATAAAATCGATCGCACTCAACTCCGAGAGGAACTCTCTTATTTTATTCTGAACCGCAAAGATTATCCTTTTGCAATAGTTTATACTGCACTAGAAACCATCTTAAAGATTGACGATCTTAATCTACATCCGTTAGAAGAAAAGGATTGGAAGCAAGACGAATACGAGTCAGACTTTTCTTAAAAAGAGCGATCGCATTGAGATGATTAATATTATCTATAAACTTCGATAGGAGACTGGCGACTGAAGAAGCGATCGCAGAAAAAGTTGTGTTTTTCCAAGCGATCGCCTTTTTCAGTTATACCTTAAACATCTTTGGGGTTTACCGTAACTGCGGTGGAAGTATCGGCAGATTCTTCATCCGTTGACTCATCAGAATTGAGTAACCCTTGAACTTGAGTAATTAAATTCCCCAATTTACCTTCATCGAGTAAAGAATTAATCAGAGAAAGTCCGCTTGTAGATAGCAACAGCTTATTAATATCCCCCATATCTCCTTTACCGTTGCCATTTGCTCCCGGAAACGCATAGATTCGCGCATCTCCCAAAACTCCGGGTTGTGGGGCGAGAGCTTTGGCTAATTCCGGCAATTGGTCGGCGATTTCGGGGAAAATGAGTTTGATGACCTCCGCCGTGCGATTCGCATTACTGAGGGCATTTTCTGACTCAATCAACGCCTTTTTACCTTCTGCTTCCGACAATGCTTTATACTTATTTGCCTCTGCTAATGTGCGAATAGATTCCGCTTCCAATTCCGCCGCTTGTCGGGCGATTTCTGCTTGACGACGACGGCGGAAAACTTCAATTTCCACCACATTATTATCGGCAATTTGTCGTTGTTGCGCCTCTTTTTCCGCGTCAATAACTGACAGATTGCGATCGCGTTCCGCCTCTTCCACCTGTTTCGCCGTTTGTACTGCAACCTCTGCTTGAATTCGTTCCGCTTCTGTGGCGAGGCGATCTTTTTCCTTGTTAGCGATCGCGATCGCCGCCGCTTGTTGTGCCAAACGAGACTCTTGTTCCGCCGAGGCAACCTCAATTTTTGCCCGCAAGCGAGACGCATTAACGGTTTGTTCTCGCGTAATTTCCGCAACTTGCGCTTCTTGTTGCTGCAATGCTTGAGCAATTTTCAGTTTCTTATTCTGTTCTTCTAAAGCAATATCGGCTTCAATTTGACTTTGTTGAATCGATAATTGCTTTTGAATACTCTCCTCCTCAACCGCTTGATCTTGTAAAATCTTATTTCGTTCAATTTTTGCCGCTTCTTTATCCTGTGCCTCTTGAATTTCCCGAGTTCGTTGTGCCTTTAACGCCTCAATTTCTTGTTCTTGCGTCAATTGCAGTGAGGCAATTTCTTTTTCTTGATTCAATTTAGCTTCTTCTTTCTGCTGAGTAATCGATAATGATTGTTTTTCAGCATCAAGTTCTTGTTGTTCCATTGTCACCTTAGTGGTGAGTTCAACCTCTTTCTTTTGTTGGATTGCACGTTGAATGGTTTCTGTTCTTAATTTCACCCCTTGAGCGTCAAAAAAGTTGTTTTCATCATAAGTATCGCTTTCTTCAATTTCTGAAATCGCGATATTATTCAGAGTCAAACCGACTTTTTTCAAGTCTTGCTGAATCAAATTCAAAACTTCATCAGCAAACCCTAATTTATCTGAGTCAATTTCTGCCAAACTTTTGCGTTTTGCAGCAGCGCGAATGGCATCATCTGCCCGTTTTTCCAAAGCATCTTTAATATCAACCTCAGAAATTCTGCCTTTTTTCGATAACCTTGCTGCTGATGTGCTGACATCTTGTTCGTCAGCATTAATACAAACATAAAAAGTTACACGCATATTTGCCCGCAAATAGTCTTGTGTACGAACGGCTAAATCTCCCGTCCGTTCTACATCAATAGAAATCTCTCGCAACGGCACGCGAGTGAGTTCGTGAAATCCGGGTAAAACTACACAACCACCATTAATAATTACGGTTTTCTTTTTAACAAAAAGTCCCCCGGTTCTGACAAAGGCTTCATTATTTGGCGTAATGTTGTAAACCAGCTTATACGCCCACAAACCGACAACGAGTAAGATAATAATGCTAACCAGTCCCGCCGCCGCAATGAGAATTCCTCCTCCCAATCCTGCGGCATTAAAATTAGGAGTTTGCATGGGCAATCCTTTCATCGCAACAAGAGGTTGTGGCTGATGTTTCAAGGCTAGATTAGAATTGTCTGTTAAGGACTCTTCTAGAGAGATTGAGGGTAAAGATTGCAGGAAACTCAGCAAAAATTTAGGATTCATAATACCTCGAATTTAATGAGAATGAGTGTCTTTTATTGATTCTGAATTGGCGAGCCAGCGATCTTCGTCGGAAGTGTCTTTTGCTAAAACGAGATAGCCACTTTTACGGCGATCGATGACAATCACTTGCTGTCCGCGTTGAGGAATAACAGTCGCCCATTGCGGAATAGTTGCTCCGACCGTGACTAAATTTTTGTTAGTATCGGAAACATCTACTTGACCGATTTTGCCTTCAGTAATGCACGGAATTGTTTTCGAAGAAACTGTTCCCAGACAGCCAATTAAGCGATCGCTACTCGCATCTTGACCAAAAGCGGCAAAGAGTTTCCCCAAGGGACGGGCAAATAAACCGCCAATTTGCAAACCCAACCAAAAAGAAGTGAGAAAAATGATGCCACCCCAGCCGATAATGGCAACAGGAATGAAACCGAGAAAATGGGCTGCGATCGCATTCAGCAGCCATCCCGTTAATCCCCAAAGACATAAATCCGTTGCCAACAAGAGAATGAGTGGAACTCTCCCGATCCCCAACCAACCCAAGAGTTGAGGTAATCCGATTTCCCCATCGACATCAACATCAACATCTGTATCGGCATCTAGATCGAAGATGTCATTGCTATCAATATCGTCGTCTCCTCCACCGGCACTAATGGCAATTAAAAAGAGGAGAACGCCGAGACCGAAAATAATCCAATAGGGGAGGTTGGTCAGACTATAAAACATAGTTGGGAAGCAAAGATTCAGATTGAAAAATCTCACCCATAGTTTAATCGCGAATGCTCCGAATATGTCGCAAATCCACAAGATTTTTAACGTTTGCGGCTCTTTCCTGCTTTAATCTGCTTTAACCTGCTTTCTCTCAATTCACAATAATTTTAAATTGTCAAGTGCGATCGCAAAACCCGATATTAGGGATTTGCCGCTCAATACTCTTCCGATCGGACTTCTTGGACAAACCAATAGTGCGACTGTTATTCTATTGTTACGAAAGTTCCTTAGCTGAATCAGTGTATTAATCTGAGTTATATCTCTCAATTCCAAAGCCTGTAACAACGATGGATAGCAATTACATCTTGATTGTTGACGATACTCCTATAAATCTCAAAGTTTTATCAGCAACACTGCAAGATTCTGGATTGAAAATCTTAACCGCGTCAAGTGGCGAAGATGCGATCGCGCAATTACAAGAAGTTCAGCCCGAGATCGTTCTCCTTGATGTAATGATGCCCGGAATGAATGGCTTTGAAACCTGTCACCGGATCAAAACCAATCCCGAAACTCGAGATATTCCGATTATTTTTATGACAGCTTTGACGGATTTGGACGATAAAACCAAAGCCTTTCAACTGGGTGCAGTGGACTATATCGTCAAACCCTTTCAAAAACAGGAAGTGATCGCACGAGTCAACGTTCACGTACAATTACGCAAACTCAATAAGAATCTCGAACAACAGGTTGAAAGAAGAACAGCAGAACTTACTCGCACTCTCGATGAATTGCAACAAACTCAAATTCAGTTAATTCAAAGCGAGAAAATGTCTGCTCTCGGACAATTGATTGCTGGAATTGCTCACGAAATTAACAATCCAATTAATTTTATTCACGGCAACTTGCCTCACGCTCGTGCCTATACTCAAGAATTGCTCGATTTAGTGAACTTACAGGATCGCGCTTGGAGCGATCCGCCCTCGGAAATTCGAGAACGCATAGAAGAAGCCAATTTACCTTTTTTGCAAGAAGACTTATCTAAAGTTCTCACTTCAATGCAAGTGGGTGTCGATCGCATTCTTGGTATCGTGCAATCCTTGCGCCATTTTTCTCGATTGGATGAAGCCGATCTCAAAAATGCTGATATTCACGAAGGTATTAACAGTGCTTTAATGATTCTTGGCAGTCGTTTGCGGAGGACTCCAGAACGCCCTACGATTAAAATCCTGCGAGACTATGGCAATTTACCCCTCATTGAATGTTATGCCAGCCAACTCAATCAAGTCTTTATGAATTTATTGATCAATGCCATCGATGCGATCGAAGAAAAAAAGGTTAAGGATATGGCGATCGAGAACCCTGCTGAGATAGTTATTAACACTGAAGTGAATGAAGAAAACGTTATCGTGCGAATTCGAGATAATGGTATGGGGATTCCAGAGGGATTGGAAAACAAAATTTTCAATCCTTTTATCACGACAAAACCCATTGGCAAAGGCACGGGTTTGGGTTTATCTATCAGCTATCAAATTGTAGTGGACAAACATGGCGGGCAGTTGAGTTATACTTCCGAATTGGGGAAAGGTACAGAATTTGTCATTGTTTTACCGATTCGTCTCAGCGATCGCCCTCCTGCTCTGGGCTGAGAAAAGACCGATATTCCGGTAAAATTAAAAGTTAGATGATTAATATTGGGGATCCTCAATCGTGGGCAGACAGGCAAAACTCAAGCAACAACGCAGACAGGGCGAGAGCAAATCCAAAAATCCTGCTCCGATTAAACAATCTCCTTGGGCAAAGTTGGCACAAAGACCCACTCGCGAAGAACCGGAAGAAAAGCCTTCTTTTTTGGGCAAACTCTTCGATAAATTGCCCGATCGCCTCAATCCTTTGTCTAAAACTGATGCGTCTCAAAATAATTTAGATGGGGATGCTTTTTTTGCCACCAATGAAATGCTATTAGGGGCGATCGCTTGGGAAGGATACGAAAAAAGTCATCAAAAAGGTGTCGTTTTCGTGCGAGATATAGAGGATGCTCCTTTTCAGATAAGTTTTATCTCTCAAGGTTCTTTGAAAAAGAAATTGGGACGTATGGGTATTACTGGGGAAGATCTGAAAGCGATCGCAGAGATGGTGAAAAACTCCGATCCTCAAGGGGATATCGTGCTTTTGTTTTGCGATCGCGATGGAGAAATTGCGGCAATTGTTCGCCCCACTCAACCCTCTCCTTCGGAATGTTATCAAACCCTTGTTGGTGAAGAGTAAACAGCGATCGCTCAATAAATTGTTAACTTGGAGGCTCGAATCCTGCGTCTCGTAATTGTTGCTCTAATTGTTCCAAGCGTCTGAGGGCAGCTTCTTTGGCTTGTCGTTCTTGTTCTTTGGCTTGGCGTTCTCGTTCTGTCGCTTGACGTTCTCGTGCGACTAACTCAGATCCCCACAGTAACAAATTACCGTTCTCGTCCCACCAGCGCAACCAGTAACTATCGCGGTTTTCTCGTCGTCCTTGCCAAACCCCGATCGCGAGTCCGATTTCTTCGATCCAGTAGCGATCGTTTTCCTCGGGCGATCGCAGTTTATACCCTCCCGACTCTAGCAATTGATGAACCTCCAATCTGCCCGTATTAGGTTCAAAAATCAAATAGTAAGGAATTTGCAGAATTTGCTCGTAAAAGAACCATTTTCCGGGAGGATAAGTCCGTTTGCTGGAATATTCTCCCCCATCCGCATCCGAGAGAAATTCAATGGCAATAAGCGGTGTATCTCCCTGTCGGTGGGGAGTATAGCTGCGAAGAATTTGAGAGCGAGGAACACTTATTTGGGGAATATAAACCCAATCCGGGGCTCTAATGGCGATTTTGCCGTCCATTGTGGCACAGATGCCGTAATTGGTGGCAATGAGGGACGTATCAGGTAATCTTCCCGCTAATTCTAAGCTCTCGGTCAGTGCTGCCGCGAGGGGAGGTTGGTTAACATTATCCACAGGTTCGTTATCTAGAACAAAGTCTTCGGGAAGCAATTCCCAAGTAATCTCGTAAGGAGTCGCCGTTGCTAACATGGGACGCATTGAGAGGAGAAACTATGTTCTAGTTTAGCTCAAATGTCAAAATTGATAACCAACAAAATTGATAAATTGTTTCGGGCTGTATCGGACAAATGTGATTGCTGAGAGAATTTTCTCTGAGTGAAAGCTCTACTTGTTATCGGGATAGATAGTAAACTCACAATAAACGCTTTCCTCACGATTTTTTATTGTTCCGTTTTTTCCTCAATTTGCTGATAGTATTTAGCCAGTTGAACGGCAAGAGCATAGGGCAATCCGGGAGCATCAGACTGTCTATTTTCGTGCAATGCTGAAACCCGATCGCAAATCCGCCCCAAGTGAGAGCGACTGTCAACAGGCGATCGCGGTGTGGGTAACTCTAAATTCGGCCATCCCGTCAGATCCGCACAAGGACACTCCAAATGTTGATTACCCAATTCTCGCACGGGAATCGGGAGTTGACAGCGAGAACAGGGGTGCATCTCCCAACCCGATGAGAAAAGTTCGTCTATCCCTTGATGAGTCCCTTCTAGCGCAAAACCTTTCCCTTGCGATCGCAAAATATTTTCCCAGCATTCCTCAAATTCTCGAGAGTAGCGATCGCCATGCAAAATCGATTTAACGCATACGATCTGATTTCCTCCGGCTACCTCAATCCCTTTGCCTAACTGAAACCAACAGGCAAGATATTCTTTAACTTGTTCTCGAGTTGCCATAATGTTAAATTCAAAATTCAAAATTCAAAACTTAAAATTCTGAACCTTACTTTCTATGTTAACGCGGCGATATCCATCCCCTTGTTAAGGGAATCAGTATTTTTACAAAACTGCAAATACTGCCTAGGAGAACTACAATCAAAAAGAGATATTTTCTCGTTACCCTCCCATGAATATTTCCTCACATCAACCGATCGATTGGCATCAGGACGATCTCGATCGTGCCCTCCTCGAATTTAGCGAAATTCAAGCAGAACTCAACTACAAACAGGCACAAGAGTCTCTAGAGCATCTCATTGATGCGATCGATCTGACCCCACGAGAGCAAAACGGCTTAGAATCCGAAATCGATCGTTTAACCAAAATGCTCGATAAACTCGATCGCTCCGTCGTCCAAATTGCCGCCTTTGGGATGGTAGGGCGAGGAAAATCTTCGGTTCTCAATGCTTTATTAGGAGAAGATGCGTTTACAGTTGGACCGCTACATGGAGTCACTCAAACCATAGGACATGCCAATTGGCAATTAGAAGAAGAAGCGATCGAAGCCAGTCAGAAGTCTATTCAACGTCTTTCTCTTGCTGGTATTAATAATTCTCAAATTCAACTTCTCGATACTCCCGGTATTGATGAAGTGGATGGCAAAACCCGAGAAATCTTAGCGAAAAAAGTTGCCAAACAAGTTGATTTAATTTTATTTGTTATTGCCGGGGATATAGCCAAAGTCGAATATGAAGCTCTGTCTCAATTGCGAGATTCGGGGAAACCAATGATTTTAGTTTTTAATAAAATCGACCAATATCCCGAAACCGATCGCGACGAAATATATCGTACCATTCGCGATAAAAGAGTGCGTCAATTACTTTCTCCTGCAGAAATTGTCATGGTAGCAGCTTCTCCTTTGGTTGCTGAAAAAATGCAAAATGAAGCAGGCAGAATGACCGTGCAGCGACGACGAGGAAAACCGAAAATCGAAGCCTTAAAACTGAAAATCTTAGAGATTTTACACCGGGAAGGAAAAGCCCTGCTTGCGTTAAATACAATGCTTTATGCGGATGAAGTCAATGAAAGAATAGTCCAGCGTAAAATGGAGATTCGCAACGATGGAGCGAATGCAGCCATCATGCGCGGTGTCATGACTAAAGCTCTTGCGATCGCTCTCAACCCCGTGACAGCAGTAGATTTATTTACAGGAGCGATTATCGATCTCGCTCTCATTCTCTCTCTCTCTCGTCTTTATGGCATTCCCATGACGCAACAGGGTGCTCTGAGCCTACTCCAAAAAATCGCTTTGAGTATGGGAGGAATTAGTGCAAGCGATCTGTTAGGGACCTTGGGTTTGAGTGGGATTAAGGGCTTATTGGGAATTTCTGCCCCTGTAACGGGAGGATTGTCTCTGCTTCCTTATGTTTCCGTCGCGATCGCACAAGCTGGAGTCGCAGGAGTTTCCACCTATGCGATCGGACAGGTGACGAAAACCTATCTTGCCAATGGTGCAACATGGGGTCCTGACGGCCCAAAAGTAGTCGTACAAAATATTCTCGATTCTTTAGACGAAACCTCCATTCTCAACCGCATTAAAGAAGAATTAAATGCAAAATTATCAATTAATAGTAATAGCTAACCGGTAATGTTTCAAAAAAAATGTTCCGGCTAACTATTCACTGATAACTGATAACTGATAACTGTTATCGGCTTCCGGTTGCTTGAAGCCTGTTACCTCGAATCAAACTCGCCATTGCTTCATAGTAGAGATCGGGATCGTAGGCAATCAAAAGTAGATCGACTCCTGATACTAATGCCTTATCGATCGCACCATCAATACCATCTGAACTGCCATAAACAGCTTTCATACAGAGATCGTCAGTAATCAGAATACCGCGATACTGCCATTTTTCGCGAATTAATTCTTGAATGACAGCAGGAGAAAAAGAAACAGGGTGTGTTGCGTCTAATGCCATTAATTTTGCATGTCCTAACATGGTCCAAGCTGAAGAGTTTTGCATCATTTCGCGAAAAGGAATCCAATCATCTTTAGCTAACTCTCCTAAAGATGCGTTTAATTCTGCGTCACTGACATGGGTATCATTTTCAACTCTTCCTAACCCCGGAAAATGCTTAATCGTGCATTGTACGTCAAATTCAGCTAATGTATCGCAGTACCAACGGGCTACCAAAGTCACAATTTTACGATCCTCGGAAATCGCGCGACGATAAATTTGTGAATAGCGATCGCTTGGATTCTTGATTCCTTTATTCAAGTCTATGACTGGAGCAAAATTGACGTTAATTCCCAATGCTGATAATTCTTGTCCTTGGATTGTCGCATATTCAATGACGGCTTGTTTTTTCTTTTCAACACTCTTTTCTTTCGCAACAATTTCTGAAAGAGAAGGTAAATAAGTTAACGGTGGCGATAAACGAGAAACCACACCTCCTTCTTGATCTGTAGCAATCCATAATGGCGATAGTCCTTGCGATCGCCGAATTTCTTGTAAGACTTCTAGTTCGGTTTTGATTTCCTGATAAGTTTTATCTTTGATATTTCTTGATGTAATAAAAACCCCTGCGATCGCGCGTTTTTTAACCAATCTTTTGACATCTTCCAAGTTTTTATAACCGACAATAAAATGGTTTCCCAATTTTTCTAAATTTTCTGATTCTGCACTTAAAACAACCCGATATTTTTGCCAATAAAACTGAGCTTCTTGACTGAGAGTGATAGTTAAACAGAGACCTCCGAGAATTGCGATCGTAAAAGCTGCTCCTTTTTGCCAATTCCAAACCTTTTCACGGAGTTGCCAGAATCCTGACAAACAAATTAACGCACTTCCCAGTAAAATAATAACTAAAAGAGTTTCGCGGATACTCGCAAGGCTTGGTGTTCTTAGCTGAGTCGATAAAATAATTAAAATAAGAGCAATAAGGATTTGTGCGATCGCCAGCAATATTCTGATAAAATTCATAGAAAATAGAGCTAAAATATTAAATTTCATGATTTTTCTATACTCTCCAATTCTGATTTTTCACTTTCTAATTCATCTTCATCAAATTCTAGATATCCATTCATCTCAGCTTGAGTTTCATAAATAGATTTTTGCGGTAAAATAATCTCAAATTCTGAATATTCTTGGGGGGTAGAGCGAACACTAACTTCTCCTTGATGAAGCGAAACAATGGTTTCTCGTGCTAAAGATAACCCCAGTCCAGTCCCTTCTCCAGTCGGTTTAGTCGTAAAGAATGGCTCAAAAATTTTATCTAGATTTTCCGGAGGAATGCCAATACCATTATCGCGAATGGAAATTTTGATACAATTGTCTATATCTTCAGTTTTAACCGTTAAAATTGGGAAATAGTCTTCCGAGCCTTCGAGCTTTCGATCTTTCATTGCATCAAAGGCATTGTGTAAAATATTAATGAGTGATGTATTAAAGTTTTGCGAAAAGACTAATATCGGTTTAAGCGATGTATCATATTCAATATCTAGTTGAGCTTCAAAATTTGTGATTTTTTCTTGAAAATTATGATAAGTCAGTTGGATCGCTTCTTTTAAGAGTTGATTGATATCTGAGAGAGAAGCATTTTCCGTTCCTGAACCTGCATGACCGAGCATTCCATCAACAATTTTTTCAATTCTTTTACCATTAGAATGAATTGTTTTTATACATTCCTTAAAATCATCAATAATTTCCTCAATATATTCTGCGGCATCTTCTTCAAGTTTAGATGATTGAGTTTCTAATTCTTCTTCGAGATCTTGCGTGAGTTGTACCGTCAGATCGGAAAAATTATTGACAAAATTAAGAGGATTGCGAATTTCATGGGCAATCCCGGCAGTTAAAGAGCCCAAAGATGCCAATTTTGCTTGAGAAATCATTTGATCTTGAGCCGTTTGCAGTTGATCTAACGTTTCTTCTAACTGTATATTTGTTTCCCCCAACTGCATGTTTTTGTTTTTCAGTTCTTCTGTTCGCTCTTCAACTTTGATCTCTAATGTTCTCGCATAATCTTCAATGCGTTGATAAGACAGTCTTAAATTAGCGATCAAAGTCATGCCAATTTTAACGATCGCACTTCCTGTTAAAACGATTAAAGGTGGAATGATGGGAATCCACCAGTCGAGTAAAAAGATAGCAAAGACCCCAAAAAGAAGAACGCTACTGGCGATAATAAAATGAGCAATCGTACGAATCACCGAGAGTTTAGCCAAACCGTCAACGGAACGCCAGTGAGAAATCCAAAAGGCTCCCATGACAGACCAAAGTAGAACCCACAGCCATTCTGAATATTCTGGTAGGGTGGAGATCAGCGATCGCTCTCCCAATGCAGCCGAGATGAGAAAACTGGTCACTTGAGCATTAATTTCTACCCCAGTCATTCGCACGGGCAAACCCGAAAAAGGTTTACTGTAGGGGGTGAGGAAAAAATCTTTGAGACTGGGTGCCGTTGAGCCAATCAGTACGATGCGATCGCGAAATAAACCCTCCTCAATGCGTCCCTCAAGAACATCCTGCATAGAGACAAAGCGAAAACTATTTTCTGCAGCACGATAGTTGAGTAACAGTTGGAAGCCACTATTATTTGCCCGAGCGTACCCCCCATCATTGGCGATAAAACGCGTTAAAGTGGCTTGACCAATCCCAATACCACCATCATCTAGGATTTCCGGAGAAATGCCTTCTCCTTCCAGATACATCCAAGCTAACTGAAATCCCAAACTTAAAACGGTCTTACCATTAGGATCGGATAAATAGACAAACCCGCGTCGGATTTTCCCATCCACATCCAAAGGTAAATCATTGGCTGCAACTTGATTTAACTCGGCCAAGATAGGAGGAGGAGCGATCGCAACGGTATCCTCACTCGAGCTGGTTTGGGTGGCATCTTCAACAATTTTTTGAATGCCAATTAAATTAGGAGTCTCTCGGGCAAATTCGAGCCATTCTTGGTGGCCGGGTTCTTTGACAAAATCTCGATAAATATCCAAGCCGATCGCTCGGGGTTCTTGCGCTTTAATTTTTCCCAATAACTGAACGATTAACGCATCCGAAAACGGCCAATCTCCAACGGATTGTAAATCGGCTTCATTAAATCCAACAATGACAATGCGAGAATCCGTGGCAACTGGAGGCCGCAAGCGAATAAATTGATCGTAGGCAGATAATTCGAGGAGTTGCAGGAGTCCGGTCAAACGTACCAAAAGGGTTAATCCCGCTACGCTTCCCGCGACGAGCCACTCTCCTCGCCATTGCCAAAAGCGTTTTTGGATCTTAGTCCATAACATGGAGGGAATGCGCGATTAAAGAAGATAGTCAATGCAATTGTAGAAGCAGAGAACACCGTCAAGAACTCAAAACTTGTAACTCTTAATAATGCCACAGAGAGGAAGAAGGAAGTTGAAAGGAAATTGCTCGACTATCCTTCCCTCTCAATTCTTCAAATTTCTCCTTCAAATTTCTGGTTAAAATTTTTCCTTGTTGCGATCGCTGGTCATAAGTTTATCGATCGCATCCTCTACAGACATTGTTCCCAAGTCCCCCGAGGCGCGAGTGCGAATACTTAAAGTTTTGCTTTCGACCTCTTTCGCACCCACGATCGCCATGACGGGAATCTTTTGTTTCTCCCCATTACGAATCATTTTGGCCAAACGTTCCCCACTGGTGTCTACAGCTGCACGAAGTCCCACTGCTTTCATTTTGGCGGCGACTTCTTTTGCATAATCCAAAAACTCATCGCTGACGCAAAGCAAACGAATTTGCTCGGGAGCCAACCAGAGGGGAAAATCTCCCGCATATTCCTCAATTAAGATACCGATAAGCCGTTCAAGGGAGCCGAAAGGAGCGCGGTGAATCATGACAGGACGCTGACGGGAACCATCTTCAGCTACATATTCCAATTCAAAGCGATCGGGAAGATTATAATCAACCTGTACGGTTCCGAGTTGCCATTCTCGCTCGAGAACGTCGCGGAAGATAAAATCGAGTTTGGGACCGTAAAACGCTGCCTCTCCCGGGGCTTCAAAATGCTCCATTTCCAAATGCTCTACGGCTTGGCGAATGGCATTTTCAGCTTTGTTCCAATTCTCCACGGAACCAATATATTTATCGGATTCGGGATCGCGGAAACTCAATCGTGCTTTAAAGTTTTGCAACTGCAAGCTATTAAAAACCGTCAAGATCAAATCCACGACATTGAGAAACTCGTCTTCGAGTTGGTCGGGAGTGACAAATAAGTGAGAATCATCGACGGTAAAGCCGCGCACGCGGGTCAATCCCCCCAATTCTCCCGATTGTTCGTAACGGTAGACGGTGCCGAATTCTGCGAGGCGCATGGGGAGTTCCCGATAGGACCGCATCTCGTCTTTATAAATTTGGATATGAAAGGGACAGTTCATGGGTTTGAGTACGAATCCGCGTTCGATCGCGGCAGCTTCTTCATTCTCTGCCATCATGGGGAACATATCTTCTTTATAGTTCTGCCAGTGTCCGGAGATTTTAAAGAGATCCGTGCGGGCAATATGAGGGGTAACTACCCCCAAATAGCCGCGTTTCACTTGTTCTTCCTTGAGGAAATTTTCCAGCAGCGATCGCACGACTGTCCCTTTGGGAGTCCAGAGGGGTAAACCGGGGCCGACGGCATCAGAGAAGAGAAATAAGCCCAGTTGTTTGCCCAGTTTGCGATGATCTCGCTTCAACGCTTCTTCTTTGCGGCGCTTGTATTCCTTCAGTTGTTCGGGGGTTTCCCATGCAGTCCCATAGATGCGCTGGAGTTGTTGCCGATTTTCATCTCCACGCCAATAGGCACCGGCAACCATTTCGATCGCGATCGCTTTAGGATTCAATTCTGAGGTACTTTCTACATGAGGTCCCGCACAGAGATCCCACCATTCTTCCCCGAGATGGTACAAGCTAATCGAATCGCCCTTAATAATATCCCGCAGGATTTCCAGTTTATAGGGTTCGGCGATCGCTTCGATCCGTTTTTCGGCTTCTTCCCGGCTGACTTCTTCGCGAATAACGGGGAGTTTCTTTTTGATAATCTTGTCCATCTGTTTTTTGATGGCTTTGATATCTTTATCAGTAAAGGGTTCGGGGTTGTCGAAGTCGTAGTAAAATCCAGTTTCCGTCCAAGGACCGATTGTTACCTGCGCTTTGGGAAAAAGAGTCTGCACCGCCATCGCTAAAACGTGGGATGTTGTGTGACGAATGCGTTTGAGGGTGTCGGATTCGCTGGTGCGGGGCAAGCGAATGGGAGGCTGCTCTTGTTCTTCGGCGATTGGTAACGGTTGATTCATGTTTCCTTAACTGCAAATTCTGCATTTCTCTATGATACTGAGAATCGGTACAAGGGTGTTACTGTTAGCGATAATTCAATAATTCAACTGGCGATCGCAGCAATTCAACATCATATTTACCGATGAGATCGGTGTTTCATAGCTAAAATACGCTCGATCGCCAAAGAATTTTCTCCTGTTGAATGTGACCCAAAAATGCCACACGAGAAACCCAAACTAATGTTTTTATAAGCATTTAAGCAGATCTGAGATTATTCTTTACAAAAACAATTCAAAAATTTTTTGCAATAGATCGAGTCTTTTAATATTCAGGTTAAGAATGTTTGATATTGCCATTCTAGCAAAAGGGCGCGGCATTGCAAACAAATTAATTGTTGTAAGAGAGAATGAATTCCTTTGAGTGTAGTTGGATAAGTAGAGCCAAGTAATTCGGATGCGATCGCAGCATGGGGATACAAATTAGCCACAAAACCATAGAGTTTTTGATTGGAAAAAGAACTATTCACAATCCACCCTTCAGAATTAAGAGATGTTACTGTTTGAATCGCTGCGGGAACTATTCCTAATTCTCGTCTGAGAATGGGGGCGATCGCATTTTCGGGGGTTTGATTGTTGGAAACTCGTCCCCCCGGAAAATCGAGGGTTTCTCGTCCGATACCGGGGCGATAAATGGGTTTTGGCAGTAAAAAGCGATCGCCTTGCAAGGTGAGAACGATCGCCGAATCGGCTTTTTCAACTCGCCAATAGTCGAGGTGCTTTCCGGTATTATCTTCAAGGCGATCGCAGATTAATTTCACCCAAGGGGAGTCAATTTCAACAAGGCGATCGTGAGTTTTCCAAGAAAGTTGTTGCGCTGTAGAACGAGACACAATATTTTCGAATTGACATCCTGCTAACATTAAACACTTCGCGAACGCGATCTCCTCAGCACTTCTCAATAATTTGCAAAAAATTTGTGCGGCTTGACAAAATCAGGGAAATTTGTTATAGGGTTT
Organism: Spirulina sp. LEGE 11439; assembly: GCF_059821285.1. Lineage (NCBI taxonomy): Bacteria > Bacillati > Cyanobacteriota > Cyanophyceae > Spirulinales > Spirulinaceae > Spirulina > Spirulina sp. LEGE 11439. The sequence continues at coordinate 41,049 of NZ_JCAMRX010000051.1, forward strand.
AGCACTCCGATCCGGTAACAGAGCTAAACAAACAGTCTCTATCCAAAAGATAAACTCGAGAGGCATCGCGATCGCTTATCCTGACATTCTGGCTCAAAATACGACACACTTCTTAATAAAGTCACTCAGGAAACCCGAAACGTTCTAATCTAAAAGCTGACCGAAATTTTAAGAAAAGCGTTTAATCAAGAGGCTATAAGCGATCGGTATCGAGGGAGATTCCCCGGTTTGGGGGTAGGCGTGTCAAGATGGTACGCCATGTTGCTCCTAAAACCAAACAGATTGCCTCAGTGCCGAAAGCGATTAAACCCGTCAACCCTTTGGATAGGAGAAAGCTGAGCGAACTATGACTATTACGGCAAGTGGTGGCAGTTCTATTGCACGTCCCCAACTGTACCAAACTCTACCCACTTCAACGATCGCCCAAGCAGAACAACAGGATCGTTTTCTCGACTCGGGTGAATTGGGCGAACTGAAAGGATTTTTTGATTCAGGGAACAAGCGCATCGCGATCGCCCAGATCGTGACCCGAAATTCCGAACTCATCGTCTCTCGGGCAGCCAATCGCATTTTTACGGGAGGCTCCCCCCTAGCTTTCCTCGAAAGACCCCCCGCCGATGAGAAAGAAATGGCCGTCGAGCAATTGACAGCCATTGGTGCAGGAACGGGAACAAAAGAAGGCATGACTCTAGGTACCGTGACCTATGTTGAAGAAAGCGGAGGTGGCAGCGGAATTTTCGGCGGACTGCGTTCGGTGTTTCTTTCCACGGGCACTAAAGTCGAAGTCCCCCCCGGATTTCGTCCCATTAATATCTCCCGCTACGGTCCGCGCAATATGCAAAAGTCCCTGCGAGATTTAGCATGGATGCTGCGTTACGTTACCTATGCCCTTGTTGCCGGAGATCCCAATATTATTACCGTCAACGTCCGAGGACTGCGGGAAATTATTGAAAATGCCTGTTCGAGTGCGGCAACCCTCGTAGCTATTCAAGAAATGAAAGCCGCCGCTCGCAAATATTTTAGCGATCCTGAAGCCTTAGACCTTCTTGATGAATACTTTGGCGTGGCGATCGGCGAATTTAAAGCCGCCCTTCCCTCCGACAAAGTACGTCAACGCCCTTCTATAGACCAACAGGGCTTACAACTGCCTCAAAGTTACTTTAACGCAGCAGAACGGCGGCAGAAATTTGTCATGAAACCGGGTTTGTCGGCCACCGAGAAAAATGCTGTCATCAAAGCAGCTTATCGGCAAATTTTTGAACGGGATATTACTCGCGCTTATAACCAATCGATCTCTTATTTGGAATCCCAAGTCAAAAACGGCGATATTTCCATGAAGGAGTTCGTGCGGCGCTTGGGTAAATCTCCTCTCTATCGCAAACAATTCTTTGAACCTTTTATTAACAGCCGCGCTCTTGAGTTGGCCTTCCGTCACTTCCTCGGGCGCGGTCCTTCTTCTCGGGAAGAGGTACAAAGCTACTTTGATATTGTCTCGGTAGGTGGATTTGCCAAGCTCATCGATGCTTTAATCGATTCCCAAGAATACGCCGATTACTTCGGAGAAGAAACCGTCCCTTATCTACGGGGATTGGGTCAAGAGGCGCAAGAATGCCGCAACTGGGGAATGCAGCAAGACCTGTTTAACTACAGCGCACCCTTCCGCAAAGTACCCCAATTCGTTACCACCTTCGCCAAATACGATCGCCCCTTACCGGATCAACACGTTTACGGTTCTGGGAACGATCCTCTCGAAATCCAATTCGGTGCGATTTTCCCCAAAGAAACCCGCGATCCCAGCAGCCGTCCGGCTCCCTTTGGCAAAGATACCAAGCGCCTGCTCATTCATCGCGGACCTGCAACCAATAGCCAAGTCAGCAATCCCAAAGCGCGGGGCAAGTCTCCCGGTTCTTTGGGTGCAAAAGTCTTCCGGTTGAACGGACTCCCGGGAGACAGTAACGGACTCAGCGTTAAATACTCCGAGAGCAGCACCCAAGCGGTCATTAAGGCTTGTTATCGTCAAGTTTTTGGTCGAGATGTCTATGCGAGTCAGCGTCTAACCTCTGCAGAAGCTCGCTTGGAAAACGGCCAAATTAGCGTGCGGGAATTTGTCAAAATTCTAGCTAAGTCCGATGCGTTCTTAAAAACTTACTGGACTCCCTTCTATGTAGTGAAAGCGGTTGAATATATCCACCGCCGCCTGCTCGGTCGTCCCACCTACGGACGCAAGGAGATTAACACCTATTTCGATATTTGCTCGAAGAAAGGCTTTTACGCCTTGATTGATGCCATTCTCGACAGCGTAGAATATGGAGAATCTTTTGGGGAGAATACGGTACCTTACGAGCGTTATGTTACCCCCGGTGGCATGAGCTTGCGGATGCGTCCGGGATCGATCGCGCCAGATTATGCCACCAACGTCACGATCCCCGAAACCCCACGCTTTATCGAACTCGGTCAAGTGGGCGATATGCGCGGTGACAAGGATGTTTCCGTCCGAGTCAATCAAGGGGTATCGATTCAGCGCCAGCAAACTAAGATATTCAAACTGGTCGATCGCGGTAATCCGATGGCTGTCAAGAATTTGACTGCAGCAGCGTATCGGCAAATCTTCGAGCGAGATTTAGCTCCTTACACCATACAAACTCAGTTTACTTCTCTCGAAAGCCGTTTGGCCAACGGAGAAATTACGGTGAAGGAATTCATCGAAGCGTTAGGCTGTTCTGAGTTGTACGTCAAGGAGTTCTACACTCCCTATCCCAACACGAAAGTAATTGAGTTGGGTACGAAGCATTTCCTCGGACGTGCTCCCCTCAACCAGAAGGAGATTCAATCTTACAATCAAATTCTGGCTACGAAAGGGATTCGCGCTTTCATCGGTGCGATGCTCAACAGTATGGAGTACCTGCAACTCTTTAATGAAGATGTGGTGCCTTATCGTCGTTTCCCCACCCTTCCGGCGGCGAATTTCCCCAATACCGAACGTTTGTACAACAAGTTAACCAAGCAAGATTCGGAAATTGTGGTTCCCAGTTTTGAACCCGCGATTTTAAACGTTTAAAATCTGGGTTAATTCTCAACTCTTGATGAAGGTTTCCCTCTCCTGTTATTGGAGAGGGTTTTATTTGGCGATCGCAAGTAATGCAATCCTTTCTCATCTGACAATATCCCAATTGCAAATTATTTCCTCTTTTCTTCTGCTCTTTCTGGTGACTGATGACTCTCTTGCTCAGCATTCCCTTGCGTCTTGCCTCTTTCAGAGGAGCTTCGCTAACACCGACGCGGGGTCTGAGCGCTGGTGACTGGTGACTAATAATCACCATTTTGCTTGTGGACCCGTCCAGGCAGGTTGTTGAAATCGACCATACACAATGGGTTTATCATCATTCGCAAGAGTGGTTTGACTGTCGAGATCCACTGCCCAAAGCGGCCAGCTTTCTTCCCCGAGGGAACCCGCCCGAAAAAGCACCTGTTGAGGATAAAGGGTACTCCAACCCAATAAAACAGCGTTGGTATACTGTACGCGCACGGGAGCGATCGTACTGGTAATTCTTGTATTGCGATTCCAAACTACTGCAAAATCCGAAGCATCCGACGCGCTGAATAAACCTTCAAATTGTCTGGCGAGGAGGCGATCGCCTTCTTTCGACCAAGAAACGGGAATGAGCATGGAAATGGCTCCGGGTTGATTTTGCCCGACTCCTGCGAGGGTATCGTCTGCGAGGGGAGAAGATGCCGTAATCGTCTGCAATTCTCCAGTTTGGAGATTTTCCAAAAACATGACACTACTGACTCGACTGCCAAATAATTGTTCTTGTACCTGCATGGCAATGCGACTGTAAGCGGCGTAAAGACCGTCAGGAGAAATTAAGGCTGGACTGCGATAGTACCGAGGATCGGGATGAGGATTTTCTTTTAAGTCTGCATAGGTGGCCATGACCCAATTCCAAGGCACCGGATAACTGCTGTTGAGGGGATCGGTGGGAACTTCCGGAGAAAGAACTTCTCGATCGCCATCGGCAACTTGTAGGGCAGGCTGAGAAGAGGCAAGATAGTCTACCGGCAGGACAACGGCAGGGACGCGATCGCTCGCATGGGCATCCGGGGCGATAAATAGCGCCGACAGCAAGAGAAGGGGTTTAGCGTTACACCACTCGGCAGGGTTCAAAGACGATTTGAGCATGAAAAGTTGAAAATGAGAGGATAGGAAAGGTTAGCGAGCGATCGCGGTTTACCTATTTTGATATTTTTATGTTATCGATTGCTGGGAGTCTTTTCGAGCCAATTTTTGCGATCGCTCCCTTCACAAAACTCGTATTGCCGTCATGCGGTAGGATGGCCAGTATTAATTGTGTGCCGTTCTTTTTTGTTTGACGAAAACGTGATGCAATCGCCTTCAGAAGATTTCCTCGAAGAACCAATCGCCGAATCGCCCGAACTCTCTCCACCACCATCGAGATTGGGGTTGGGAGGATGTCTTGGCAGTCTCTTGCTCTTGCTATTTGGCAGCAGTATTGCTGGTGTTTTGGGGATTGTCTTGGCGATTAACAATCCTCAAGAAACGGGAAAAAAACCGCCTTTAATTTGGGTGTGGGAGAAATTACCCTTGGGGAATTCGGAAGAATTACCCGCGATCGCTCCAGAATCTTCCCCAGATGAGGAAACAAAGGCGTTACAACAAAGAGAGCAACTCCAAGCTGCGATCGCCAATTTAGAAAAACAATGGCAAACCTTACAGGAGAGTACGACACAACTGGAAAAACAATTAGCATTACCCGGTACGCCAGAAACTCCCCTAAACACTCGCTTGCAGGCTCTCCAACAAAAAATCCAATCCCTTCCCCCACTTTCTTCGCCGGGATCGGGAACAACGTCTGCAATCTCTCAAGTGAAAACACCGCTACCGGGAGATAAACTCAAAGTTACTTTACCCAGCGATCTACTTTTTGCGAATAATAGCGAGTTATCTCCAGAAGGGAGCTTGATTTTAGATGCGATCGTGACGGATTTAGCCAAACATAAAGGGGCAACCATTCGCATTGCCGCCCATACCGATATCAGTAATTCTCCGTCTGAAAGTCGAGAATTATCCTTTCAACTGGCTCGCACGGTGGAACAATATCTCGCCAGTTCTTTACGAGGTAATTATCGCTGGGTGTCGATTGGTTACGGGCAAACTCGTCCCCTTGTTGCTAATAATACCAATAGCAACCGCCAACGCAATCGCCGCATCGAAATTGCGGTAGATTGATTTCAGTCACCAGTTATCAGTCACCAGTCACCAGTCACCAGTCACCAGTCACCAGTCA
>NZ_JCAMRX010000095.1:0-1361 GCF_059821285.1 Spirulina sp. LEGE 11439
TGGCTTAGATACACTTTTCTCAACTTAGTTTTACATACTAAGTTCGGTAGACCCCTCAATTTAATTTTACCGCATATCGCGATCGCGCCGCCCTTTCCAATCAGAGAATAATTTTTGTGATTGGCGATCGCTTTCCCAATATTGACAATTTTTCCTTTAAGATTTGTTTATTTTTATCGCATCATCGAGAATTCTGATATAAGTTGCAAACCATCCTTTCTGACCTTCTTTGATAAAGACTTCCACGCGAGTCCCTATTTTAAGCTGAGAAATGCAGTCGGAATTTATAAAATGTTCGTGGAAGTAGATACTATTGCTGCGATCGCTGGGAGTAATCCACCCATACATTGTATCTTTTTGATTATGTTTGATTGTTGTAACTTTTCCTTGTTTGAGAAAAATTCCTGATGAGAGTTGCTTTTCAAGTTCTAGGATGTTTTTATTATTGGGTGCGATCGCTAAGGCTCTCTGACAGTATTCTTTTGCTTCTTCTTTTCGATTCAATTTAACTAATACATACATTAATGGTTTAATTGCAATCTCTAAACCTCTAGTATTTTTTGAATTTTCCTCAATCTCAAAGCCTTTGCTTAATTCAATGGCTGCCTGTTTGTCCTTGTGATAAGCAAATAGAGCTTCTCCCATAGCGGTATAAACTTTGGCTAGGTGTTCTAAGTTGTTCAATTCCTGTCCTAATTTAATACTTTCTCGAAAATTGATTAATGCGAGATTGAGATTGTCTTGTCCTCCTTGTTTAGATAAAACTTGACCTAAACTATTGAGAATTAATGCTTGTCCTCGCCGATCTTCTAATTGAACTGCTATATCATAACTCTGACGGAAAAATTGCTCCGCTTCAGAGAATTTTTGTTGACCTTTTAAAAGATTACCTAGTTGATGGAGTGCGATCGCTATTCTTTGTTGGTTATTAATAGCTTCACTGACATCAATTTCACGCTGAAAAGCAGAAATAGCTTCCTCAATTCTTCCTTGCTGTTGTAATAGTCCTCCCATGCAATTCAGTGCGATCGCTATTCCTTGTTGGTCATTGATAGCTTCACTGACATCAATTTGACGCTGAAATGCAGCAATAGCTTCCTCTAGTCTTCCTTGCTGTTGTAATAGTCCTCCCATGCAATTCAGTGCGATCGCTAAAAATTTTTGGTCATTGATAGCTTCACTGACATCAATTTGACGCTGAAATGCAGAAATAGCTTCCTCTATTCTTCCTTGCTGTTGTAATAGTCCTCCCATGCAGTTGAGTGCGATCGCTATTCCTTGTTGGTCATTGATAGCTTCACCGACTTCAATTTGACGCTGAAATGCAGAAATAGCTTCCTCTATTCTTCCTTGCTGTTGTA
>NZ_JCAMRX010000095.1:1461-8241 GCF_059821285.1 Spirulina sp. LEGE 11439
TCAATTTGACGCTGAAATGCAGAAATAGCTTCCTCTATTCTTCCTTGCTGTTGTAATAGTCCTCCCATGCAATTCAGTGCGATCGCTATTTGTCTTTGGTCATTAAGATTGTCACTAATTTCAATTTGACGCTGAAAGGCAGAAATAGCGTCCTCTATTCTTCCTTGCTGTTGTAATAGTCCTCCCATACGGTTGAGTGCGATCGCTATTCTTTGTTGGTCATTGAGAACTTCACTGACATCAATTTGACGCTGAAAGGCAGAAATAGCTTCCTCTATTCTTCCTTGGTGTTGTAATAGTCCTCCCATGCGGTTGAGTGCAATCGCTATTCCTTTTTTGTCATTGAGAACTTCATTTAGCTCAATTTCTTCTTGAAAAATTTCAATTGCATTATCAATTTTTCCTTTTCGTTTTAATACCCAACTCAAAACATTTAAAACATTTCGCAAATTTTCCGGCTCATCGAAATCCCAAGCAATACTTACAGCTAATTGAAGTTGAGTAATTGCCTCATCAAAATTTTCTTGTTGCTCTAAAATTCTTCCGAGACGAATGAGAAATTTTACTTGAGAGCGCTTGCGAACTGTTTCTGATTCAATGTTTGTTAAAGTATCTGGAATAGTTTTCAGCACTGTTTTTGCCTCTTCAAATTTTTCCTGTAACGCTAAATATTTTGCTCGTCGGGTACAAAAAACAACAACAAGTTCCCACTCCTTAGATTGTGTCGCAAACTCCTGAAAATCTTTCATGAATTCGGCAGCTTTTTTCCAATATCCATATTCTTCAAAAAAGCTATGTAGTGATTCAATAAAGTCGTAATTGAATATTTTGTTTGTTCGTAGCCATTCTCCAACCAAAATCAAATCGTCTATATCTTCAGCAATCATAGAAGCGATAGAATCTAAACTTTCTTCATTTAATTTAATCCAATCAATAAAATACTCTGCGTGTCGTCTGGTAGCTTCTTTATATAATGATTTTGACTTTGCTAAACTTAAAGCAGAGGCTTGAATTAAGGGGTGAAATACAAAACGATTTTCCCCTGTTTCCATGTAGTTAATTAAAAATAATTTATGAAGGTAATCTAAATAATCCTGTGCTTCCCATTCATCCTCACAGCCTCCCGCTATCATTGCCGTCTTCCTTGCAAAACCATCCTCAGCACAAACACTCAAACAAGCAAAAAAATCAAGTTCATCTTCTTCCAAAGATTCTAAACTAATATCCAAAGAAGCTCTCCAATTAAAGTCTTTATCGCCTCGCACCTTTAAATCCGCTCGCTTTTGCTTTAAATAAGCAGCATAATCTGATAAAGAGCGATTTGTCCCTTTTAAGTTTGCTCCTGAAATCTGCAATGCTAAAGGTAGATTTCCTACTAATCGAATAATTTTATAAGCTGCATCTAATTCATTTTCAATCCGATTCTCTCCCAAAATACGCTTTAATAATAATAGCGATTTGGGCTTAGGAAGTAGAGGTAAATTAATTGTACTTTCATTGGAAATATCTAAAGAAAATGATATATTTCTATCTCTTGTCGTGACAATAATTGCACAAATATTCCCACCGGGACGCAATTTTTTAATACTTGCTTCGTCTGCATTATCAAAAATCAACAACATTCGACGAGAAGCGAATAACTCCTGCATAATTGTTGCCGCATCTAATGCTTGTTCTTCCTCTTCCTCAAAAACAAACCCCATCTCTCGCGCAAATTCTCGTGCAAGCGTCTCCACATCTTTTCCATCCACCCGCAACCTAATGATCCCATCCGTAAAATGCTCTTTGTACTGAGTTGCAAAGCGACAAGCAAGGGCAGATTTACCAATTCCTCCCGTCCCTGCTAAACTAACAATCCTGCATTGTTTTGTCTCTTGAGAATCAATCAATAAAGTTTTGAGTTTGTCTAATTCTTCCTCTCTTCCCGTAAACGTGGAAATATCTTCTTCAAGTAATACAAAAGGACAGCGAGTAATCTTCGCACTGATTCGAGAAGCAACTCCTCTATCCCATTCCTGAAAATCAAATCTTTCCTCTCCCCATTCCCCTAAATTTGACTGAAGATCGGGCAACGGAGAAACCCGAGGAATCATCATGTTATATTTCACCAACAGCGAATCTAAAAATTGTTGTTCCTCTTCTCCTATAAAATCTTTGAGATCTTCCAGCAACATTCCTAATGCTTCACAGCCACTACTCGGTAAGCGTCCATATTGTGCTAAATAAGTCACAATTTCAGTAGCCGCAACAAATTGATTTCCAGATAAATCGATTTGAGAGACCAATTCTCCCAAACCGACATACTCTAGGAATTTTTGACGCGATCGCAGATCCTCCATCTCAGGAAGTTTTTTGAGCAATTTGATTAACTTTTTGCGATCTTCGTTGGCTAATTTAACCATTCAATCTTGTCTGTACATCGGAAGGTAAGTCCGCAAGAATCCTTTCTATCAGTATGCCTTCATTCCGGAAATATCGCCGTTTTGTCGTCGGTTCATTTATATTTCCCCCCGCATGATGCACCGCAATAACCTGCCAACTATCATTAAACACCGGAGACCCCGAAGATCCCGGCAAAGTCGAGGTGACATACTGTACCACATTCCCCCCAATATACTGCACGAAATTATTTTGCAGGGAAATTTGTTTGGGTCTTCCGTCAGGATGCTGAATAATATTAACGCGATGATTGCGTCGAATTTCTCCCCCTCGCAAACGCAAATATCCCCATTGTTGACCCGGTGTGTCTTCTAACTCCACCAACGTATAATCAAGATCGGAATTCGTCTGAAAAATCCCTTTTTCTTTGGCGCGATATTCGTCAACAGCTTGCGCTTCTCCGTGAAAATTCTCTTCATAATTAAAGCGAAAAATTGCCCCCGATAATAACTCTCGCTTCTCCAAAACATGATTGTTAGTCAATAACAAACTTTCCCCCACCAAAAACCCCGTCCCCGACCATTGTTTTCCATCCCCTCGCACTCCAATATAAGCCACCGATCGCGCCACCTCTAAACCTTGCTGTAAAAAAGCAATAGGACGCAGAGTATTTTCCCCGATAATCTTCTCAAAAACATCCGTAGGTTCTTCCTTTCCTTGCCAGCGATCGATGCGAGGAGAGACTATAATAGGGGTCATCATGTCATAGTCCACCAACAACCGATCTAAAAAATCTTGTTGCTGTATGCCAACAAATTCTTTCATTGAATTGAGAAAAACCCCTAAAGCCTCACTGTCATAACTCAAACGACCGTACTTTTCCAAATAGCTAACAATCTCGGTAATTGCAATAAAAGCAGCACCAGAAAGATCGAGCATGGGAATCAACTTCCCTAACCCCGCAACCTCTAACATTTTTTGACGCGATCGCTCATTTGCCAACTCGGGAAGCTCTTTTAATAACGCAATCAATTGCTTGCGATCGCCCGCATTCAATGTCACCATTTTTCCTCACATTTTACTCTCTATCGCTTTCAGTTTAGTCTGCATTTTTGCCGATGTCCATCAAGGTAGAAAAGGAGAAAAAGACTCGCGATCGCAATACTTATCCGATCTCTTCACATATTTCGATAAAATAGCAGAACATAAAAGAAATTTTTGTATTTCAACGGGCAATCGAGCGATCGCTGTTAGTATTTGTTAAATTTGTTCCCTTAAACTAGAAAAACGCCATCATTCAAACTCGAGCCATGATCCTAAAAGTGCTGCTTCCTACCGAAGTTTTAGTCGAGCGATCGGTCACAAAAATAACTGCCGAAGCCGAAAACGGCTCTTTCTGTATTTTGCCCCGTCACATTGACTTTTTTGCCGCTTTGGTACCCGGTATCTTGTCTTTTGAATTAGAATCGGGACAGGAAACCTTTCTGGCTGTGGATGAAGGCATTTTAGTCAAATGCGACGCAGAAGTTTTAGTTTCCACCCTCAACGCCGTAGGGTCTGATAACCTCGAGGAACTCAAACAAACCGTCGAGCAACAGTTTCGCGTTTTAGACGAACGAGAAAAGCTCACCCGTTCCGCTTTGGCTAAATTTGAGGCCAGTATTATGCGTCATTTCAAGGAGTTAGGCAGCTAATGGACAAACTCGAAGATGACAAAAAAAACACGAAAGCGATGAGGAATCTCTTTCACCAACAAGTGGAAGCAAAAGCCACTCGCAAAATTAAGGCGCGACGAGAGAAAAATAATATCTGGTTTGCCTTGGGCATGTTTGGCATGGTGGGGTGGTCCGTGACAATTCCCGCATTACTCTGTATTGCTTTGGGAGTTTGGATCGATACCCGCTTTCCCAGCCGCTATTCTTGGACGTTGATGCTGTTGTTTGTCGGTGTCGTTTTGGGATGCCTGAATGCTTGGTACTGGATTAAAAAGGAGAGCGATCGCTAACGAATCTAGTTTACTCCTAGTGCTGCTCTTAGGCGCGACCCTCATCACTGGTCGAACCTGATAACTGATAACTGATAACTGATAACTGAAATGACTGTTGCGATCGCCTTTATTGCGGGTTTAATTTTGGGATGCCTTTATTTTGGCGGTCTTTGGCTGACAGTGAGGCAACTGCCCATGACGAAGCGACCCTTTCTACTGTTCTTCATGAGCTTGTTAATGCGTTTAGCGATCGCGCTAGTCGGCTTCTACCTGATTATTACTCATTTTGTCGAGGGAAAATTAATTATAGTTCTGTTAACTTGCGTCTTGGGATTCCTTCTTTCTCGTAATATTTTGATATATCTCATGACAACTTTCTCGGCAGCCAAAAACCGCTCCTTGTCCAGAAAGGAGTAAACACTTATGAATCTCACTCCAGATGGAATCATTGTTTGGCAATGGGGATCGCTCTCTCTCAGTGCGACTCTTGTTTTTACTTGGCTCGTGATGGCCTTCCTCGTCTTATTTTCTTGGTTCGTGACTCACAAATTATCGGCCTCAACCCACCTCTCTCGCGGGCAAAATCTCTTAGAAGTTCTCGTGCTGGGGATCGGCGAACAAATTCGAGAAATTAGCGAACAAGAACCCGCGCCTTATTTGCCTTTTGTGGGGACTTTATTTATCTTCATCGCAGTTTCCAACCTCTTGAGTATTATTCCGGGCTATCAACCCCCTACCGGCTCTCTCTCAACTACAGCAGCCTTGGCGATCTGCGTCTTTTTCGCAGTCCCCCTCTACGGAATCGGCAAACAAGGGTTTTGGGGCTACTTGAAACAGTACCTCGAACCTAACCCCATCATGCTCCCCTTTAACATTATTGGTGAGTTTTCTCGCATTCTCGCCCTCGCCGTGCGTTTGTTTGGCAATGTCATGAGCGGTACGATGATTGTGGGCATTCTACTTTCCGTTGCACCCTTGTTTTTTCCAGCAATTATGCAGGCAATGGGATTGTTAACGGGACTGATTCAAGCGTATATCTTCGCAATTCTGGCAATGGTTTATATTGCTGCAGCGACGACGGTACGGGATAGCGAAAACGAGGAAACAGGAGATCTCGAAAATGGATAATCTGGCATTGATTGGCATGGCATCGATCGCGACGGCGGGTATTACGATTGCGATCGGCTCGATCGGTCCGGCTTTGGGAGAAGGTCGCGCTCTGGCTCAGGCGTTAAGTTCTCTCGCACAACAACCGGACGAAGCCAAAACGATTACTCGCCTTCTTTTTGTGGGGATGGCATTAGTAGAATCAACGGCAATTTACTGTTTTGTCATTACTTTGATTTTAATTTTTGCCAATCCCTTTTGGAATTATTTCGTTAGTCGAGGTGGAGGATAGACGATGTTAATCGATCCTGTGATTATTGTTGCCCAAATTATTAACTTTCTCATCCTCGTCGTTCTCCTCAAGCGCTTTCTCTACGGTCCAATTGTTAAGGCAATGGAGCAACGGGAGCAAAGAATTGCGACTCGTCTCCAAGAAGCCGATACACGAGTGGAAGACGCTCAACAGGAAGCCGATCTTTATCGCCAAAAACAACAGGAACTCGAAACACAACGAGAGGAATTGTTGCATCTTGCCCAGCAGGAGATAGAGCAAGAGCGTCAAGTTTTAATGATGGGGGTGCGTTCTGAAGTTGATGCCGCTCGGGTACAATGGTACGAAGCACTCAATCGAGAAAAACAGGCTTTTTTACAAGAGCTACAACAGAGAGCAGGTCAGCAGATTGCCACGATCGCCCGTCAGGTTTTGGGCGATTTGGCGAATGCCGACTTGGAGGCGCAAATTGTGGAAACCTTCATCGATCGCCTGCACCACCTCGATGCGTCTCAACTGGAAATGATGCGTTCTTCCGCTAACCCGAGTCCACAAAGGGAACTGGCGATCCGCACGACCTTTGCTATTGAACCAGAAAAGCGCTCTCGACTCCTGCAAGCGATCGGCGCACAAATAGGAAAAGATGTAGAGGTCAAATTTGAGACGGGAGATGAGGCGATGTGCGGTATCGAACTGCGCGATCGCAACTATAAACTCTCTTGGAATTTGGCGCATTATTTACAGGAGTTGGAGATGGAAATGGAACGCGCTCTCGCTAATGACGCTTCACATTAACAACTTACTTAAAACAAGGTTTTTTAGTGTGAACAATATCTGCGGGTGAGAAGTGCGATCGCTTTTCATTCTTTTCCTATTCCGTTGCATATCTTGCGATCGCGTTCCTCAACGTTGATATTATTTTTTAGGTAATCTCGCACCCAATTACAACCTTTTTCGATCAATACATCCATTTCTAAGCTCCAAAGCATTATTGAGATAGGCACATCGATGTTTCAAAACTTGAGGAACATTGTTA
>NZ_JCAMRX010000096.1:0-8195 GCF_059821285.1 Spirulina sp. LEGE 11439
ACCACAAGTTTGATGCTTTTCTTGACTCTCTCCAATTTTTGTCCTGTACTTAGAGGAACGAGTACCTATTATCGTCATTATACGGACAGCGAGACGAGTATTGTGGTTTTATCCAATGATGAGAACTACGATCCCGAAGCTCTAGCCGATGACATTGCTGAATTATAGCGATCGGGTTAGATCGGTGCGATCGCTAGGGCTGTTTTTATGGGCGCGATCGCCAAACCATCCGATGCTGTATCCTAGTTAGGCACGAGAAGATTGAGGATAATGTGAAGTCATCTTGGGATGCTATTGTAAATACATCTTACAAGATCGTAGATTGCTACAACATAATCAAATCAAGAAAAACCATGAACTTGTATCAGTATCACGATAACCCGACTCGATTAGTGAAAGAAATAAACCTGCAAAAACAGAGTATAAAAATCCCAGAATATATTCCCAAGAACGATGTAGAATTAATTGACTCATATCAGATTTGTCGAGTTTTAGACTTTTATCTAAACGAATATTTTAAACAAAATTCAAGAAAAATAAGCTCAACAGAAAAACAAGAAAAAATAGTAGATATAATCTCTTATTTTAAGGAAGAAGTTTGGTCTGGGCTATCTCAAGAGAAGGAAACATTCAGAGAAAATATAAAAAAGAAAAAAACAAGATTTAAAAATATTTTTGAATTTTCAGGAAGTGAGAATTTATATCTATCCAATGTTTACACTCGTTTTATTTCCGAGAATCTAGGACATAAATTCGAGGACATTGCAGAAGTTAGCAATCGCGTTTTTCTTCCAGATAAAGCTTTGAACCTTAAAATAAAAGGAATCGATCTAATTATTTACGATAATCAAAATCTTCGATATACACAATTGAAGACCAAAAAAGATACGCTTACAGGTAGTCAAAGCCAAAGAAGTATAAACGAGTTAAAAATCCACACAAATCCAATTTTTGCAGCCGCACTCGATATGGGGAAATCATGGACAATTAGTAAAACAAAAACTCAACAATCGGGGATTCAACTTTTAGCAGGTTCTCAGTTTTGGTCTCTTATTGGTTTAGATTATGATTTTATTCTCGATCGGCTTTCAGATGCAATCAAATATCTTGACAAACAATTATATCGCTAGTTATGATATTGAGAATATACAATAAAACTGGTATTGAAAAAAATTCGGTTAATGAAAATCCTGCCTCTCAAAAATGCCGCACAAATATTAGGGATATCTCCCGATATTATAAAACAATGGGAAAAGAAAAAACTTATTAAAAGTCAAAAAATATCTAGAGGACAAAAAGTATTTAATCTTGAAGAACTGCAAGCATTGCAAAATCAGAATAACACTATTACAACATCAAATAATAATTACAAAATCTTAAAATCTCAAGAGATTACGTCTTTTAATGTTGTTGAATTATTCGCAGGTTGTGGCGGAATGGCATTAGGATTGGAAAATTCAGGTTTGCAAACAAAATTATTGGTTGAGATTGATAAAAATTGTATTAATACACTCAAAATCAATCAACCTAATTGGAAAATTATCCATGATGACGTTGCCAATATTGATTTTAGACAATATCGCGATCGCATTGATATTGTCGCTGGAGGATTTCCTTGTCAAGCCTTTAGTTATGCTGGACATGGTAAAGGATTTGAAGACACGCGAGGAACGCTATTTTTTGAATTTGCACGCTGTTTGTCGGAAGTTTGTCCGAAAATTGCCATTGCAGAAAATGTGCGAGGATTGCTCAGTCATCAAAAAGGAAAAACCTTAGCAACGATGATGAAAGTTTTACAAAATTTAGGATATAATGTTACTTATAAAGTTCTGAGCGCACAATTTTTAGATGTCCCTCAAAAGCGAGAAAGAGTGATTATGATTGCCACGCGGCAGGATCTAGAAATACGAGCGATCTTTCCTCAAGAAAGAAATTATACGATTCCTCTACGAGATGCCTTGAAAGATTGTCCCAGATCGCAAGGTGTTAAATATAAAACCCGAAAAAAAGAAATTATGGAATTAGTCCCACCGGGAGGAAATTGGCGAGATTTACCTGTTGAGATTCAAAAAGACTATATGAAAAGTAGCTATTATAAAGGAGGTGGAAGAACAGGTTTTGCAAAAAGATTATCTTGGGAAGAACCCGCATTAACCGTAACTTGCAGTCCCGCACAAACCCAAACAGAAAGGTGTCATCCTGACGAAACAAGACCTTTAACAATGAGAGAATATGCACGCATCCAAACCTTTCCCGATAATTGGCAATTTACAGGTTCTCTCAGCGCTCAATATCGACAAATTGGCAATGCTGTCCCTGTCAATATGGCTTATCACTTAGGTCAATGTTTAATTGAAATGCTAAATCAAAAAGAAAGCGATCGCGAAGAAATTGAAACCATGAAAAAAACACCAGTATACACTCAATTAGCAATTCCCGGATTGGAATTGTAGTAGGATCTACGATCTCTTTACTCCTAAATTTCAATCCCACACCCGACGCATATTTAACCTAAAACCCGGCAAAACTTCCTCACCCGATAACTCCGTCGGATTTGATAATACTTCCACTTCTGAATCTAGACGATAAACTTCCACTTTTCTTGTTTTTGGATCGATTAACCAACCTAAAACCGCCCCATAACGACCTCATAGGATTGAGGAATGCTCTATCCGAATTCATGCGCCCATTTTAGCCGATCGCTAAAATTCAAGCCAGTATTCAAACTTGGCGATCGAGAAAGTTTATTAACAGAATATGCAAAATAAACGAGAAGCGGGACAGGAGGGATTCGAACCCTCTAATTAACCTGAAGCACCATTGGTTGTGGGTTCGAGTCCCACCATTCCCATTCCAGATATTTTTCTGCATCGGTCATGTCTTTTAACTCGCAAGTTGAGTTATATAGCATCTGTCTAATCCCGATAATTTTTATTTTTTTTTAATCGGGATTAAGCGATCGCCACTGAATCCCTCCAATCAAGAAGCACTCACTTTTACCTGCCCTGCATAAGTAATACTAATAGAGCCACCATAAGAACAGGTGCATTTACTGCTATCGGTTAATGCGGCAATCCCGCCAATCTTTGTTTTTACCGCCCCGGGAGACCAAGGAGAGGCCGTTGCAGGGATGCAGGCTCCGGGGGTATACACGCCACTCGCAGCCGTCGTCGCTGCGATCGTTGTGGGATTGGTCGTTGATTTACAGAGGACAAAACTGGGAATATTCGCAACTGGTGCATAATCCATCACCGTTGCTGCCGTTAAAGTCGCAAACACTTTGACATTGGATGTAACAATTAAGGTACTGGGAACGGTTCCCATCGAACAAGTAATGACTGCGCCAGTCGTAACTAAATTTGCCATTGAAATTCTCCTTGTTTTTAAGTTAATTAACAATCCTTAAGAGATAACAATATCGCTAATTTTTTTAACCCAAACTAACCGTAGCACCAGAAACAGAAACCGAAGTTCCTCCGCTTACCGTAGTACTGGTTGAGCCTTTTAGCGTTGCCGTCGTCGAGCCTTCCACGCTAACAGTACTCGCTGATTTGAGACTGACACTACTCGATGAAATTGCCAGTTTGCTGCTACTAACACTGGCATTCACCGCACTCGTACCTTTAATCTCAATAGTTTGAGCATTGAGAGTCAAGGTATTGCTCGAACCCGCCGAAAGCGTCATATCTCCAGTCGAAGTAATGCTAATAGATTTGCCATTATCATCTAAGGTAATCGTATGACCTCCTTGAGATTTCACCTCAATTTTTTTATTGGTATCGTCAAATAAAATTTGATGGCCTTCTTTAGTTTTGATCTCGATTTTTTTATCGGTATCATTAAAGTTCGCCGCATGACCGTAATTGGTCGTCAGATATGCTCCAATATAACTGCTATCCTTATCCTCCTCAACAAACTGGAATTTGTGACCAACGCGGGTTTGAAAAGTTCGCAAACGAACTTTACCATCAGCAACGCTACTCGTCACCTCTTCTGGGGGCTTATCGGTGCCATTCCACAACCCTCCCACTACGATAGGACGATGAATATCACCGTGTTCAAAAGCAACGAGGACTTCATCCCCTATCTCAGGCAAACAGTCAAATCCCCGAGAGCTGCCTGCACCTGTTCCCACCACCCTCGCCCACCAACTTGTGTGAGCATCAGAGCCGGATTCAGGTGTGAGAGTGGGAAACCAAACTTTCACGCGATGGAGTTTATCCGTCTCATCATTATTGTCCGTCACTTTCCCGATCAATAAAGTCTGACCGATTCGCAAGCGATTAGGAGGAGAAAGTACGCTCAGTAAATCCCCCCCGCGCAACCCCCGCACGCTAAATTCTGTGGTGTAACTGCCGCGATCGTAAATATGCCGAGTTTCGGTCACGTAATATTCTCCCGTATAACTTCCCATACTGGTCAATTTGACGACCTTACCGGGACGAATATTGGGGTTTCCCGTCGCTTTCGCATCAGCGACAACAAAATCTCCCGATAGTTCGTCAAATAAGGCTTGCGCGATCGTGTCCGCTTCTGTAGAACTATAAACGGGTTTATCAACGACAATCATTTTCGGCGTTGTCGGCTTATCAAACAGCGTACTCGAGCTCGTGCCTTTGCCATATTCCGTTGATGTTAAAACATTACTTTGAGATGATTTTGTCGAAGTAATTTCCTTTTTTGTCGTGTAATCCCAACCGCGTACTTCTACTTCTTTAACTTGCTCGGCGCTAGAAACTCTTCCGCGAAAACTTGATAAATCTGTTAACCATTCTAGCTCTATTGTTGCAGAAGAACTGGGCTTGCGAAAATTCAGTTTTTCATCTTGAACAAATAACTCATAACCATTGCGAGCGGCTCTTTCTCGCAAAAATTCCATATAAGTTTGATTTTCTTGGAAAACATAATCGTGAGTAGGACTGGTCGTATCAACTGTTCCCGTAGAAATCCCCACAGTAGAAGCAATTTTTTTAACAATATCGCTATCAGTCATATCCTGATAAGAGGCAATGACTCGACCGCGATGCAAGCGATGAGCAACATCATATCCACGCACAACAATCGGGGCTTCTGCTTGAGCGGTAAAATGCGTTTCTAGCCCAGTAATTTCCCCTTTCATTAGAGTTCCCGTAGCTTCGGTACTGAAATCTTCTGATGCCGTCGTACTGGATGAAAAGCTAACTTCTACAGCCGCTCCCATCGAGAAACTGCTTTCATTTTCTCCAAAAGTATCGCTGGTATCTCCTCCATATTTAGGATTGCTGACAACAATTGTAAACATACTGGGTGCATGGAGACTTTCTTCAACAGAAGCATAAAAAATATCTGCTTTGAGGTCATCAGATATTGCGCTTCCGCCTACTTTAATGGTGAGTTCGGGGGTATAATCAGCCATAATTGATGTAAAATTTACGATGCAAAATTGATAAATTGAGTAAGTTTAGCGAGCCGAACGGTTGGTTGTATCATAAGATTTTGTACTGGCACTAGCAGCCGTCAGTTCTTCAACCTCTAACATTTGTAAATTGGTGATTTTTGCTTGGACGGGAACGCCATCGCTATAAAATCGAGTTAACTCATATTGTAAAGAAGTAATAAAACATTTAATGTATTTTTTGTCTCCCCAAGTCAATGTATAAATTGGCGGTCGTCCTAGCGTGTCATCTTTTTCTAAAGCTGCTTCAAACTTTTGAATATAAGTCATAACATCGATTCCTGTTTCATAAGTATCGAGAATAATCTCGGAAATTGAAACCGTGCTGGCTTGAGGACCTTTATAGTTTACTTTAGGAAGTCCTCCTCCTCCTGTTCCTTCTTCACAATCTGTTGCAAACGATCGCTGAACTGTAATTTTTGTAGGATTAAAAAGAAATTCAATCGTATCGCTTTCATCGGAAATAAATTGTGCTTTTTCAAGAGCCATGCTTGTTTCTCCTTAATTGTTTTAACACGTACATTACCAAGGTAAACGTCCGGAATAACCGGAACCATGACGCTCTCTTTCGAGAACCAGTCGCTGGCGAACGAATTTATAAATTTCTCGTGCCAAGATTTCTAAGTTGTTAGAATTATCTGAAGTAGAAGTATTGTTATCTTGTGCTTCTAAGATAACGCTTTCTCCTTCTTCTGTATCCCTCATTATATCCGGCATTTTAGAGCTAGAGCCATCACTCGTTCGCTGAATGACAGGAAATCGTAACGGTTGAATATTGGCAGGAGCGATCGCAGGTTGAAAAGATTTTTTCTGAGAAGATTTCTTATTGGGGGATTTTTCTTGTTGCGATCGCGTTTTCGATTTAGTTCCCGATTTAACAGTGGTTTGAGTTTGTGATGGTTGTTGCACAGATTCAGTTTTGTTGATTGGTTTCTGTCCATTTGTTTGTATCCGAGAAGAAGCAGTTGATTTGGGAGTCGTGTTTCCGATTAAGTCTTCAATATTTGACCAAGCATCGGGAATATTTTCAGGGCGATCGGGATTTTTGCGAACTGTTTTACTAGAAGGAGGAGATAATGTTGCTCCGAGCAATTCTTCAATATTCGACCAATTATCGGGAACATTTCCAGTGCGATCGGAGCTTTTCTGCACTCGATTTGTTTGAGTTTGAGAGAATTGAACGTGACTCATTAATTCCGCAAGATTCGACTGAGAAGAGAGAGTTTTCTGCTTTGTCTCGGATGGCGATCGGCGATCGCGATCGGACGATTCAACCATTCTTTGCATCATTCCCGTCAGATTTCCAGAAGTAGGAGAACTATTATTCTGAAATTTTTGTGACAGCTGTTGAGATTGTTCAGAACGACTTAAAGAACTAAGTTGTGCTATATTTTCCCAAACTGTCGGCATTTGAGAAATCATCGAGCCAGATGAATTTAGTTGAGTCAGAGACGCGAATTTTGCAGCAGGTTGCGAGGATCGCCGAGATTTTTTGCTTGGTGGTGTCGGAATTTCATTGTCCGCGATGCGATCGGGCATTTGTGATTGAGTTTGAATAAGTTCGGCTTGGTTGATAACATTCTGAATTGTAGGATTAGTCTGAGCTTGAGCCTCTACCAATGTAAAATTAGAGGAATTGGCTTGAGGAATAGCAGTAATAGATGTTTGGCGATCGAATTCCTTAGAAGGAGAAGAAGTTTTTTCACTGATTTGAGATGGCTCGTTGTGAGATAGATGGGTTGTTGATTCAGAATTGGATGAGGTTACTGTTTCTGAAGTAGCAGAGAGAGATGGTTCTTGAAGAGATTCCTTTGTTGATGTATCAGAAGGAGAAGAAGTTTCTCCACTGATTTGAGATGATTCGGTTTGAGATAGATGGGTTGTTGATTCAGAATTAGATGAGATTGATTTTTCTGAAGTAGGAAAGGGAGATTGTTCTTGAAGAGATTTCTTTGTTGATGTATCAGAAAGAGAAGAAATTTCTCCGACTTGAGGAGTTAGGTTTGGGTTTGGAGATGGAGTTACTATTTCTGAAGTATAAGAAAGCGATGAGTCTTGAAGGGATTCCTTTGTTGATGTATCAGAAGGAGAAGAAGTTTCTCCACTGATTTGAGATGATTCGGTTTGAGATAGATGGGTTGTTGATTCAGAATTGGATGAGGTTACTGTTTCTGAAGTGGGAGAGGGAGATTGTTCTCGAAGAGATTCCTTTGTTGAAGTATCAGAAAGAGAAGAAATTTCTCCGATTTGAGGAGTTAGGTTTGGGTTTGGAGATGGAGTTACTATTTCTGAAGTATAAGAAAGCGATGAGTCTTGAAGGGATTCCTTTGTTGATGTATCAGAAGGAGAAGAAGTTTCTCCACTGATTTGAGATGATTCGGTTTGAGATAGATGGGTTGTTGATTCAGAATTGGATGAGGTTACTGTTTCTGAAGTGGGAGAGGGAGATTGTTCTCGAAGAGATTCCTTTGTTGAGGTATCAGAAGAAGGAGAAAAAGTTTCTTCACTGATTTGAGATGATTCGGTTTGAGGTAAACGAGTTGTTGATTCAGAATTGGATGAGGTTACTGTTTCTGAAGTGGGAGAGGGAGATGGTTCTTGAAGAGATTCCTGGGTTGATGTATCAGAAGGAGAAGAAGTTTCTCCACTGATTTGAGATGATTCGGTTTGAGATAGATGGGTTGTTGATTCAGAATTAGATGAGGCTGATTTTTCTGAAGTAGGAAAGGGAGACTGTTCTTGAAGGGATTCTTGGGTTGGT
>NZ_JCAMRX010000052.1:0-45142 GCF_059821285.1 Spirulina sp. LEGE 11439
ACTGGTGACTGGTGACTGGTGACTGGTGACTGGTGACTGGTGACTGGTGACTGGGTAACTGGTGACTGGGTAACTGGAAAATTCTTCTTGTAAGACTGTCGGATCGATACCGCGTAATGCTCGAGAACTGCCGACAATCAAAATATCTGGCGCTCCCCATCGCTTCACTCGCTCTCGATATAGAGCAAGTTTTTCATCCAAAAGCGTATTGTTAAAAGATAAACTTGCTGGTAGTCTCGCTACGGCAAGCATGGCCGCTTTTTGTGCTTCTTTTTCTTGCCATACATCTGTTTCTGCCTCTGTTTGACTCTCTGCTTCGAAGTCGGTTTGGTTTTCCTCCTGCCAAATTTCAGTTGTGAGGGATAAATCGCGATCGCCTGCGATTTCCAGATTACCGGTTAACTCAGAAATTGTTTCTTGTCCTGCCAACCATCGCGTTAAACTGCCATCAACTTGTACGGTGAGAAAACACCCGATCGCCAGCCAGATCGCAGCAGCAGGGAAGGATATACGAGACTGTTGGAGATGAGATGATGAGTTTTGAGGGAGGGAAGTTGTTTGTTTTCGGGGGGAAATTGGGGTAAAAAGTTGCGTTACTTTTAAAAGTGTTTGCAAGCGTTGTTGCCATACCGGCCATGTTTGCGGCACAGTGGCAGCATGAGGAGAGAGATCGGCAGAGACGGAAGAGAGATCGGCAGCCGGAGAGATGGGAAAAAATAATTTTGGTTTTTCTGGGTCTGGCGATCGCTTTTGCTCGCTTAATTGGGCATTGCCCTCGAAATCGATGCCGTAACTCCACAACGGAGAAGATTGACCCGATCTCCGTCCGTAAATTCTCGCTCCAGCGAGATCCTCAATCTGTAACTCATTCAACAAGTTCTCAATTTTTTTGGCCACCAGAGTTTGACGGGGACAAACTACGGCTTCAGTCATCACGTGAAGTAAGCGATCTTTAACGCAGAGTTTGACGCGAATGCCTCCCGTGGCCAAGCGTCCTTCCATATCGGGATTGAGCAAGCGTTGCAGGAGAAAGGTCAAGGCTTCAGAATGCTTTTGACGGGCAAGAGTAAAGACGGAGAGAGCTAAGTTTGCATCTCGGGCGGCGGGCAATTCTAACTCATGTACCCATATGGGTGTCGGTTGAGCCTGGTCAAAAGTGCGATCGCCGAGTTGCTCTAATGCCGAGGAGAATCCGCCGAGTGCCAGCATTTCGGACTCTGTTTTCAGCCCATAAATTTTTGCCGTTGCGATCCCTTGAGGGGCTAGATCGTTCAGAATGGGTGCGATCGCGCCGACGACTTCTTCTCGCGAGGGGGCTGGGTTGCGATGGCGATCGATATCGGTTTCTAAGGTCAGGCTTTCTTCGTGCCAACTGGCAAAAATATGTAAAGTTTTGTCTTTAAGAGCCGTTTCGAGCTTAATATTTCGCTGTTTGAAACCGCTTTCCAGCAAGCACTGAATCGATTTTACATCTCCCCATCGTCCCCACTCTCGCAGCATCACCGAGCGACGAGTGAGATCGACTTGCAACATCCAATCGGGGGTTTCTTCTCCTCGAACTTGAGCGCGAATAATTGCTTCTTTAAAGCCCTCTAGTTCTAAATCTCGCAACTGTTGAGCGATGGGTTCGGCGATCAAAGAAGCATCGGGGCTGTAATGACAGCTACAAATGACCCAAAGGCGCTTGAGAGGCAAGCGATCGTCACGATCGGGGAGTTTTTGGATTAAGACCTTAACGGCAACCCCCAGATGAGACAAAGATTCGCTCAAATAACGCGCGATCGCTTCGGGAGTCCCAGTGCGAGCTAAGTTTTCATTGGAAATAGGTAACGCGGGGGGTTGAGGGTTGGCGGTTGAGTTTTGAGGAGCAGTATCGAGGGGAGGTGGAGGAGTTTGCACCCGATCTAACACAATGGACTCGATCCAATCCGGGCGCTGTTTGCCCATTGTTCGACCGTAGAGAATAATTTTATAGATAGGATCTTCTGTATTGCGGAAAAAACGCTGAAAGCTGACGGCTTTGGTTTTCAGGGCGCTGACGAGGCGAGGGAGCAAGCGATCGATTTCTGGGGTTTGGGAGCCTTCGCACAGGACGTGAAGATTATTTCCGCGCAGTCGAATCCGCAAACGAACCCCCGGCTCTTGAATTGCTTGATAGAGCCACTGGGAAAGGGAGGAAGGTTGTGATGTACTTTGGCCCCGTTCGATGTCGAGCATTGGCAAAGGAGAGATGGAGAAAGAGAAAAGTTGAAAGCGGAAATCCTGCGAATCTTATAATCCTGATCATCACGATCGCTAAACGATTGTTACGATAACAAAAAATGGGAAATGGAGGAAGAGAGATGGGTCAGAGAGAAAGTTGGGATTTTGGTCGGTTTGTGCAAACGATCGCTTACTTTGATGCTATACCTTTTCTTGATTGTTTTCCGTGGCTGAGAAATAAGCTCTTGAATATGGATTCTGCTCCCGTTTCCCCCGCTATTGACGATCGCCTTCCTCCCATTCTCATTATGGGTGCAAAAGAAAGCCTGGCAAGACATCTCGTCGATCGCTTGCTCTCGGGAAATTATCCCGTGCGGGTATTGGTGGAAGATATTTCTCGCACCAAATTTTCAAATCGAGAGCGGGCGATCGTGTTGAGCGATCGCATCACTCCAGAATTATTGGCTGGAGTCGGGACGATCGTGGGGTGTTGGGATAAAGAGGGGTGCGATCGTTCTTGGCCAGAAAAATTACAGGCAGTAATGGCACTAATAACAGAAAGAGAGGGCGAACAAACAAAAACTTTATTTGATTTTAGCCAACCTTCTGAGGATTTGCGAGCAAGTTGGGGGGCGGTGGATGATGTGGTCATGGGAGGAGTGAGTGAAAGTGGTATTGCTCTCGGAAATAGCTTTGCGGTCTTTTCCGGAACGGTTTCTACGGCGAATTCTGGTGGTTTTGCTTCTGTGCGCCATCGCAATTTTCAGCCCCCATTAGATTTATCTTCTTACGAGGGCATTCAACTACAGGTTAAAGGGGACGGGAAGCGCTATAAATTTATTGCCCGTTGCGAAGGGAATTGGGATGGGGTGAGTTATTGCTATTCTTTCGATACCGTTGCTAATGAATGGATCTCTCCGCGCATTCCCTTTAATGACCTCATTCCCGTATTTCGCGCCAAAACCTTAAAAGATGCGGGTTCTTTCGATCCGAGTCGGACTTACTCTGTGCAGTTAATGTTGAGTAAATTTGAGTACGATCGCGCTCTCAATCCGACTTTTACCCCCGGTGCATTTTCCCTACAAGTGTGCAAAATTGAGGCTTATGGCGGCCAAAATCTCCCGCAACTCATTTGGATCGGTTCGGAAACACCCGCAAATTCTCTCTCTACCGTCCACATCGATCCCACTCAATTTGCCGAAGATGAGAAAGCGATCGCTCATCACTGTTTCACCCGCCTCCAAATATTTCTAGGCGGATTGACTCATAGCAAATAGCAAATAACCTGCAACAAATGACCACATTCTGATAAAATCTTATAGAAACTTTACAAAAGCGTTTAATATTTTAAATGGAAGTACTGGTGGTCGGTGCCACGGGCACCCTAGGAAGGCAAGTCGCTCGTCGCGCCCTTGATGCAGGTCATCAGGTTCGTTGCTTAGTGAGAAAACCGAGAAAAGCGGCATTTTTGAAAGAATGGGGAGCAGAACTCATTCAAGGGGATATTTGCCAGCCGGAAACTTTAGAGGAAGCCCTAGAAGGAATTGAAATTGTCATTGATGCAGCAACCGCAAAAGCGACAGATTCTTTAAGTATTAAACAAGTAGACTGGGACGGAAAAATCGCTTTAATTCAAGCCGCGAAAAAAGCAAAAATCAAACGTTACATCTTCTTTTCAATTTTAGATTCCGAAAAGTTTCCTCGCGTTCCTTTGATGGAAATTAAGCATTGTACGGAATTATTTTTAGCGGAGTCCGGACTTAATTATACAATTTTCAAGCCCTGCGGTTTTATGCAGGGATTAATTGGGCAGTTTGCCATTCCCATTCTTGATAATCAAGTGGTTTGGATAACGGGAAAAGGTGCAGCGATCGCTTACTTGGATACCCTCGATATTGCTAAATTTACCATTCGCGCCCTCGAAGTTCCCGAAACGGAAAATCGCACCTTTCCTCTCGTTGGTACCCGTGCGTGGGGAACTGACGAAATTATCCAATTGTGTGAGCGCCTATCGGGAAAGGTGGCAAAAACCTCTAAACTAGAGTTGCCTGTTTTGCGCTTCATTCGTCGCATTCTCCGATTTTTCCAGTGGGGTGGGAATATTGCCGATCGCCTGACTTTTGCGGAAGTGCTGGCCAGCGATCGTCCTCTGGATGCGTCAATGGATGAAGTTTATGCTACCCTCAGACTCGATCCTCAAGAAACCACCACCCTTGAAGAATATCTGCAAGAGTATTTTGCACGAATTATGAAAAAATTAAAAGAAATTGGCTACGAAAAAGAAAAAGAAAAGGAGCGCAAAAAGAAAAAACGTTCTCCGTTTAAAAACAAATCATAATGCTTGCGATCGTCTTTAATGGTTCTCGTGTTAAAAACTGTTGTTAAAAAACTGGATTGTTGACCGTGCCAAAAGTAGGCATTCTTTATAACGATATCAAACCCACTGCTTGTCGTATTGCCAGTGAAATTCACGATCGCTTGCGCGATCGCGGTTGCGAAGTCATCTTGACTTCGAGTTATGGCGGCATTCTCGGCTTTTCTAAAGTCGATAGTCCCCAATGTCATACTCCCATCGAACATTTAGTCCCGCCAGAGTTCGACGAGAGTGTTGATTTTGGCATTGTTTTTGGAGGAGATGGCACCGTCTTGGCAGCATTTCGTCAAGTTGCCCCTTTAGGCATTCCTTTACTAGGGGTTAATACCGGACATATGGGATTTCTCACAGAAACCTATACCAATCAACTCTCCCAAGCGATCGAAAAAGCGATCGTGGGAGAGTATGAAATTGAAGAGCGCACCATGCTAGCCGTGCGAATCTTCAGAAAAGAGAGTCTCCTCTGGGAAGCCTTATGCTTGAATGAAATGGTTCTGCACCGAGAACCCCTAACCAGTATGTGTCATTTCGAGATCCAAATCGGCCGTCACGCCCCTATTGATATTGCTGCGGATGGGATCATTGTTTCGACTCCCACGGGATCGACGGCTTATTCTCTCAGTGCAGGAGGTCCAGTCGTTGCTCCCGGTCTGCCTGCACTCCAACTGATTCCGATTTGTCCCCATTCTCTAGCCTCTCGCGCCCTCGTTTTTTCCAATCAAGAGGTTGTGAAAATTTTTCCAGCCAATCCTAACCCAATGGTCATGGTTGTTGATGGTAATGGCGGTTGCGCTATTTTACCGCAAGATCGGGTACAGATTGAAAAATCTCAATACTCAGCCAAATTTATGCGCCTGCAACCCCCAGAGTTTTTCCGCATTCTCCGAGAAAAACTCGGTTGGGGACTTCCTCACATTGCGAAGCCGACATCGGTAGAACTGCCGTAATCAGTTAATATTCACCAGTTAAGAGGGAATGGGGAACAAATAACTAGAAATTACCAACCAATAACTGATAAGCATGTTATAAATGGGAAAATTGATAAGCATTTATACTCAAAGTTTTTTATGGTAACAGCAGTTTTAACGCATTCTCCTTGTATTCTCTTGGTTAGACCGGAAGAAGATTTTACACGACAGATCTATCGAGATTTGACAGAGGCGGGTTATGATATCGCGATCTCTTCGGATGTCGATCGCTCTCTTCAACAAGCTAACGATCTACAGCCGGCAATGGTACTGGTCGATCGCACTCAAGCAGGAGAGGCCGGATTTCAATTTTGCCGCCAACTGCGAGAGATTGGGAGTCGAACTCCCGTACTGATGTTGATGTCTACGGATACTGTCAGCGATCGCATTGCCTGTTTGGAAGCCGGGGCAGATGATTACATTCTCAAACCCTATCGCCCGGAAACCTTGTTACAATTGGTCAGTCTCTATCTAGAGGTGCCAAAGAATAGCTCCGAACAATTGCGCTTTGGGGATTTAATTTTAGATTTAACCACCCGTCGGGCAATTCGCAAGGGTCGGGAATTCGATCTGACGATGAAAGAATACGAACTCCTGAAATATTTAATGTCCCATCCTCGCGAGGTGGTGACCCGGGAACAAATTCTCGAAAATGTTTGGGGTTACGATTTTATGGGTGCCTCGAATGTGATTGAGGTTTATATTCGCTATTTACGCTTGAAAATCGAGGATGAAGGCGAAAAACGACTCATTCAAACCGTGCGCGGTGTTGGCTATGTTTTGCGCGAACCCTAAGAAAAGATGAAGGAGAAAAGATGAAACATGAAAAGTTTTAAACTGGGTTGGGTTTTTTTGTTCTGTCTATTTTTTCTCGGCTGTTCTCCGGCCGCGACTTCAGAGGATACCCATTCGATCGCTGGGGAAAGTTTGGGTCAAATGTTACCAATTCGCGCAACGGCTGTGATGGGAGGAAAAGTCATTCAACTCGAAGTGACGGAAACTCCCGAACAACAGGCTATCGGTCTGATGTTTCGCGATCGCTTAGCCGACGATCGCGGCATGCTATTTTCTTTCGATCCTCCTCGTCCCGTCGGTTTTTGGATGAAAAATGTCCGCATTTCCCTCGATATGATATTTTTACGAGATGGCGAAATTCTCTCGATCGCTGCGAATGTTCCTCCCTGTAATCAGCCGGCTGCTCAATGTCCGGCTTACGGACCTCCCGATGCGATCGATCGCGTGATTGAATTGCGAGGGGGACGTGCCGCAGAATTGGGACTCAAAGTGGGCGATCGCGTGACGATTGAATTTTTAAATTAAGATATTTCTTAATCAATTCTATTTTTAGCTTGCCATTGTCTAAATTTTTGTTATAATGTTTTTCTCTTGTCGGGTACTATGATTTAATTCAATTAAAATCAAGTTCAAAATTATTCTTTTCCGAACAATTGCAAAAACTGAGTATTCAATTATTTTTGGTGTGAGAATCTTTGTTCAGTCAAAACAATGCAGTATAGGGAATTTGTAAGCAAGAACTTTCAGAAAACTCTTTTAAGAGAATTGATTCCGTAACAGAAATCTGGTTCTAGTTGCTTGTAGCAGTCAGAATTAGCAGACAAAATAAAATATTGCTGTCCTCGATCGTGCGATTGCCAACGCAGTTTTATTTTTTCTAACAAGATCCTGTTTGATTTGTGACAGATTGATTTCTGTCTACTTTAATCTCATTTTAATAAACCTTGAAGGATAAAATCTTTTTTAATCAGGAGGTGGGGAAATGCAGCCCGTTACTTATGCTCGGTTTATTCGTTTTCTACAAGAAGAATTAGCGTTACCCAAAGAGGCGATCGCGATCGCTCAACGGTATTTTGAACGAGATTCTGGGTCTTTTCCCATGATTCTCTGGCAATACGGTCTGATTAGTCTCGAACAATTAGAACGCATTTTTGACTGGCTGGAAGAATCTCCTAATGAAACCGCCCCCAGTTAAACCAGAGTTCTCGAAAAATTTCCCCCAAAAGAAAGAGGTGTTAGAAGATTTCTAACACCTCTACAAGTTCTTAAAAACTTAACAGCGCACGAGTTCTTTTGAACCTTCTTTGAGATACACCCACCCCAAGTCCTTGAGACGGTGCAGCAAGTTGGAAATCGTGACCCCAAAATCTGCCGCGATCGCATACAAATCCGGCCATTGTGTTAGATCTCGACCTTGGATATATTCCTCTAACAAATGACGGGGCATTAACAGACAACTGGCAAAATACTGCGCCTGCCATTCGATCCCTTGGATTTGCGAATCATTGCGACAGAGTAAGGGATTCACTTGAACGCCAACCCCTTTTTGCCGCAATTTTAAAACGCGATCGACCGCCTGATGGTCGATATGCAATACCCAATGTCCTATCTCATGAGCAATAGTAGACTCACTAAAACCCTCTTTTAAATCCAAGATAGTCTCATTAATTTCGATCAGTCGTTCTAACGGTAAAATCCGCGCCGCAATTTCTCCTTCATCGTCCTCGGGTAGGACATCCCACACCACATCTAAGCCTAAAAATTCGGCGACACGGCTGGAATCAAGGGGAAATATCGGGGCATGGCGATCGCTTGCTCGCATTGCCTCTAAAACATCGAGGGCGCGACATTCGATTTCGTGCTTGTCAATAAAGCGAAAGGGTTTGAGGACGCTCATTTACTTTAGGGTGTCTTGACTGGCTTCTTGGAACACTTTTTCGGCAAATTCCGGGCTTTCCCGCAAGCGACGAAACAATGCAGGCAAAGATTTATGATGCTGTCTGAGCAGATCCTCTTCCTTTTGGGGAATGCGCCCCGCCATAAAGATTAACTCCTCCGCATCCAAATCCAATTCCCGCGCCAAGCCTCGGATCACGTCCTCTTTCGGGGCGTATTCGGCTCGGTTGTTCTCCAGTTTTGAGAGGTAGGTGAAATCCAGCCCGAGTAATTTGGCGAGATCTCGTTGACTGTAACTCTTTTCTTTCCGCGCTTGGCGGATAGTTTGTCCAAACTCTTTGTTCACGGTTCTTATCTCCTTACAAAATTTATTCTACATTGTCTTGACTTAGAATTCAACATAAGGTTATTATAGCTATAGAGTTGATTAGAAAGTCAATCCAAGATTTTCACCTCCCCAAATCATGTCTGCATCATACAGGCGAGATGAATAAATGAAACTTTATTCATCATAACGTTTCGTGCGAACGAACGATCTATTTTATTGTCTTTAATTGAGGATTTACCATGACTCAAACACCGCAACAGGACAACACCCCAAACAGCAAGGGGCAAATTTTATCAGCTTTTCGCCAACTGTTGGCGCAACGACAGGCGATCGCGTCAAAAGTGGCAACGAAAGAAGAGGAAGCGGAAAAAGCCAAAAATCAAGAATTGCTGGAGACGGCTGCAAGCTATACGGTTGACAGTATCGTTAACGGTATGGCTGCATTGCAATTAGATTTTAGCGGCATTGTCACCAATTTGGCAGAACGGCTGACGAATGAATCAGAAAAACTGGAAGAATTAAAACGCGCGATCGCCGTCGAACGGGACAATTTAGACCAGTTACAGAAGGTTCGCATTGTTGCCGATGCGCTCTATATTTTACGACAAGAGCATCAAGAAAAGTTAACAGTGTTGGAGACGAATACCCATCGTCAAACGGAAACGATTGAAAAGGAAATGGCGCAAACGCGCAAAGTTTGGACAAAGGAACAGGCAGAATTTACAACCAATATTGAAGAACGAGAAGCCTTAGCGATTAAAGAACGAGAAGAAGAATCCGGCGATTATGATTATGAGATTGAGCGATCGCGTCAGATGGAAATGGATGAATATGAGGAGAAAAAGCGACTTCAAGAACGGGGTTTGCAAGAAGAGAGTCAAGAGAAGGAAAAAGATTGGGCGGAACGAGAAATAATCTTGACGGATAATCAAACAGAATTTGAGGAGAATCAAGTCAAAATTGAGGGATTTGAAGAGGAATTAAAAGAGGCATTTAAAGCGGCGAAAAATAAAGCGATTGAAGAGTGCGATCGCGATGCCAACGTTAAAGCTAATTTGGTGGCGAAAGAATGGGAAGCAGAACACCAAGGTTATGAATTACGAATTGCAGCTTTAGAGGCTTCTATTCAGCGCCAAAGCGAACAAATTTCCGAAATCACCACCCAACTTCAAGCAGCAACCAATCAAGCACAAAGTTTGGCGATGCGAGCTTTTCAAAGTTCTGCAACTTAATTATTTTGCCCTCTAATCTTCAATTTTAGAGGGTGAAGTTTACAAATTTCACCAATATTTTGAGGTTACAAATCATGGCTAAAAATGTCGGTCCTCGTAACACGAAAGCCGAAATTCTCGAAGCATTGAACGAATTGAAAAAGGAAAAATCCGAGCTGCAATCTCAACTGAAAAAAGCTGCTAATGGCTCAAAAAAAGAAGACTCTGCTCAAACTTCTCCTATTGTTAAAATTGCTCCCCCTGAAAAGAAAACCGAGAAAAAAATGATGACTCAAAACCAAAGTTCTCAATACAATATCGAAAAAATTCTTACCAGTTTGGCACAGTTGCAAGTTGGTTTTGGGGGTGCAACGAGCAATCTTTCCGAACAATTGATTGCAGAAGCCTCAGCGCTGGAAGATTTGCAAACATCGGTGAATGAAGAAGCCGAACAATTACAAGAACTACATGAATTGGAAGCAATTGAGGATAATACTCTCGATACTTTGGTTGAGTCTTATGAAGAGAGTTCTAAGACATTTGAGGATGAGTTAAGCGAACGTCAAGAAATGCTAGAACAGCAGCTTCAGGACTTACAAAAAGCGTGGCAAAAAGAACGAGAAACACATCAGCGTGAAATTAAAGAACGGAATGAAAATCATCAAAAAACACAACAGCGCAGCTTAGAAGAGTATCGTTATCGTTTAGATTTAACACGGAATTTAAGCGATGAGGAGTACGAACAACGGAAGAAGGAATTATACAAAGAATTGTTGGAGACTAAGACGGAACAAGAAAAAGCATGGAAGGAACATGAGGAAGAACTTGCTAAGCATGAAAAAGAATATGCAGAGGCAAAACAGAAAGTTGAAGAACATGAGACTGAGTTGGAGAAAAACAAGAAGGAAGGGAAAGAAAAGGGTCAGCGTATCGGTCATTATAATGCTAAGGTTGCTTCGGATCTTCGTTCTAAGGAAATTGAAGGGGAACGTCGCAATTATCAATTACGAATTGAGGCATTAGATCAAACGATTCAAACTCAAAATACTCGTATTGATAAGCTGTCACAGCAATTGGATGCAGCCCTCAAACAAGTTCAAGATTTGGCGGTTAAAGCGATTGAAGGGACGGCAAATCGCAATGCTTTTGATGCGGTTAAGGAAATTGCTAACGATCTGGCAAAGAATCAACAAAAAAATAAGTAATTTCTGAATCAATTAATTTTGGAGGGTTAAATCTAACCCTCTTTTTTGGATTTTCTCTCTTATTATGCTTTTGGCAATTGGAAATTGAAACCCATTTTTTATAAAGTAATAGCTTTAATACCAATTTCAAGTGAGGTCGCATTCCTACAATGCCTTTATAGATTGAGTCTTTCAAAAAGTAATTCGCGATCGCGTGATGAGTTTGAGGATTGAGATTTTCACTTTTTAACAGAAATTCCCTGATTCAATCGCTACGATAGATTTAGAAGAGTACGATCCATCAACTACAGGGTGCATTGAGACTTAACAAAAATTGAGGATCTCGCGATGAATGCAAGAGAAATTAGAAATTTTGGTTGGTTTACTGTCATTTTAAGCCTGTTCATTCTCGTCACTTTTGGGATGCTGAAATGGTTGGGAATTTCGACGGGCAGTTTTATCGACTGGATTGTCGGGGCGGCAAGTGTTTGGTGGTTAATTGCGATTGTTACGATTCCTTGGAACGTTCATTTTGGTGCAAAAGAAGTTCTCGTGGATGCCGAACGGTCTCGAGAACAAGAGGTTTCCGTCGATATCGAACAGCTGCGTTATGTCCGCCTCGTCATGCAGCGATCGCTATGGGTTGCGATCGGTTTGCACTTCGTTTCGGCACTGGGATTATACATTCTCGCGCTAACGGGAGTCAGTCGCATTGGTTATGTGAGTTCGGCGGCCATGCTTTTGTTTACGGGCTTGCGTCCGGCAGTGTCGTTTTATCAATATCTTGCCTATCGTTTGCACTCGATCCGTCGCGAGTTCAAATATCCCCGTGAAGATATTGTCGAAGTGCGAAATCGTTTAACCCAAACCGAAGAATTAGTCAAAGAATTACAAAAACAACTCAACTTGGAAAACGCCGATTCTGTTGTTTCTTCTCAACAGCGTCAAGTTGAGGCCATTCGTCAAGATTTAACCCGTTTGGCTAGTGCTTACGAAAGCTTGAAAGCACAAAACCAAGCGGAACACGATCGCCTTGCCCGAGAAGCAAAAAATGCGATCGCGCAATTGAGCGAAGATAGCGAATTTCTCGATCGCGTTCGGGAAATTATCCGTTTTTTCAAACAAGCATAAACTATTTTTTTAACGGCGATAAATCGAGGTCTGTAAAAGGTGGAAAAAACTCTAAAAGTTGAGTGACAATATTTTCAACGCCTCCAGCAACATTAGACTCGATATTCAAAGGAATAACGGGATCGTGAAGGGATAATCGCAATAAAAACCAGCCATTTTCATCGGCAGATTGGCAAGAGACTCGCACGCCTTCGTAATTATTAGGAACAATCTGCCAACCTTCTCGGATTGTTGCAAATTCTTGCAATTTTTCAATGACGGTATTGCCGTAATCTTTAAAATCTGCTGCACTAATTTTTAAACGAAATTCTTTACTTTCTTCGGGTTCTTTTAAATTCGCCAGCAAATCCGATAAGGATTTCCCTTCTAACTTAGATTTTGCTAACTCAATTAAGAGTTTGGTTACGAGATAAGCCCCATCATCGAGAAAATGATTCTCTTTCATTGCGCCATGACCCGATGTTTCGATCGCCAACCAAGATTCTTGCCCGTCTTGGTTCAAACGGATAGACTCATTAATGACATTCTTATAACCTCGTTTAAAGCGATGGTGTTTTCCGTTTAATTCTTGCTCAATAAATTGGCTTAAACCATCAGAAGTAATCGAATCCGTGACAATGGTAGAACCCGGATGCTCTTTTAAAACAATAGCAGAAATCAGTGCAATTAAACGATTGCGATTGAGTTCTTTCCCCGTACCATCCACCGCAGCCCCGCGATCGACATCTGTATCAAAAATAATGCCAAAGTCTGCTTTATTTTCCAAAACCGCTTGACAAATAGCCGCCATTGCCTCCTTATTTTCTGGGTTGGGAATATGATTGGGAAATGTGCCATCGGGTTCGAGAAATTGGCTTCCTGTTGTCTCTGCACCCAAAGGCTGGAGAACGCGATCGCAATAAAATCCGCCGGCACCATTCCCGGCATCAAGCACAATTTTTAAACCTTGTAAAGGCTGCTGAAAATGTTCGGGATGATTCACGCTTTCACGAACTTTTTCAACTAAGCCAGCCGCATAAACCGAGATAAAATCGTATTGAGAAATCGTTCCGACTGAGGCAGCATTAACAAAACTATTGTTTTCAGCCAGTGTTAAAATAGCGCTAATATCTTTTTTGTCTAAGCCGCCACAATTTGTGAAAAACTTTAAGCCATTGCGATTAAAAGGGAGATGACTTGCCGTGAGCATAATTGCACCATCACAGTTCAACTCCGGCGCGATCGTACTCATAAACATTGCTGGAGTTGAAGCAATACCAAAATCGTAAATATCACAGCCTAACTCGCTCATTCCTGTCATAACAGACTGCATTAACTGGGGACCCGATAGGCGACTATCTCGACCGACAGAAATTTTTAATTCGGGAAGATTTTTGCCGATTTTTTGCTTTAACCAAGTGACAAAGGCTTTCCCTAATCGATCGATAACCTCTGGCGTTAAATTTACTTTTTCCTCGGCAACCCCTTCTAGGGCAACTCCACGAATATCAGAACCATTTTGGAGTTTTTTCCAGTTAAAATTTTGCATGATAATTAATTATTGGGGTTTATTTTAGGAGAGCGAGTATTATCTCTAAAAGAGGTAAACTCATATTAATCAAAATATACCGATCGCTCTCAAATTGTAATTACAGAAATCTAAAGAAAATCATATTTTTTGGCGATCGCGCCTCCATTGCTCCGATACTAAACTCCCATAGAGAATTTTAATGGGGAAGGCTGGCCATGAGCGAGATTTTAATTAAAGGAGGAAGAATCGTCACCGCCGTTGATGATTATACTGCCGATATTTTCGTAAAAGATGGCGAGATCGCAACCATTGGCAAAGAATTAGACATTCCCAACGCCCAACACCATGATGCCTCGGGTTTATTGGTTTTACCGGGGGGAATTGACGTTCATACCCACATGGAAGGAATGCAAGGCATTGCGATGAACTGCGATACCTACGAAACAGGAACCATTGCGGCAGCCTTTGGCGGTACCACAACGATTATCGATTTTGCCTACCAAAAAAAAGGTGAAAGTGCTAAGAAAACCCTCGACGATCGCCTTGCTTTGGCAGAACCGCAAGTTTGTATTGACTTTAGTTTTCACTTAATTCTTGTCGATGTCAATCCAGATGTTTTGGCAGAACTTCCCAGCCTCATTGAAGTGGATGGCATCTCGAGTTTTAAAATGTACATGGCTTATCCAGAAATTTTGATGGTGGATGATGCCTCAATCTTTCGGACGATGCGGAAAGTGGGCGATCGCGGCGGTATGGTCAATCTCCACGCTGAAAACGGGCAGGTAATTCAAGTGCTAATTGAGGAAGCCTTAGAACAAGGTAACACTTCTCCCAAATATCACGCCCTCACTCGCCCTCGCTTAATGGAAGCCGAAGCCACCCATCGCGCCATTCGCCTCGCAGAATTGGCCGAAGTTCCCGTCTATATCGTTCATTTATCCGCCCCAGAAGCCTTAGAAACGGTCGTTGAGGCCCGCGATCGCGGTATTCCTGCCTTTGCTGAAACCTGTCCTCATTATTTATTTTTAGATGCCAACGAATACGATCGCCCCGGCTTTGAAGCAGCAAAATACGTCATGACTCCTCCTTTGCGAGAACATCATTGTCAACACCATCTTTGGCGAGGATTGCGTTTTGATGACTTGCAAATTGTTGCTACGGATCATTGTCCTTTTTGTCTTAACGAACAACCGTTAGGGATGAATTATTCCAAACAACTCGGACGGGACAATTTTGCTAAAATTCCTAACGGCGCACCGGGAGTAGAATTGCGTTTGGCGTTATTATTTGATGGGGGAGTAAAAGCCCAGAAAATCAACCTCAATCGCTTTGTACAGCTTGTTTCAACTGCCCCGGCTAAGATGTTTGGACTCTTCCCACAAAAAGGAACGATCGCCCCCGGTAGCGATGCAGATTTAGTGTTATTCGACCCCAATAAAAAACAAACAATTAGTGCAGCAACCCATCATTCTCGGGTCGATTACAGTATGTTTGAAGGGCGAGAAGTTACCGGTAAAGTAGAAAAAGTATTCTTACGTGGAGAACTGATTGTTGATGGCGATCGCTGGTTGGGAAAAGCGGGAAAAGGGAAATTTTTAAAGCGATCGGCATCAGGCAGAATCATTTAAACTGCACAGATCAAAACGAAAGGTTGTACAATTAAAGCCTTAAACATCTTCTCGGGCTGTGTGTTCCAATGACCCAAATCCTCCACAGAAGGTTTTTTCAATAGTTGTTCGTCGATCCAATGTTCTACAGATTGTTTATTATCTTCTGCGATCGCAATTCCCACTTCCACTAAATCTAACAATGGATTGACGATAATAATTGTATCTCGACTGGCATGAGGTTTTAATGTATTCCAATCTACCTCAGCGAGTTCCTCTTGCAGTTGTGTTTGTAAATTTTCTGTCATTATCTTTAATTATTTTCGTTGATTTTGCCAAGGCCATTTCGTTCCCATTTCTGTCAGTCCAGAAAAAAGTAAATAGAGAAGCAAAATTAAAATTCCGCCAATTAGCCAGAATGGATCTGAATTATTCATTTCCTTTGCTTGTTTAAGTCGCTAGTTATCGGTCTAGCTTGATTCAACGTCTCTAAAATCCCCCTTAAAAAGGGGGACTCTCTTAAAAAAGGAGACTTTGACATCTCTCTTTTTGTTGCTTTTTACATCGTTAAGGATTGAACGTCAGTTTCGATTAACTTCGCCAAATCTTGTAAGAATGCGGCAGCATCGGCACCGTAAATGACGCGGTGATCGCAAGTTAAATTCACCTGCATCTGACGTTTAACGCCTAACAAACCGTCCGAGGTTGCCACCACTTGGGGACGAGAAGCACCGATCGCTAAAATTGCCCCTTGTCCCGCAGGAAGAATGGCATCAAAGCGATCGACTCCAAACATTCCCAAGTTAGAAAGGGTAAAGGTGCCGCTATTGTATTCATCCGGTTGTAACTGTTTGGCGCGGGCGCGATCGACTAACCCTTTCCAATTGCGAGAAAGGGAATAAATATCCTGTTTGTCCGCATCTTTTAAAACAGGGGTAATGAGTCCGCCATCTGGCATGGCAACCGCAACGGAAATATTAATCCCACTGGGATACGCGATCGCGTCTTGGGTATAAGCCGCATTGACAATGGGGTGTTTTTTCAGTGCCATTGCAACCGCTTTGGCCAGCAAGGCCGTCATGGTCACACCCTTGGGTTTAATTTTTTTATAGAGTTTATCCAACTCATCCGTCGTAATGGTATAGCCCACGTGAAAATCGGGAACCCCCACACTCGCCAGCATATTTTTCACCACCGCCTTTTGCAGAGTATTCATGGGTTTGGTTTCCCCGGGGGTTGTTGCTGCCGGAACATGAACGGGTTGCGGAGAAGGGGGGGGAGCTTTGGCCACAGTCGTTACGGCGGGGGTGGTGACTAAAGCCGTGGTGGGGGTTTGACCCGTTGCTATCTCTACATCTTCGGCGGTGATGCGTCCGTAGGGACCGCTTCCTTGCAGGGTTGCCAAATCGACTTTCAGGGTTTTGGCTAATTTGCGGGCGCGAGGAGAGGCGACAATTCTACCATTGCGGCTACTGACTGCCGGTGCCGGCGCTTCGCTAACTTGCGGCTGAGGAACGCTTTGAGGGGCAACTGGGGCGGGTTGGGATGGCGGGTTGGGGGAGGGACTCGAAGCAGCCGGAACATTTTGCTTAGCTTGTTCGATCTCGGCTTCAGTTTCCGCGAGGAGGGCGATCGCGCTACCCACGGGGGCTTCTTGTCCGGCTTCGACTAAGATGGTGGCCAGATAACCCGAATAGAACGATTCCACGTCCATATCTGCTTTATCCGACTCCACCACGACAACGGTTTCCCCTTTTTCTACCTTATCCCCGGGGGATTTGACCCAAGAGACGATTTTCCCTTCGGTCATGGTGGAACTCAGTGCGGGCATGAAAATGTCGTGAATCATTCTTCTTTGTTCATTTTTCGATTACCAATTCTCAATTATCGATTATCGATGTCCCCATTATCAAGATGTTGGCATCCTTTTTCAGGGCGATCGCCGACACGAAGCTAGGTTTTTGAGAGAATTCTTATCTCTTTTATTGTTGAGTTCAAATATACGATTCAAGATTTTTAGCGATTGAATCTACTCCTCATTATCAAAACAAAAATTCAATGTAGAACTCAGAGAAATGCAATCGCCTCCATTACGTTTGGATTGAAATAAGGCTTCGCTGGCAGCGTTAATTAAGGTCGAGGCCGGGATTTCTTCATTCGGAATCGTACTGGCAATTCCGAGGCTCACTGTCACGATATCTTTAGCAAAACCGCCATATTTATCAGTATCAATCGAAATACCTAACATTTCAATTTGCTGTTGCATTTGTTCGGCAAATACCAAGGCTAAACTCCCATCAGTTTGAGGGAGGAGGACAATAAACTCATCGCCACTATAACGAGCGATCGCGGTTGCGGGAAGGTCAATTCCTGCCTCCAAGACTCCGGCAATTAATTGCAAGCACTTATCGCCCTCGGTAAGACCGTGGACATCATTAAAAATCTTAAAACAGTCAATATTACAAATAATAATCGTGAGGGGTATTCCCGTGTTAAGCAGTTGCTGCCATTCTGCTGCCAATCGCTCTTCAAAACTGCGTCGATTGAGCAATCCTGTCAATTCATCGAGATTTTGTAACTTTTGTAGCTTTTGGTTTTGCTGTTCGAGTTCGAGTAAGCGATCGCTGTTAGTTGCCAGAGAAAGAGAATTATTCTCTTCTGCTTCAGCCAATTGCTGGCGAAAATAACGGCGATACAGTTCGTAGCGGATGCTAATTTTATTGCCTTGGAGCATGACCAGCCCCAAGCTCTCTAACTTATAAGCCAGAATGGGTTTGAGGGGAATGGGAGAGTCTGTGGCGATCGCCGAAGCGATGGCACGGGTTAACTCCTGATTCTCTTGCAAACTCAACCAATGTCGCCGCAAATGTTCGCGGTAAATCCCTC
The DNA here is from genome assembly GCF_059821285.1 of Spirulina sp. LEGE 11439. Classification (NCBI taxonomy): domain Bacteria; kingdom Bacillati; phylum Cyanobacteriota; class Cyanophyceae; order Spirulinales; family Spirulinaceae; genus Spirulina; species Spirulina sp. LEGE 11439. Next base: position 18,093 of record NZ_JCAMRX010000052.1, read on the forward strand.
CTTCGGTGGCACTCTCTTCTAAAAGCTGCTCTAAATTTTTCGGACTCGAGGGATTCTGACAGGCGAGATGGTAGAGTGCCAAGCGAATGAGGAGGGGATGCCCTCTCACCAGTGCCATGAGTCTTTCAGTTTGACCGGCATGCCAATCTAAACCGTGTAGGCTGGCGAGAGCTTCTACTTGTTCGACGGTAAATTCTGGGACGGTTAAGGGCAAGCCAACATTAAACGGAGATTGATTGATATTGAGAGGGACGTAAACCTCAGTCGAATAAACCACCACTAAGCGTAATTTTTGCCAGACTCCTAACTGTTTGGCTTCCTCATGCCACGATCGCAATAAGGGTAAAAATTCCCCTGCAAGTTGAGGGTATTCAAAGAGCGAATTGACTTCATTTAATGCTAAAACAACAGGGCGATCGAGATTATCGAGCAAATACCATTGAAAATAACAAGTGCAGTTGACCTTACTACCGAGGTCTTCATCCCAATATTCGTCTAAGTTCGGTTTGAAATTTAATCCCCGACTGACTTGAGTGCAAAAACCCCGTAAAAATTTATTGAGATCGCTGCCATCGATTTGTCGAAAATTAACGCTGACTTTGTAATATCCCAAAGCCTCAGCACGAGCGAGAATTCGATTTAAAAGGGAGGATTTTCCCATCTCTTTCGGTGCTTTAATCCGCAGCACGCAACCCGGTTTGAGAATCTCATGATATGCCTGTTCTTCTAAAGGAGGGCGAGGTATATAAAAGAGAGAGTCGAGAGGGACGGGTCCGTTCGGGTATTCTAGAGCAGGAGGATTGGAGAGAGAATGGGCAGATGGTGTGAGAGAAGATGGTGTTTTCATCGCTTCACCTGCAATAGATTCACTGCGAGCAGCATCAATTGGAGATTGGAAATCGGGCATGGCGATCGCTCTGAAACAGTTTGAGAAGATGCTGGGCTTAAATAGTTATCTTACTACTTTTGAACTCGGGATCGTAATCCTATTTTCTCTTTAGTAATTCATTTTTTGCAGAAATTTATAGTTTGAATTAAGGATTCACGCGATAGAGATGCACGGGTTGACTAATTCCTTTTAATCCTTGCGCTCCCATGTCTTGCACTTGTAAACTCAAGCGATCTTTAACCACATCATAAACAGTTTGAGACAGACAAATTCCCCCCGGATCGGCCTTACTTTGCAAACGAGCAGCGATATTTACTCCCAACCCCAACACGTCCTCACCACTAAAACACACATCCCCTAAATGAATGCCAATGCGGTGATAAAGAACTTCATCGGGGGCTAAGCGATCGCTTGCTTCTCGTAAGGATTTTTGCATAGCGATCGCGCAAGCAACGGCATTAACGGCACTGGCAAAATAGATTAATAAACCATCTCCCATCGATTTTAAAACTTTACCATCGTATTCCCGACAAACATCTCGCATGAGTTGGAAATCTCGTTGAATGAGGTTTAATAAATGGGTTTGATCGGCAACCATTTTTTCGGTAGAACCGACAACATCGGTAAAAATAATTGCCGCTAAATTACTGTCGGGAATATCATAATCTCCGTACAATCCCAATTGGGCGCTAAAATATAAGCGATAAAGTTTGCACGAACAATGACATTCACTTCCTTCCAAGGCAATTAAACCCATACTGTAGAGCTTGTAGGCGGCGATCGATTCCAAACGCACGCGACCGGGAGTGGAAACCACTTTCTCATAAGCCTCTGCTAATTGAGATTCTCTTTGGAGCGTCCCCCACAATTCTCTTAAATGTCCTCTATAAATTCCAGCTTCTGTTGGCGCTTCCCGTAATAACTTTTCTAGGGTTGCGGTTTCTCGGCGAAGATGGTAAAACGCCAGTTGAATCAGATAGGGATGACCGCCAATGGTTTCCATCAGGGTTAGCAAGTTTTGCTTTCCCGTTTCCGACCCCGCCCACTCCAATTCATAGAGTAAAGCTAAATCTTGTACCTGATCGAGGGTAAATTGCGGAACCTGAATAGGTAAGCCCACATTAAAAGGAGATTGATTGAGATTTAAGGGAACGTAAATTTCTGTGGAGTGAACGACGACTAATCGGAGTTTTTCAAATGCCGTTCCTTGCTTGGCCTGTTCGTGCCACGAGCGTAATAGGGGCAGAAAATCTCGGGCGATGGAGGGATGCTCGAAAACGCGATTGACTTCATTGAGCGCAATCACAATTGGTGTTTCGATTTCCTCGAGCAAATAGCCCTCAAAATAAAGCGTACAACTAACTTTACTGCCAATATCTTCATCCCAAAATTCATCCAAGAGGGATTCAAGCTTTAATTGGCGAGTAATGATTTTACAAAACCAGCGCAAAAAGCGATCGATGGAGGTAAAAATTGACTCATCGGTTTGCTGAAAATCGATGTTAATGGTATGAAACCCTTCTGTTCTGGCGCGATCGAGAATTCTCGCCAGTAAAGAACTTTTTCCCATTCTCCTCGGAGCCTTAATGCGAGTGACACTACCGGGTTTGAGAATTTCCCGACAGGCGAGTTCTTCAATAGGAGGTCGCTCGATATAAAAATGAGAATGGGGAGAGAGGGGCGTGCCGGGAAATTCCAAATCGAAGGTCATGGAAATTTGAAGATGAAAGGACGAGGATGTAAGGACGAGGATGTAATGAAAACGAGACGGACAAAATGGAATTCAATATTTTGCTAATTCTAACATCTTAAACTTGACATACTCTCACCGCTAAGCGCTTGAGCGTTCTAGCAGGAGATTCTTGAACTCACATTCAAGATTTATCGCTCGGCGCGATCGCACAACTGCCGATCTTCTGCCTTCAACTCAGTATTGGTTCGCAGATAGTCTTGTATCCAATTGCAAGCATAAGTAAATTCATCTAAATTCAGGATGCGTTCTAAATCCCAAAGAATGGCGGTATTGTCCCAACTGGCAGTGGCCAACGTCCTGCCATCGGGAGAAAACTCTACGCCGACGACGGCAGCCTCATGACCGGTGAGGGTCGTCAGGAGTTGACCTTCTCGGTTCCAGAGTTTAACCGTTCCATCCACACTCACTGTTGCAAGGGTTTTGCCATTCGGGGTAAAAGCAGTCCCGGCAATGCCTCCATCGTGTCCGGTGAGGGTGGCCAACAATTTTCCCTGCAAATTCCAGAGCTTGGCAATACTATCTTCTCCACCCGTAATCAAGACTTGACTATCCGGGGCAAAAGCAACAGTAGAAGTACCGAGCTCGTCAGCGATCCAAGAATTCAGTAATTCTCCTTCTAAATTCCAGAGTTTTACGGTACTGTCCCAACTGGCTGTCGCTACGGTTTGGCTATCGGGAGAAACTGCCAGTTCTAAAATGGTTGCCTCGTGACCGAGGAGAGTGGTTAGCAATTCTCCCTGCAAATTCCAGAGCTTGGCCGTTTTATCGGCACCAGAAGTCGCTAAAATCCGACCGTTGGCGGCAAAACTGACCCCCCAAACATCATTACTGTGACCGATCGCTGTTGCTATTGTCTCTCCCTCCAGCCACAATTGAGCCGTTTTATTGCCGCCGACCGTGGCGATAAAACGGCTGTCGGGAGAAACAGCGACTCCAAATATCGTGCCATCGCGTCCGACGAGGGTTTGCTTCAATTTTCCCTCTCGCGTCCAAATTTTGGCGGTTCCGTCATCGCTACCGGTAACCAAGGTTTTCCCGTCGGGAACAAAAGCAACATCCCAGACTCCCGCCTCGTGTCCCGTCAGTACTCTCAAAAACATTTCCTGTAAGTTCCAAAATTTCGCTGTTTTGTCATCGCTGACTGTTACTAAAGTTTTTCCATCGGGAGCAAAAGCAACATCCCAGACCCCCGCTTCATGTCCCGTGAGAGTAGCGAGCAGTTGTCCCTCTCGCGTCCAAAGCTTAATCGTATTGTCCTCGCTAGAAGTCGCTAAGGTTTGATTGTCTGGGGAGAAAGCAACGCCTAGGACTCTAGATTCGTGACCTTTGAGGGTCACTTGTAACTCTCCTTCTAAGCTCCAGAGTTTGGTAGTTTTATCCGAACTGACCGTTGCTAAAATTTCACCGTCGGGGGAAAAAGTTACGCCCCAAATCTGAGCATCATGGGCAATGAAGCTCTTCAGCAGTTTTCCCTCTAAATTCCAGAGTTTGGTGGTTTTGTCCGAACTGACCGTTGCAACAATCTTACTGTCAGGGGAAAAAGTTACGCCCCAAACCGAAGAAGTATGGTTGCTTAAGGTCTGCAGTAATTTTCCTTCTCGCGTCCAGAGCTTGACGATACCATCTTCTGCTGCGGTGGCGATCGCTTCTCCGTCGGGAGAAAAGGCAACATCTAACACGGCGGCCTGATGTCCGGTTAAGGTCTGCAGCAATTGTCCTTCTCGCGTCCAAAGTTTGGCGGTATTATCTTCGCTGGCCGTGGCGATCGCTTGACCATCGGGGGCAAAGGCAATTTCCAAAACTGGAGCGATGTGGCTGCTAAAAGTTGTCAACAATTGTCCGGTCTTGCTCCACAGCTTAGCTGTCGTATCTTTGCTGGCGGTGGCGATCGCTTCGCCGTCGGGAGCATAAGCCACTCCCCAAAGGCCGGAATCGTGACCCAAAAGGCGATTGTATTCTTTGGTTCGATAAATCGCTTGGCGCAGGGCATTTTTCACTTGTTGTTTCGTTTGCGGATCTACTGTCGCGATCGCTTGCACTCTTTGCGTGGCTTTGATCGCTTCGAGCAGCGAATCAAACTTTTTCTGAGAGGCAAAAAGGGCATTGGCAGAAGAAACAAGGGCTTGAATTTCGCTAATTCTGGCACTGCTTTCGCTCTCGATCGCTTTGCGATACTGTAAAAAAGCGGTAATGCCTAAAATCGAGGCTCCGAAGAGAGCAATACTTGTTGCCCCTAGCAATAATCTTTGTATTTTGGCTGTTTTGCGATCGCGGATTAATTGTGCCTCAATGACCCGGGCGCGTTCGGCAGCTCGCCGGATTTCCATTTCTTGGCGATCGAAAGCTTGGCTCGCTTTCAAAAACTGATAATCTACATCACTCAAACTTTTTCCTTGAGACCAGTCGAGGGCATTTTTCAAAGCTGTTCCGCGCAATAATCTCGATTCATCGCTTTGTTTTGAAGCGTTCCATGCTTGTAGAACTTCTGAATAAGGGCGCAATTTTTCCAGTTGTTTTTCAACCCAATCTAAGTTAAAAACTTCTTGATAAATTCTATTTTTAATTTTTAATTTTCCTGCCGATTTAACCACTAAACCCGATAAGAGTAATTCAATATGCTCTCGGCTGTCATCGGCTTTAATGTCGCGTCCCTGTAAAATTTGTTGGCACATTCCCAATAATCGGGCGCTATAAACTTCATTGTGCTTGATGCGATCGCGGATCGTTCGCAGATGTTCGGGTTCGTCGTGGGATTCCCATTTTTCAATGATTCTCGATTTGACCAAACTTTCCACCCAAAAATTTTCCGCTCCTGGGGGAATCATGAGAACTTCACCGCTTTCATTATGACTGACTTCAATCGCGATCTGGCATAATTTTTGCGTTAAAAAAGGCTGCCCGGATGTCCAGTTTAAAATTTCTGCGAGGATCTTTTTTTCGTTGCCATTTCTTGTCGTCAATCCTGCTATCAGAGGATCGATTTCGTCGCGCTTAAAACCTTGTAGTTCAATCGCTTTACCAATATTAAATGGCGTTCTCTTTCGATCTGAAATTAAATCTGAGGGGGTCGCCACTCCAAAAATCGCAAAAACAATGCGTTTGTAGCGCGGATCGTGGGATCTTTGATTATAGCAAAAGCGAATTAAGGCAAAAAAGTCATCAATGGGAAAATTAAGGCTGAGAATACTATCAATTTCATCGACAAAAATAAATATTTTTTCCTCAGTCAATTCTTGCAAAAGAACTTCAGAGATAAATTGACTCAATTTCTGCACGAGAGAAATATCTTCTTGTTCTGCCCACCAAGTCTTTAATCTGATGTGTCTTAAGAGTCGAAATCCCCGCCACAATTCAACAGCGATGCCTTTATACCATTGAGTCGGAGTAATATTTTCACTACCAATTGTGGTCATGTCAATACTGGCACATCTAAATCCTTCTCGTTCTAGGCGATAGCGGGTTCGAACTAATAGAGAAGATTTCCCGACTTGTCTGGAGTTGAGAACGTAGCAAAATTCTCCTTGTTTGAGAGCCTCATATAATTCTGTATCGGCACGTCGCTCCACATAACTTGGCGCATTGTCAAGGAGGCTTCCTCCGACTTGATAATGATAGTTACTCATTCAATTCTCCCTTGTTCATTGATAAGCGCGATCGCACAACTGCCGAGTTTCTGCTTTTAACTCAGTATTGGTTCGCAGATAGTCTCGTATCCAATTGCAAGCATAAGTAAATTCATCTAAATTGAGAATACGTTCTAAATTCCACAGAATGGCGGTATTGTCCCGGCTGGCAGTGGCCAAGAGCTTGCCATCGGCAGAAAAAGCCACCCCCGATATTGTGGCACTGTGACCGATGAGCGTGGCAATCGTCTTTCCTTCTCGACTCCATAATTTAGCCGTGTTGTCTAAACTGACCGTCGCGATCGCCGGACTGTTAGGGGCAAAGGCAACTCCCATGACTGCCCCATGATGTCCAACGAACTCCGCTAACAACTCCCCGGACGGGCTCCACAGTTTGGCGATATTGTCTTCTCCTCCAGTGACCAATGACTTCCCGTCAGAGGCAAAGGCAAGCGAATCTATGCCGAGTTCGTGAGCAATCCAAGAAGCCAGCAATTCTCCCTTGAGATTCCAAAGTTTTACCATACCGTCCCAACCACTGGTCGCCAAAGTTTGACCATCTGGAGCAAAGGCAAGGGCTAAAACTGAGGCATCGTGGGCGCTCCAAGAAGCCAGTAAATTTCCCTTGACAGTCCAGAGTTTGACAATTTTATCAACGCTAGAAGTGGCGATAATCTCACCATTCGGAGAAAAAGCAATTCCCCAAACTGCTGCATCATGTCCGAGCAGAGTCAGGATCGCGTCGTCTCCTTGCCACAATTTGATGCTTTTATCGCCACTGGACGTGGCGATCGTCTGGCTGTCAGGGGACACGGCGATGCCTAGAATTCCTTCATCGTGGCCGATAAGGGTGTTCAACAAGCGTCCCTTCCGATTCCACACTTTGGCCGTGCTATCTTCACTTCCCGTCACCAACGTTTTACCGTCTGGAGCAAAGGCAACCTTCCGCACTCCTGTTTTGTGTCCTATTAGCGTTGTCAAAAAATAGTTCTCTAAATTCCAGAGTTTGGCAGTACGATCGTCACTAACTGTCACTAAAGTTTTCCCATCGGGAGCAAAAATAAGATCCCAAACAGCCGCCTCGTGTCCTGTCAATGTTTCTAATAATTGTCCCGATCGCGTCCAGAGTTTGATGGTACTATCTTCACTGGCCGTCGCGATGATTTGACCGTTTGGCGAAAAGGCGGCGCTTAAAATTCGTGCTTTGTGGCCGGTGAAGGTGGTCAGGATCTCTCCTTGCAAGTTCCACAGTTGGGCGGTTTGATCCGCACTGGTCGTCACTAAAGTTTTTCCATCGGGGGAAAAAGCGACACCCCACAAAGAAGCATCGCGACCGAGGAAAGAATCGAGAAGTTCTCCTTCTCGATTCCAGAGTTTGACGGTTTTATCGACGCTGGCTGTCGCTAAAATTTGACCATCTGGAGAAAAGGCCACATCCCAAACAGCAGATGTATGTTCGCTTAAGGTCTGCAACAATTGTCCTTCTCGCGTCCAGAGTTTAACGAGAGCATCTTCTCCTGCGGTGGCGATCGCTTCTCCATCTGGGGAAAAGGCCACATCTAAAACCGCAGCCCGATGTCCGGTTAAGGTCTGTAGCAATTGTCCTTCTCGCGTCCAGAGTTTGGCGGTATTATCCTCGCTAGCTGTGGCGATCGCTTGACCATCGGGGGCAAAGGCAACCCCTAAAACCGGGGCTTTATGAGTCTTTAAGGTCGTTAGTAATTGTCCTTCTGTATTCCATAATTTAGCAGTTGTATCTTTACTGACCGTGACGATCGCTTCGCCGTCGGAGGAGTAGGCTACCCCCCAAATTCCAGCCTCGTGACCCGAGAGGCGATTATATTCTTTGGTTTGATAAATTGCTTGGCGCAGGACATTTTGGACTTGCTCCTCGGTTTGGGAATCCGCACCGCCGATAGCTTGCAATCTTTGACTGGCTTTGGTGGCTTCAATGAGGGCATCAAATTTTCTCTCGGTCGCAACCAAGGCTTTTGATGAGGAGACAAGGGCTTGAATTTCACTAATTTTGGTCTTATTTTCGCTCTCGATCGCTTTACGGTATTGCCAAAAGGCGGTAATTCCCAAGATCGAGGCAATGAAGAAGGCCATGCTAGTCACTCCCAGTAGCAGTCTTTGGATTTTGGCTGTTTTGCGATCGCGGATTAATTGTGCCTCAATGACTCGGGTGCGATCGGCTTCCAATCGTGTTTTCATTTCTTGTTGATCGAGTTCTTGGCTCGCTTTCAAGAACTGATAATCTACATCGCTCAAACTTTTTTCTTGAGACCAGTCGAGGGCGTTTTTCAAGGCTTTTCCGCGCAATAATCTCGATTCATCGCTTTGTTTTGAGGCGATCCATGCCTTAAAACCTTCCGAATAAGGGCGCAACTTTTCCAGTTGTTTCTCAACCCAGTCTAAGTTAAATATTTCTTGATAAATTCGATTTTTGACTTTTAATATTCCTTCTGATTTAACCACTAAACCCGATAAGAGTAACTCAATATGCTCTCGGCTATCATCGACTTTAATTTCGCGTCCCTGTAAAATTTGTTGATAAATACCCAGTAAACGAGAACTACTGGTTTCATTGCGCCTAATGCGATCGCGAATCGTTTTCATGTGTTCGGGTTCATCTTGGGATTCCCATTTTTGAATGATTCTCGATTTGACCAAACTTTCCACCCAGAAGGTTTCTGCTCCAGGAGGAATCGTAAGATATTTGCCATTTTTATCGCAACTGACTTCAACCACAATCTGGCATAACTTTTGCGTTAAAAAGGGTTGTCCGGATGTCCAGCGCAAAATTTCTTCAACAATAATTTTTCCTTGATCGGGATTGTTGGTTAGTCCTGCAACCAAAGAGCCAATCTCATCGATCCGAAAACCCTGTAACTCGATCGCTCTGCCAATATTAAACGGCGTTCTCTTTTTATCGGCAATCAGATCCGATGGCGTGGCGACTCCAAAAATGGCAAAACTCAAACGCTTGTAGCGCGGATCGTGCGTTCTTTGATTGTAGCAGAAACGAATTAAGGCAAAAAAGTCATCAATGGGAAAATTCAAACTGAGAATACTATCAATTTCATCGACAAAAATAAACAATTTTTCTTCGGTCAATTCTTCGAGCAAGACTTCAGAAATAAATTGACTCAATTTCTGCACCACGGAAATCCCTTCTTGCTCTGCCCACCATGTTTTAAATTTAACTTTTCTTAAGAGTTTAAATCCTCGCCATAATTCAACGGCGATACCTTTATACCATTGAGGCGGAGTAATCGTTTCACTGCCGATATTGGTCATATCCAGACTGGCACATTTAAATCCTTCTCGTTCGAGGCGATAGCGGGTATGCACCAAAAGAGAAGATTTCCCGACTTGTCTGGAGTTGAGAATGTAGCAAAATTCTCCTTGTTTGAGGGCTTCGTAGAGTTCCTTATCGGCATGCCGCTTGACGTAACTGGGAGAATTATCGCTCAGACTTCCTCCCACGTGATAGTGATAACTTCTCATTTAATTATCCTGCAAGATTTTCAACACAATGTGGCAGATATAACTAATGCACTTCAAACAAAAAAAACTTAAAATAGGTATTCTAATGAAATATAGTTGCAAAAAAATAACCTAAAATTCAGTAATAGCAGAGGAGAGAAACATTTTTATATAAGAGTATAAGTGATTTCAGGTCAAAAAATGCCAAAATCGTCATCATTCTGAAAAAATTGGCAATTCTGTAAAGGTAAGATACTCCTGAAAACCGAGAAATACAGTAGACATAAGGGTAGTACCTGCTTGAAGGCAAGAATGATAAAATATTGGCTAACTTGCTTATTTTATCGAGAAGCTAAGGACTTGACGATTCTAACAAATTTACTTTTCTAAAGGAGCATTCCATTTTTGAACGATTGTGTTTAAATTTTCTTGGACGGCTTGTTGGATCTGTCGAGTGAGTTGTGCGATGGTTTCGCTGCGGTCTTGTTTATAAGCGTGTAAATAATCTTTAAGATTGACAGGAGCGCCAATTTTCAGCCAAGCGTGGCGATGGCCTTTGGGTTGGGGGCGATCGATCGCAAAAACTTCCCGTTCCAAGCGAGTCAATGTATCTAAAAAGCGTTCAGGGGTGGGGGCTGCAGCCACATAACCGTCGTACATGGCATCAAAGTTGAGCAAGCGTACTGTTGCTTTATAGATTGTTTCTGAATCTGGAAAAGGTTCGCTTTGGGAGTCGAGGAGAAACTGAATTTTATAAACTCGCTCTCGCAGGGGCAGATGGGAAGTGGCAGTAATCTCTAGCTTTTGTTCGCAATGAGTCAGAACATAAGTTTTGATGTTTTCGATACGCTGGTTGAGGGAGAATTCGGTTGAGTTCGGCGCGGCGATCGCGTATTCTCGTTCGAGGTTGGTGACGACTCGCAACCCGATCGCCCGCAAGCGCGAATAAAAATTCTCGGTTTGGGGAATGATTTCTAAGGCAGTTTCTAAGTCATGGAGACTCACAGCGATCGCCCTCGTCATGGAGTCGCGATAGCGATATTTGATACTAATGGGAACGAGAAAGAAATTGGGGACTTGCGGGGAATTTTTGGCGAGTTTTTGGAGAACTTGCAGGGGCATTTGTACGGCTCCTGGACGAAAAGGCATAACAGTATCGTTTTGATAAGAACAACCGCCCTCGGGAAAAATCACGAGTTTGGTGGTACTTTGGCGCAGGAGATCGAGAGTATAGGCAATACTGGCGCGATCGCCGACTCCTCGTTTGATAGAATGACACCCCATGCGCTGCAAAAATTTCCCTTGCCAACCGCTAAAGTTATCATAGGCGACGAGGTAGTTAAACAACTGACCGAGGCGCGTCGAGAGGAGATGGAGGACGACGGCATCATTAAAAGAGGGATGGTTGGGCATAAGGATGGCGCGATCGCCTTCGATCGCTTTTAATTTATCCAGATCGCGATCGGCAACCTGCAAGTTCAAGCGATAAGCAGTATGGGCAACCCCATAGGAAAAACTTTGGATAATACGAACGAAAAGCGGCGTTAATTTGGCAGGATAAAAGTCAGCAGATTTCACAACAATGAATGTCAATGTAACAATAAAACTCATATTTTAAGCCTAAGCGAAGGATTTGCCCGCGCCGCAACTGGCTATGACACTTTTCTCGATGAGCAATGACCCATGATTCTCACGCAAACCTTTTCGCCGTTTGATTCCAACATGATGCAACGATGTTTGCATCTCGCCCGTCGTGGCGCGGGATATACTTCTCCCAACCCTCTCGTTGGCTGCGTTATCGTGCGTCAGGGTGAAATTATTGGGGAAGGGTATCATCCTCAAGCGGGACAGCCTCACGCGGAAATTTTTGCCCTGCGTCAAGCGAGAGATTTAGCGACAGGGGCAACCCTTTATGTGAATTTAGAGCCATGCAATCATTACGGACGCACTCCGCCTTGTAGTGAAGCGCTCATTAAAGCCAACATTGCTAAGGTGTTTGTGGGGATGGTCGATCCCGATCCGCGCGTTGCGGGAGGTGGGATCGATCGCCTGCGTCAAGGGGGAATTGAGACGATCGTGGGGCTAGAGGAATCAGACTGTCGCCAGTTGAATGAAGCGTTTAGCCATCGCATTCTCTACCAACGTCCTTGGGGCATTTTGAAATACGCCATGACTCTTGATGGGAAAATTGCGGCGACAACGGGACATAGTGCTTGGGTGACCAGTCCACGATCGCGCCACCGCGTCCACCAAGAAAGAGCGATCGCCGATGCGGTTATCGTGGGAGGAAATACTGTGCGGCGAGACAATCCTCATTTAACAACTCATGGGATATCTTCGCGCAACCCGTTACGAGTGGTCATGAGTCGTACCCTCGATCTGCCTCGAGAGGCTAATCTTTGGCAGGTTGAGGAAAATCCTACTTTGGTATTAACTGAAGAACAGAGCAATCCTTTGATGGGAGAATATTTACAAGCTCAAGGCGTTGAGGTTGTAAAATTGCCCGAGTTAACCCCTGATTCAACCATGCAGCATTTATACGATCGCGGTTGTTCTCGAGTATTGTGGGAGTGCGGGGGAGTTTTAGCGGCTCGGGCGATCGCAGAAGGGACGGTACAAAAAATCATGGCCTTCATTGCCCCTAAAATTATTGGCGGGAGTGGTGCGCCTTCTCCCGTCGGCAATTTGGGACTCGAGAAAATGACTGAGGCTCTACGATTAGAAAATATAACAGTTGCGCAGATTGATACCGATTTTTTAATTGAAGGATATCTTTCTACATTATCAAAGCAATGAGCGATCCCATTCCCGCAGAAGAAGCATTAAATATTTTAGATTGCGTCCTTCCCGATACGCCTTTGAATAATCTGCAAGAAATGGTTTTTTGTCAAGTCTGGGAAGGCAAAACTTATGCAGAAATTGCCGAGCATTGCAACTACGAATACAGTTATATTCGCGATGTCGGTTTTAAACTCTGGCAGCATCTCTCGACGGTTCTCGATCGCAAGGTTTCTAAAAGTAATATTCGGGCGGTACTCGGATATTACGCGCGATCGCATCAATTCAATGAAAAACCCAAAAGCGAAGGATCGCCAGCCTCAGATTGGGAATGTCCGAATGGTCCGGTTCCCCTCAATTCTAAATTTTACATCGAACGCCCGCCCATTGAAGCACAAGCCTATCGAGAAGTTTTAAAACCCGGCAGCCTCATTCGCATTAAAGCCCCCCAGCATATGGGAAAAACCTCTTTATTACGAAGGATTTTAGCCCATGCTCATGCTCATCAAGTTCAACCCCTTAATTTAAGTTTGCACCGCGCCGATCGCGAAGTTTTTTCCAGTTTGGATCGCTTCTTACGCTGGTTTTGTGCGAATGTGAGCCGACAATTGGGAATTGAACCCAAAATCGAAGAATTTTGGGATATTAATATTGGTAGTAAGGTCAGTTGTACGGCTTATTTTGAAGAGTATTTACTTGAAAATACCGATCGACCTTTAGCGATCGCTCTCGATGAAGTCAATCAATTATTTGCCTATCCTCATTTATCAGGAGAGTTCTTACCTTTATTGCGGACGTGGTATGAGGATGGGAAAGAGTTTGCCAATTGGCAACAAATTCGCTGGATTATTGCTCATGCGACTGATGTTTACGTGCCACTAAAATTGAGTCAATCTCCGTTTAATATTGGTTTATCGCTTAAATTACCGGAATTTACCCGGGAGCAAGTCCGAGATTTAGCGCTCCGTCATGGGTTAACATGGGCTAGAGGAGAAGCTGGGATGAACAAATTATTGCCTTTGCTCACTCAAATTAGCTGTCATCCAGAAATGGTTCGCTTGGCGTTATATCATTTAGCTTGCCAAGATTTGAGTTTAGAACGATTAATTGCTGAAGCGCCAACTCAAGGGGGAATTTATAGCGATCGCTTGCGAGAATTTTTAGCAGCATTGCATCCTCATCGGGATCTACAAATTGCCTTGAAACAAGTGGTTGACAGTCCAGATCCCGTACAACTCGATCCAATTGTGGCCTATCGCTTAGAAAGTATTGGTTTGGTGAAATTACGTGGCGATCGCGCCATTCCCAGTTGTGAATTATATCGACAGTATTTTGCCAATTTCCTCGCGATCGCCTAAAATCTCAGAATCCAGCAAGGTAAATTCATCTTAAATTGTACTAATCGCTACAGACATATAGCAATCCTGAATGATACATAAATGTGAAGCAGACAACAACCCTTGTTGTTGCTCGATCTCTATAATTCTATTGATAAAACAATAACTAAGTTTATTTTACTAGCTCATTGCTTATTAGCTATGACAACTCAATTCCAGTTGAAATCTGAAGCATACCAGATTAAAACCAATATCTCCCCTAAACTTCTAATCCCTGAATTAAAAGATTCTGCCATTCAATCCATACTAAGTGGATTAAGAAGAGGTGATAATAACTTAGCAAAAATTCTTAACCTATTAACGGCAGAACCTGCTCAATTTGAACAATTAAATATATCTTTGACTAAAACAGAAAATTTTGATAATTTTTTCGATCTTTTGTTAAATAAAATTAGGTGTAAATGTTATAAAAATCTAGAGAAAAAACTTGCCAAATACATGAATTCAATTGGAGGTTTGTTAGGTTATTATGCCTCTATTCTATCAGCCTTAGAACCTATATTGGGTTTAGATTTGCAGCTACCAGAAGAGATAAAAGTAGGAATCAAAGCTATTTTATTTCAAAATATTTTTGAAATCATAGGATTTGACATTCTAGAAGAAAGTCTACAGCTTACTTTGGAAGATTCTGAAACTCAAAGGAAAGAGAAAAGAAAAAAATTCTTACTATCTCTCTGCGATAAGCATGCTCAAGCCTTTTCTAAACTTAATCACCTTGAAGATTTTTTTGTTATTAACAGTGATTATGGTAACCGTAAGGTATTTGTCGAACATGAAGGAAGAAAGCCATGTCTTTTTAGACTGCTACAAAAAACACCAATCTTAAATTCGATTGCCTTGAACGACTTGGCTTTAGTACACAATGAAGCCAATATGAGAATTTTAAACTTAGTTGAAGAAATTGAAACTTCTTACTCAGACTTTACTGAATATGTTCGTGAAGTATGGCAAGAGAGATATATCGGAGTCAAAGAAATGGCTTCCGGATACAGAACAATGAGTTGGGAAAAAGCCTTGGAAGTTAGAAGCAAAACAGCTTTTGCAGAAGCAACTTTCATTATCATCGTTTTACAGATGTTAAAAATCAAAACAGATAATCTAGATATTCTAGAAATTCAAAGTTTCTTAGCTACACCTGATGGAGTGAATCAATTTCATGAAGTGGCAGATATGATAGATGAATATGCAGGTCTAATTAGTGATATTGGTCCTATTGTTACGAGGCTGCCAAGCGAAATTGATGAGTTAGTAAAACTTATTAGAATTAATAATCCCCAGCTTTCTCCTAGACAAGCTTTTGCCCCTGAAATTTTGAGTTTAGAATATATTAAGGGTAAATTCTCTACAGATGAGATTGGTAAGAATAGAGCTAAATATTCTGGAGGGATAGATCGAAATACTGGTAAAGCAATAATAGGTCAAGAATGGACGCAAATATTAAATGATGCTGTAGCTGGTGATTCTAATCTAATCTTGGATTGGCTACCCAATAAAAACGAAAAGGATATGACTCTCGATTGTCAGTGGAATATATTGATAGATAACATCACAAATGTTCAGAACTACATTCAGCTAAAAGAAGCGAGAATCAAGGCTTTGCTGAGATGTTTGCCAAGAATGCTAGCTGAAATGTCAGGTAGAGGGTGGATGTTCAACAAAGAACAATATACTTCTGGAGAAATTCTTTATGGTACAAGTAATCTAAATATACTTGAAGGTGATTGGAAGGCTTGCGATCGAGAATTAACTCATCCACATAATTTTTGATCTATCAACTTTATCTATAAAAATTGATAGATTGTTACAACTTAGAAGATTCTGGGATAATGCCTAAAAAATGGATTTAGCGCGATCGCTCAACCCATTTTTTATGGCTAATTTATGGCTAATTTATGGCCAATTTACCGTGAATTTACGGTTAGAACAAACAATAATTTTGCTAAACTCGCTTGCGAGTTAACTGAGTTCTTGCAAGTATTAACAAACCGTAAATTGCTAATATATAAGCCGCCGCTTCTGCAAAAATGAGCAGTGCCAAATAGACTTCATTCATTACACTTATCTCCTATCTCGTTATTGTACTCGATTCTCAAAACTCTTTTAATTATCCGCGTGCTTAATTTAAGAGTTTTTTGCTTATTCTGCCTTTTTTACCGCAGGCAGAATAATCTATCGCATCTCTGCACTTCCATTGTGCCATAAAAATAAGATAAAGAAAAGAGCTATTTTCACCCAAATCGGATATAGAGCGGCAAATCTCAAATTGAGTTGTTAATCTGCTAAGGCAAAGGAGATAAGTAAATACACTAATACGATATTAAATAGGGTAAGTACTTTTTGTGGATTTAATAGCGAGCTAACTATTGTGTACAGAAATTTTAAACTTTTGCTTGGAGCAAACGAGATAGAAAGTTAGTGATGGTATTATAGTTTTATGGTAATTTTGCATAATTGTTGAGTGTCGCGATCGCTGGGGTAGCAAGTATTAAGATGCGCTACCCCTAATAAAAAATTCGCTCTGATTGAGATTTAGTAATCCAGAGAAGGATAAATAACGACCAAATCATCATTTTGCCAGTGCTTGTCGGCATTCTCTCGACGAGTTTGCTCGGCTTCCTCCCATTGAGGCTGGGTATTGCCCAATTTACCGTTGTAGAAGAGGTAAAGTTTGCCATCCGTTACCTTATAGGTATTGGGTTGAATGGGGAAAGTTTTGCCTTCCGATACGGCAACCGCACAAAAACCACCATACTGAGGAATATATTGCTGCGGGTTGGTATCGAACTGAGCTTTATTGTCGGCATTGATAAAATAATACACCGCTCCTTCGTAAGTAGAAGTAATTTCAGAATTGCCAGCTTGAGGTTGACCGGAAAAATAAGCGACAGGATCGTATCCTTGAATAGCTACGCCAGCTTCGTTCAAATTTAATAAATGAGCCACGATAAAATCTCCCGATTACTTTAAGGATGACAGAAGGCGAACCGTTTCATACCGTCTCTCCTCATCTGTCTAATTAAAAATTGTAAGAAAATTGGTAGGTATCGTAAACATGAAAAAATCGTAAGATCGCGATCGTATTTTATCGGTTGAGTTTACCCGGCGGAGGAAGTTAGTGCGATCGCAACTTGTCTATTGTTTGTAAAACACCTTCAATTAGAGATTTCCAAGATTCTTATGAGCGAGATTTCCAAGGGATTTTTGCTATATTTACTGATGAAGATTAATGTTTCTCTCCTATTATAAGTTTTACAGAGAAGGTATAATAATTTTGTCAAGATAAAAATAAATTTTTGTCAGAAAAGTAAACATAAAATCATAGCTCAAAATGGTTTCTACATTTCCGACTGCGAACTCCGATCGCTTATCACAAATTCGTTGGCAGATTCGCACCTTACATCCTCAATTGGTCGAGTGGCGACGACATTTACATCAATTTCCCGAATTGGGTTTTCAAGAATATAAGACGGCTGAATTCATCGTCAAAAAACTACGAGAATGGGGCATTGAATACCAAACAGGAATCGCAAAAACGGGAATTACGGCCACGATCGCGGGGAAAAATTCCGGTCGAGTCTTAGCCCTTCGTGCCGATATGGATGCCTTACCCATTCAAGAAGAAAACGAGGTAAATTACCGGTCTCAACATGAGGGGATCATGCACGCCTGCGGTCACGACGGACATACTGCGATCGCTTTGGGAACTGCCTTTTATCTCTCTCAACATCGCGAGGATTTTAACGGGACGGTAAAAATTATCTTTCAACCGGCCGAGGAGTCTCCCGGTGGGGCAAAACCCATGATTGATGCAGGAGTGCTGAAAAACCCCGAGGTGGAAAGTATTATTGGTTTGCATCTGTGGAATAGTTTGCCTTGGGGGACCATCGGCGTGCGATCGGGGGCATTAATGGCAGCTTCAGAACTCTTTAGCTGTACCATTCTCGGCCAAGGCGGACACGGTGCCATTCCCCAAGAAACCATTGATGCTATTGTGGTCAGCGCTCAAATTGTCACGGCACTGCAAACCATTGTCGCACGCAATGTCAGCCCCCTTGAATCCGCCGTGGTAACTGTAGGAGAACTACATGCAGGAACGGCAAAAAATGCGATCGCGGATACCGCACGCCTCACGGGTACAGTGAGATATTTTAACCCCGATCTCGCCGCCTTTCTTCCTCGGCGAATTGAAGAGATTATTGCCGGTATTTGTCAGAGTTACGGGGCGGCTTACGAGTTTAACTATACGAGATTATATCCTCCCACGATCAATGATGCAAAAATTGCCGATTTAGTTCGTTCTGTGGCCTTTGAAGTGTTAGAAACTCCGGTAGGAGTCGTGCCAGAATGTCAAACAATGGCATCCGAAGATATGTCTTATTTTTTGCAAGAAGTACCGGGCTGTTATTTCTTTCTCGGGTCGGCAAACCCGGCTAAAGGTCTCGCTTTTCCTCATCATCATCCTCGATTTAATTTTGATGAAAGCGTGTTGTGTTTGGGAGTAGAAATGTTTGTACGCTGCATCGAAAAGTTCTGCCAAAATCCTGTCAAAGTTTTGCCAATGCAGGATGAATCCGATAGAACCTAATATTTAATGAATAATTTGGTTTCTGCCGGCTGATTTTGCTTGCAGAAGATTATAATCGGCACGTTTGAGAAGGTTGATGCCGAGGGGATCATCTTCATCTTGCAATAAGGATAGCCCGATACTGACTGTCAGAGAAAGGGTTAAATTGCCATCGATCTCAAACGGAGTCTCGCGAATAATTTGGCACAATCTACCCGCGATCGCAATAGCCGTCTCGGTATCAGTTTGTTGGAGGAGAATGACAAATTCTTCGCCACCATAGCGAAAGATAGTATCTTGTATCCGGATATTATTTTTTAAGCGAGTGGCGAAGAGTTTCAAAACGCGATCGCCAACGAGATGACCGTGATTATCATTGACGGATTTAAAATGATCCACATCTAAAATTACCAAACTGAAAGGAATATTGCGGTTTCTTGCTTTTTGGATCTGTCTGGGTAAATCCCAATCGAGGGCGCGACGATTGCTTAAGTCTGTGAGGGCATCAGCGAGAGCAAGAGAAGAGAGAAAATCATTCGTTTTCAGAAGTTCTCGATATTTCTGCACTTGACGATAAGCAGTTTGAAGATAAGCCTGTAACAATCGCTGTTCTACCTCAAGGCAAGACTTTTCAGAAGTGGCGAAACCTGACATTTTTAGATAAGTATCGGCATGATTTTCAATGGCTTTAGCCCTGTCGAGAAGATGTTGAGAAGATTCTAGAGAAAAGGGATTGACAGCAGTACAAAATTCGATCGCGACACAATAAACGCCGCCGAATGAATTGGCTTTTTTGATCTCGCAACACAATCCCGGAATGTTAAGAAGATCGGCTTCGAGTAAAACGATATCCGGCTGGTATTGGCCGACACAAGCAAGAATCTTCGCTTTAGATGTTGCTTCTGCGACTGCCGCGATCGGGGTCTCGTATCGTTCGAGAAAAATGGTTGTAAAATGCTTACTGCCAATGAGTAAGACAGTGGCGACATTCATGCCAGTCTGTCGGTCTAAAAGATCGCGTTTTTGGGGAGATGGAGAAGGGCTTTTTAACGTTTTCTGATTTTTATAGGTTGTAATCATCATTCGTTTCCTACTCTAAATGGTTGTACAGAAGAGGAAACACTTTTTTTTGACATAAATATGAAATCGGCCTGAATCTTTACATAAACTTTAAAAAACAGACTGATTGTTTAAAGTTTTAGCAAATCTTGCAACCCAATAGACCGACAATCGCAACTCATGTCATGACCCGAGTTGAATATCTCATTATTTTTGGTTTCCTCTAGATTTTTATGTTCTTACAGCAGTCTTTTCTTTTGTTGGGTGGAAATAAATTATCCCTAAGACTGCTTGAAGCACCCTAATTTTCAGTTTCGTGACCGGCGGCTGCGATCATTTCTGCGATCGCGGTTTTTGAAGCTGTTGTATCCACTGTAACAATTTTACGATCCAAATCGGCCTCGATTTTTGCTTTGGGCAAATGAGATTGAATTTCGGTCGAGATCGCCTTGACACAACCATCACACATCATACTGGGAACTTTAATTTGAATGCTCATAATTTATATGACCTCATTTTATATTAGGATTAACGCGATCGCAGGAGAAAGGAAGCAAAATTCTGCTATCCTCTCGAATGACAAAGAAGGCGATCGCGAATTACTTGTATTGAGAGCGAAGTGCTAATTCTATCTTAAAAATTGACATTTTATCGAACTCACTGAAACGATCGGTAAATCTACGCAGTATGGATTCTAAGATGAAGAAAGGTTGAATGGCTGGGTCCTACCATTTTAAAACGGCTGCGTCTTTCCCTTGTTCTTGGCGAATTTTGCTATCTTTTTCAAACCATTGAACAATTTGTTGATGTGTCAATTCCTCTGGCGAAATATTATAATCTGTAGCAATAACTTTTAACAATCTCAGAGAAGAAATGGTGAGGCGAGTCAGGAATTTCTCGGAGGAAGAGAGCAAAGCCGCATCTACATCTGCGGATTCTTCGGATGTCAAAAATTGGATTTCAGATTGTTGAGGAATAGTCATTTCAGTTATCAGTTATCAGTGAATCGTTATCAGTTCTGACCGTTAAAGTGAGAGGCTTGAGACCAAAATAATTAGGGTCTCCCCAAGCCAATTATAAACACGATCGCTTTGCTTGTATAGTGGTAAGGAAAGCAGGGATCGCAGCATGAATGAGCATGAAAAAATAAACTACGTTGAGTTTCCAGCCCGAGATATCCCGGCAACTCAGCGTTTCTTCACTCAGGTTTTTGGCTGGTCTTTTCAAAACTTTGGTGCTGAATATACGGCTTTTTCGCACCAAGGCCTTGATGGGGGTTTCTTTCAGTCTGATTTAGCCTCATCCACCGATCGCGGTGCTGCTCTAATTGTCTTTTACAGTCAGAATTTGGAGGCTACCCAAGCTAAAATCGAACAAGCGGGGGGTGCGATCGTCAAACCGATTTTTCCCTTTCCGGGAGGTCGCCGTTTTCATTTCTCCGAACCTAGTGGTAACGAGTTTGCCGTCTGGTCAGATATTAGCTCGTGAATTAACGAGATCGCTATGCTATCAGTTCAGGCAGAAAAGGACATTTTTCCTTTTTGGTTCGCGATTCTCTAATGAAAAATTTACTCTTGAGAATAAGTGATTCTTATGTGAAGTTTTATAGGATTCTATAAAGTTTTTTGATAATGAAGAAATTGCGATCGCCATCGCATCAAAGTTAGATCCCGATCGCACTGGATTTCTTATTTCCTAAATAAAATTGAGCGCATTGGAGAGCTTAAATTTCAAGGGTGTTGCCAACTTGAAAACTGCGATCGTATGCTGTAATTCATACAGAGAAAGGAATCCAAATGCCAGCAGAACTAAATATTACTGGAGAGCAGCTACTTTACGAAAGCGGGCGGACTTTTATTTATCGTAGCGTCCTTAATGGGCAACCTGTTATTCTCAAAACCTTAAAAGCCGATTATACCGATGCTGAAAATGTGGCTTGGTTTCGACGAGAATACGAGATTACACGCAGTCTTGACGGAGCCGGAGCAATTAAAGCGTATGATTTTTGGGACGATCGCTTGACCATCGTCATAGAGGATTTTGGTGGGGAATCTCTCGTACAATTGGCGTTGGCAGGAAAATTAAAGATTGCAGAATTTCTCGAACTTGCGATTGCGATCGCAGATTGTCTCGGTCAAATTCACGGGGCGGGTATCATTCACAAAGATATCAATCCCAGCAATATTGTTCTCAATACCGAGACCAAACAGGCTAAAATCATTGATTTTGGCATTTCTACCGCGAGATCGCGAGAGGTTACGACCTTTAGCAATGCCAATACTCTCGAAGGGACTCTTGCTTATATTTCTCCGGAACAAACTGGACGCATGAACCGAGCGATCGACGATCGCAGCGATTTCTATTCCCTTGGCGTAACATTTTACGAACTTTTAACAGGACGATTGCCGTTTGCCAATCCCGATCCGGTGGAACTCATTCACTGTCATATTGCCAAAATGCCTCCAGTTTTACAGGGATCTGTTAACAACAAGCCAGTAGCAGAGAGAAGAGGAAAGATTCCCCCCACGGTAGAGGAAATCATTCTCAAATTGATGGCGAAAAATGCAGAAGATCGCTATCAATCGGCTTATGGATTAAAGGCAGATCTCGAACGATGCTGGCAACAATGGGATCGAGACAAACAGATCGAACCGTTTGAACTCGGTCACAACGATCGCGGCGATCGCTTGCAAATTCCGCAAAAACTTTACGGACGCGATCGCGAAATTGCTACGTTACTGATGGCTTTCAAGGAGGGACTTTATCGCCAACAACCCGTACTTTGTCTAGTCAAAGGTTATTCGGGAATTGGAAAATCTGCTTTAATCGCCGAAATCTATAAACCCATTACCGTCAAGCATGGTTTCTTCGTTTCGGGGAAATTCGACCAATTTCAGCGCGAGATCCCTTATTCAGCAATTGCTCATGCTTTGAGTGGTTTGATACGACAACTTTTAGCAGAACCGGAAACAGAATTGCAACAATGGCGAGAACGCCTGCAACAAGCTCTGGGGAATAATGGGCGAGCGATCGTAGAGATTGTCCCCGATCTAGAACTAATTATCGGGAAACAACCACAAATCCCTCAACTGGGTGCAAAGGAAAGCCAACATCGTTTTAATCTAACCCTGCAAAGTTTTATCCGCGTTTTTACCTGCATCGATCGTCCTCTCACGATCTTCCTCGACGATTTGCAATGGGCAGATTCTGCATCCTTGCAATTGCTGCATTTATTAATGACTGCACCCGATATGGGGTATTTCTTGGCGATCGGAGCTTACCGCGATAATGAAGTTGATGCAGCACATCCGTTAATACTGACATTGAATGATATTGCCGAAGGAGGTATCGAAATTTCCGAAATTTCTCTCACATCGTTACCCTTAACAGAAATTGAGAGATTTGTTATTGATGCTCTGTCATGTTCTCCTGTTATCGCGCAACCTCTGGCAGCATTGTTACAAAAAAAAACAGGCGGGAATCCTTTTTTCCTCAATGAATTTCTCAAAGCACTTTATACAGAAAAATTATTGCATTTTGATTCCCAACAACAGAAATGGCTTTGGGATATTACTCAAATTCACAAACAAGAAATTACGGCAAATGTTGTAGAGTTACTGGCGGGAAAAATAGAGAAACTCTCCACGGAAGTCCGGCAAATGATACAACTCGCTGCTTGTATTGGCAATAAGTTTGACTTATCGACCTTGATGGGGATTGCTCGATCGTCATCTTTGGAAGTAGCGATCGCATTACAAGAAGCGATCGATCGCGGAATTATTCTACCTTTAAACAAAAGCTACAAGCTACTTGAAGCAAAGATTAAAATCGACACAAAATTACAGTTCAAATTCGCTCACGATCGCATTCAACAAGCCGCCTATTCTCGCATTTCCGATCGTGAAAAACAACAATTTCATCTACTACTCGGACGGCAATTATTAGTAGAAATACCAAGGGATAAACGAGAGAAAAAAATTTTTGATATTGTCAATCAATTGAATTTAGCGCGTGCCTATATCGTCAAACAATCGGAAAAGAGTATGTTAGCAGAATTGAACTTAAAAGCAGGAAAAAAAGCTAATCGATCGGCAGCACGGCGATCGGCACTGACCTATTTAAAAATAGGAATTGAGCTATTATCCAATCGCAGTTGGCAAGATTACTATGAATTAACTTTCGCATTACACGAGGAAGCCGTGGAAGCCGCTTATCTTTGTGGCGAGTTCGAGTTAATGGAGCAATGGATCGAATTGGTTTTGCAACACGCACGAACCGTTCTCGATAAAGTTGGTGTTTACGAGGCTCGAATTCTGAGTTATGTTGCGAAAAGTCAACCCAAACGAGCCCTAAACGCAGCCTTAGATATCTTAGCCTTATTAGGGGTTAAATTTCCTCAAAAGCCGAATAAGTTACACCTACTCTTGGCACTAAGTAAAATTAATCTTGCTCTCATTAACAAGCGACCTAAAGATTTGATTCGTCTTCCCGAAATGAAAGAGCCAAGAAAGCTCGCGGCTCTACGAATTTTAGCAGGTGTTTTGCCGGCTGCTTATTTTACCAGTCCTGAATTTTTTGGACTTATTGCTTTAAAGCAAGTGAGCCTATCGCTCAAATATGGTAATGCCCCTTTATCGGCTTATGCTTATTGCAATTATGGTTTGATTCTTTGTGGGATTTTAAGTCTTTTTCAAACCGGATATCAATTCGGTGTATTGGGTAGGGAATTATTGGTTGAATTGAAGGCAAAAGAACTGAGAGCTAAGGTTTTTATGATCTTCAATACCTTTATTCTTCATTGGCAAGAACACTTGAAAAAAACATTAAAACCTTTACTTGAAGGTTATAAAAGTGGACTAGAAACTGGAGATATCGAATTTGCAGCCTATTGTTTGGGGATTTACAATAATAGTTTATTTTTTACAGGAAAAAATCTTAACAGTATCCAACAAGAAATTAATAACTATTGTAAAAAGATCGAAAAACTCAAACAAAAACAAGCGCTTTATAGAGTTCGACACCTTCAGCACATTATTATCAAGCTGATCGATGAAACAGAGGATTCTCCCGGTATCGAAGGAAATTCTTACAATGAAAGCGTATTCCTGACTCTTCATCAACAAGAGAAAGATCTCGGCGCTCTGGGTTATTTTTACATTCTTAAATTGCAGTTTTTCTATTGGTTTGCATCCTACCGGGAAGCAGAAATCAATCACCTTCAAGCTGAAAAATATCTTGATAGCATTCGTGGCGGTTATGTTTCTGCTCTTTTTTATTTCTATGCTGCTCTCATTTGTTTGGCAATTTATCCCGATCGCTCCCAGACCCAACAAAAACAATTACTTGCTAAAGTTAGAGCATACCAGAAAAAAATGAGGAAATGGAAGCATTCTGCTCCCATGAATTTTTTGCATAAATACAATCTGGTTGAAGCTGAACGCTATCGCATTTTTGGTCGATATGAAATGGCTTCTGATTTTTACGATGGTGCAATTCAAGGTGCAAAAAAATATGGATACTTGCAAGAAGAAGCCCTCGCCAACGAACTTGCGGGAAAATTCTACCTCGCTCGCAAAAAAGAAGCGATCGCCCGCACCTACTTGCAACAAGCCTATCTCTGTTACGATCGCTGGGGAGCAAAAGCCAAAACTCGACACCTGCTGCAAACCTACCCGCAATTTTTCAGTACTCCGGTACGAGAAGCCTTTCTTTCTCACATTCGCACCACAATTGCCAATACTCGCACCCAAAATTCTACAGATACTATTGATTTCGCCAGCATTCTCAAAGCCTCTCGAGCGATCGGGAGCGAAATTGTTCTCGATCGCCTCCTCACGCGAATGATGCAAATTATTCTCGAAAATGCTGCTGCTCAACGAGGGGTATTGATTCTCGATCGCGAAGGAATTTGGCAAGTCGAAGCAGAGATTACCCTCGAACCCGATCGCATCCGAGTTTTGCAATCTCAACCTCTCGAGGATTTGCCGGCTTTCACTCTTCCTCAATCCATTCTCACTTATACAATTCGCACTCGCGAAGCCATCATTCTCGACAATAATATCGCTCAAAGCGACTTTGCTCGGGATGAATACTTTACGATTACCAGCCCTCAATCTCTCCTCTGTCTGCCTTTGTTACATCAAGGGAATCTCATTGGACTACTTTATCTCGAACACGCATCGAGTGGCGGCGTATTCAGCCCCGATCGCCTCGAAGTCTTGCAACTTTTGACAGCACAAGCTGCGATCGCCCTTGAAAATTCCCTTTTGTATGCCAATTTAGCGATCGCTAACCAACAACTCGCTCAAGCTAACGCGACCCTCGAGCAAAAAGTCCAACGACGCACGGAACAATTGCAAGAGAAAAACCTCGACCTCGAAAAAACCCTGACAAACCTCAAACAAACCCAAGCACAACTGATCCAAGCTGAAAAAATGTCGGGGATCGGGCAGATGGTGGCAGGAGTTGCTCACGAAATCAACAACCCCATTAGCTTTATTTATAGCAATCTCACTCCGGCTCGTACTTATATTCAAGATTTGTTTCACCTACTCGAACTTTATCGTCAAGATCATTCGCAACCTTCTGAGGAAATTCAAGAAACCGAGGTAGAAATCGATCTCGAATTTGTCGCGCAGGATCTACCCAAACTCCTCGACTCGATGCACGTTGGAGCCAAGCGCATCGAGAGTATTGTCAAAGAGTTGCGCGTTTTCTCTCGCCTTGATGAAGCAGAATATAAAACTGTTGACCTCCATGAAAATATTGACAGTACCCTCATGCTTTTGCAGCATCACTTGCGAAATACCACGGAATATCCCGCAATCGCTATTCTGAAAGAATACGGGCAACTTCCTCTCGTGACCTGTTATGCCAGCCAACTCAATCAAGTTTTCTTCAATCTCCTCGCGAATGCGATCGATGCGTTGAGGACGAGCGATCGCAACACCTCAGAGTCGCCAACGATTCGCATTCGGACCGAAACTCTAGGGGAAAACCGCGTCAGAATTGCGATCGCGGATAATGGGACGGGAATGGACGAAGCGACGCGCCAACGGGTTTTTGAGCCATTTTTTACCACAAAGCCCGTGGGAAGCGGGACGGGACTGGGATTATCCACGGGGTATAAAATTATCGTCGAACACCACAAAGGCGCGATCGCTTGTCAATCCCAACTCGGAGAGGGAACTGAGTTTATCATCGAAATTCCCGTGCAGAGATAGAAACAAGGAGAAAAGCGATCGCGCTCAACCTACAAATATTCTGTATTATTAACCCCAAATATATTCCACCTTTTTCGTTTTTTCTGAACCACTATAGTTGTCTGAATCTGAGTAGAATTGGAAGTATTGACTTAGATTATTAGTAGCAATAGCATTTTGTTTCGGGCCAATATTTTGCTTTATTTCCGTTTTCACACTATGCCTTTCAATATCAAAAATATGGGTCTACCGAAGTTATTGTGTAAAGAAAATATAAATAGTACAGTAAAAAGAAT
>NZ_JCAMRX010000008.1:0-77922 GCF_059821285.1 Spirulina sp. LEGE 11439
CATTTTTACTGTACTATTTATCTCTTTTTAGCACAACAACTTCGGTAGACCCAAATTAATCATTGTTATCATAAATATTTTTGAAATTTCTCCGGAGTCAAACATTCAAATTCTCCTGTTTCTCTAGCTAATACCCGAATTAATTTATAATTTGCAGATATAAAAAATTGTGCTTTTCCTTCTCGTGCTGTCAAATAAACGCCAATATCCTCGCGAGGAATTTTACCCAGTTTTTCTATCTGAAAATATGTTTTCTCTGCAAAACAAACATAGTGAATATTGAGATTTTGCCAAATTCCGCCTAAAATTTCGGCCACCCCAATCTTTGTTTTTTAAGCGTTTAGCAACTCTTAAAATTTGATTGAGTAGTTCTTCCGAAATAATCGTTTCTAGCCAAGGATTTTTGGCTTCATAGAATCCTATCCAATCGAGAATTTTTGATTCATTGCTATTTTCGTCACTCGCACCAACAATGTAAATATTCGTATCCAAAAAGATTCGCACTGGAGTTTCATTCATCGCTTTGTTTTTTACTAATGAACTCATCTGCCATTTCTTTTTTAATATCTTGAACTAATTGAATGATTTTTTCGCGAGAATCATAACCTGATTCTTCTAAAGATTGCTTAAATTCTTTTTGAAACCTTTCTCGCGGAATGATATCTCGATTTTGATATTCTGCTATTTTATTTTCAGCCTTTTCTATTTCCGTTGCTGTTTCTGGCATGAGAACAATTACTTGTACCGTACTCAGATGCGATACTTTTAAAGGTCGATCTAAAAAAAGTTGACCTTGTTCATCAATTGTTCCGGTAACTGAGAGTGCTTTCATTGCTTTTTCTGAAAGGATAAATTCGCAATCCAATCGTAACGTAAATTATCAGGAGACGATCGCGCTTGCCTGTGAGAACGGAAACCCGTCCCCCCAAAGGCGTATTTTCCCGTCCGAAAAACCCGCCCCGAGATTCTACAATAACTATAGATCGAGGCGATACGGCAAAAGCCACGCTTTGCGATCGCGCGTTATTGGAGGAGAAAAATGCAGCCCACCAACCCCCAACAATTTACAGAAAAAGCATGGCAAGCCGTCGTTAAAACCCCAGAAATTGCCAAACAAAATAATAATCAACAAATCGAAAGCGAACATTTAATCAAAGCCCTTCTCGAACAAGAAGGACTCGCCAGCAGTATTTTTAATAAAGCTAACGTTAGCGTCCAGAAACTCCGCGATCGCGCCGATGAGTTTATCGCCCGTCAGCCCAAAGTCTCCCAAACCAGCGACTCGATCTACTTAGGACGCAGTTTAGACCTACTCCTCGATCGCGCCGAAGCCTTCCGCAAAGAATTTGGCGATGACTATATCTCCATCGAACATCTCATTCTCGCCTATCCTAAAGACGATCGCTTCGGTCGCTCCCTATTTAAGGAATTCGGCTTGACGGAAAATCAATTAAAAGAAATTATTAAAGGAATTCGAGGCAATCAAAAAGTGACGGATCAAAACCCAGAAGGCAAATACGACGCATTAGAAAAATACGGGCGAGAACTGACGGATCTGGCGCGAGAAGGGAAACTCGACCCCGTTATCGGTCGGGATGAGGAAATTCGCCGTACCATCCAAATTCTCTCCCGTCGCACGAAAAATAACCCCGTTTTAATTGGGGAACCCGGAGTCGGAAAAACCGCGATCGCAGAAGGGTTAGCACAACGCATCATCAGCCAAGACGTGCCAGACTCACTTAAAGATCGGCGCGTGTTTGCCCTCGATATGGGTGCATTAATTGCCGGAGCCAAATATCGCGGCGAATTTGAAGAACGCCTCAAAGCCGTCCTCAAAGAGGTTACCGAGTCTCAGGGGCAAATTATCCTCTTTATCGATGAAATCCACACCGTCGTCGGTGCTGGAGCCACTCAAGGGGCAATGGATGCGGGAAATCTCCTTAAACCTATGCTGGCACGAGGAGAACTGCGCTGCATCGGTGCGACGACCTTAGATGAGTATCGCAAGTATATCGAAAAAGATGCCGCCCTAGAACGACGCTTTCAAGAAGTCAGAATCGACGAACCCACCGAAGCCGATACTATCTCCATTTTACGCGGGCTGAAAGAGCGCTACGAGGTTCACCACGGCGTGAAAATTGCCGATAATGCCTTAGTTGCCGCGGCCATGCTTTCCAACCGCTATATTAGCGATCGCTTCCTTCCCGATAAAGCGATCGACTTGGTAGACGAAGCCGCCGCTAAACTCAAAATGGAAATTACCTCCAAACCCGATGAACTCGATGAAGTCGATCGCAAAGTCCTGCAACTGGAAATGGAACGGCTATCTTTGCAAAAAGATAATGACGAAGCTGCCCGCGATCGCTTAGCTATTTTAGAAAAAGAACTCGCCGATTTCAAAGAAGAGCAATCTCGTTTAAATGCCCAGTGGCAATCAGAAAAAGATGTGATTGACAAAATTAACGGAATTAAAGAAGAAATAGACCGCGTGAATTTAGAAATTCAACAAGCAGAACGCGCCTACGACCTCAACCGCGCCGCCGAGTTACGCTATGGAAAACTGACCGATCTACAGCGTCAAATTAAAGAAACTGAAAGCCAATTGACAGATATTCAAACCAGTGGTAAATCCTTATTGCGAGAAGAAGTATTAGAGGATGATATTGCCGAAATTATCTCCAAATGGACGGGAATTCCCCTCAGTAAGTTGGTCGAATCCGAGAAAGCAAAACTCCTGCATTTAGAGGATGAACTCCACGAACGAGTTGTCGGACAAGATGAAGCTGTAACCGCCGTTTCCGATGCTATTCAACGCTCTCGGGCCGGTTTATCAGATCCCAATCGTCCCATTGCTAGCTTCATTTTTCTCGGTCCCACAGGGGTCGGAAAAACGGAACTCGGTAAAGCACTCGCCGCTAATCTTTTTGATACCGAAGAAGCGATCGTTCGTATCGATATGTCGGAATATATGGAGAAACATAGCGTTTCTCGGTTAATGGGTGCGCCTCCGGGTTATGTCGGTTACGAACAAGGGGGACAACTCACTGAAGCCATTCGCCGCCGTCCTTATTCGGTCATTCTCTTTGATGAGATTGAAAAGGCACATAATGATGTCTTTAATGTGCTTTTACAAATCTTAGATGACGGACGTTTAACCGATTCTCAAGGGCATACCGTAGACTTTAAAAACTCCATCATTATTATGACCAGTAATATCGGGTCGCAATACATTCTCGATTTAGCGGGAGATGATGCTAACTATGAGGAAATGCGATCGCGAGTGATGATCGCAATGCAAGAAAATTTCCGTCCTGAATTCCTCAACCGCGTAGATGAATTGATTATTTTCCGCAGTTTGCTGAAGGAACAATTAAAACGTATTGTCAAATTACAAGTTCAGCGTTTGGAAAACCGTTTGAGCGAGCAAAAACTCTCTCTCAAATTGTCGGAAGCAGCATTAGATTATCTAGCAGAATTGGGTTACGATCCTGTCTATGGGGCGCGACCTTTAAAACGAGCCGTACAGCGATATTTAGAAACCGACATTGCCAAAGCAATTTTGCAGGGTGATTTTACTGCCGGGGATACAATTTTTGCAGATGTTGAAGGCGATCGCTTAGCCTTTAAACGCTTATCTGTGGATTTATTAAAAGCATAGAAATAGAGGTGCAAATATTGCACCCTTTTTCTCATTCATTGTTCGTTAAAATGACTGACTATCGAAAAAGTGACTGACTATCGAAATAGAAGAACTCGATATAGCTTTAGGAGAAACTGGTTTACTTTCATCCTAATAACAGTTATAACGCGATAAATTCATTAAAACAACAATAGTAAGAGCGCAAGTATTACATCCTCAATCTATCATCAAAAACTATACGAAGGAAAGCAAATGCTAAACTTTCTCGAACTGCCTCAGCGATCGCAAAAACCTCGTCAGATCGGAATTACGCACGTTATCGATCGCGGTATTGGTCTGAACGCTGCACGAGATTTGCTAGAAACGAGCAGTCATTTCATTGATTTTTTGAAATTAGGATGGGGAACAGGTTACATCACTCAAAATTTAAAAGAGAAGATAGAACTCTATCAAAAATTTAATCTTGAAGTTTATTTTGGTGGAACTTTATTTGAAGTTGCTCTGTTACAAAATAAATTTTATGAATTTCGGAACATGCTGCAAGATTTTCATATTACTCACGTTGAAGTTTCAACTGGAAGTCTCGAACTGTCTATAGAAGAAAAACAAAAATATATCCGAGAACTAGCAAAAGATTTTATTGTTTTGTCAGAAGTGGGAAGCAAGGATGCCACAAAAGTAATGGCTCCTCATCTTTGGATTGAAATGATTCAAGCTGATTTAGAAGCAGGAGCGTGGAAAGTTATTGCTGAAGCTCGGGAAAGTGGGACAGCAGGAATCTACCGACATGATGGAGAAATTCGTGCTGGCCTGATTGATGAAATCATTACCCAAATTCATCCCCATCAACTCTTATTTGAGGCTCCTGATAAAGCTCAACAAGTTTGGTTAATTAAAAAATTTGGACATTCTGTAAATTTAGGGAATATTAGTATTAATGATGTTATTCCATTAGAAACACTCAGGCTGGGTTTGCGAAGTGATTCAATTGATTTGAATTTTTCTCAAGACAAGTAATATAATTAACTTATACTATATTTGTCAGTTATCTTCGGACTCTATGAGTTTAGTCCAGTATTTTGTCTTCTTTGGAGAGAAAGCAATGAATTTACCTCAAAATCCAAGTAGTATTTTCCATTTAGCGATACCCAGCCACGATTTGCGTGCAACTAAAAAATTCTATATGGAAGTTTTAGATTGTCAAGTTGCACGAGAATACGATGACAGAATAACTCTAGATTTTTTTGGCGATCAATTGGTTTGTCATTTTGCTCCCAATGAAATCGACCAAAATCCCAAGATGTATCCCCGTCATTTTGGACGCACATTTTTAGAGCGCTCTCAATTCGATCGGATACTCGAACAAGCAGAAAAATATGATATTAAATTTCTGCACAAACTTTCCACTCGTTTTGCCGATCGCCCTGAAAAACATTTAACTTTTGCTTTACTCGATCCTTCCAATAATGTGATTGAATTTAAGTATTATTTTGTTCCCGACTACATTTACTAGATTTGATTGCACCAATATTTTATATTTCTCCAAAAAGGAAGAGCGAAGATTAGGTGTTGCACGTATAAATTCAAAATTAACATAAATTGTTCTGACAATCATAAATGTAACTAAAGAGAACCACAAGAGATTATTATCTTGATATAACCAAGCAGGTATAATAATTGGAAGAAATCCAATAGTAAACCCTAATAATGCAGAATTACGAACAACTACTGTATTGCTTAAACCAATAAAATAGCCATCAAACATAAATGCAATTGCATTAAAAACAAGAAGAGGAATTAGCCAAAGAAGATAATTTTTTAATTCATTAATGACTTCAAAATGATTCGTTAATATTCCAAATATTGTGTCAGGAAAAATACTCGAAATCCCAGCAAAAAGAAAAGCAAAAAAAACACCCGTGCTAACTGAAAATACAGCTAAAAATGGTAAGTGATCCTGTTTGCCCTGTCCGAGAAAATTTCCAGCCAAGGTTTCGGCTGCCAAGCCAAAACCTTCAATAAAAGAGATTGTGAAGAGAAACATTTCAATGATTAAAGCATTTCCTGCTAAAACCTGTGTACCAATTGCCGCACTGATATTTGTAAAAATAACTAAACTGGCTCGATTACTTAATATTTTAAGAAACGTATCTCGATTAACAAAAAAAACTGTTTTAAATCTAGACCATTGCCAAAAGCGATCGCTTAACTGTTTAACCTCTTCCAAATCAATTTCTTGACTGATATAGAATAAACCGATAAATAATGTTAAATATTGACTCAAACAAGCCGATAAACCTGCCCCCATACTCCCCCAACTCCATTGAATGATAGAAAAATAATCAAACACAATATTGCCTACATTGCCAATGATTGTCATAATTACAACTCTTCCGCTCATCTCTTTTCCCAATAGCCAACCAATCACGACTAGATTGAGAGCAACCGCAGGTGCGCCCCAAATTCGAGCCTTAAAATAAGCAATACCCGACATTTTCACGTCTTCAGGTGCATCGAGTAAAAGAAACCAAATTTTTTCGATAGGGTATTGTAAGAGAACGATTAATATCCCCAAGACTAAGGCAATCAACCCGTTGCGTAAACCCACCAATAGCATTGCCTCGCGATCGTCTTGACCTACAGCTTGTGCAGTGATTCCTGTCGTTCCCATGCGCAGAAAATGTAACAGTCGGTAGAGGTAAGTAAATAAAACTGTTGCAACGGCAACTCCTGCTAAATAGCGAATCTCTGTCAAATGTCCAAGAAAAGCCACACTAACCAATCCCGATAAAGGAATCATAATATTAGATAGCGTATTGGTCAGCGCCAGCTTATAAAAACGAGGAAGAAAATGATCCGAGTTCAATTGGGTTAGGCTCATAGACTTAAAGATTGATCGCATTGGAGAAGTTATTAGTTTTCGTTAAGAATTCTAAAATACTAGAAACGATACCTAGTAGAGCTGAAATGTTGGCAACCCGATCGCATTTTCTCAATAGTTGCTAAATTGGGAATGGGTAATTTGGGAATCAGTCATGGGTAATTGGATGAAAAAACTTAGCTTTACAGCAAGTTTGGCATTTTGGGCATTTCCCCTCATTTCTAGTTCTGCGATCGCCCAAGAGAGACAGCAAGGGCGAGACTATACCCCTGTCTTTCCGCGAACTGCCCCCCCAACCGCACCGGCGCGATCGCAACCTCAAAGACAACAGATCCAGCGCGATTTTCGCGTTACGGCCCTACAAGAGGACTATACCGGAGATTTGTGGGTAGGGACGTGGATGGGTTTAACCCGAATTAACCCCCATACCGGCGCGATCGTCGCCCGAGCCAGCTTGCCAGATTACACCCTTTCCAGCCTAACAATGGATCGCTCGGGGCGCATCTGGGGGGGCAGTTATCGCGGTTTAGTGCGAGTCGATCCCCGCAGTAACGAACTCACTGCCTATAGCTTCCGCTTGCCCTCCAATCGCGTTTTATCCCTGCTCATCGACAATCGCGGCTATCTTTGGGTGGGCACCGATCGCGGTTTAGCCCTCATCAGTCCCGATCGCGGGCTGTTAATGACTACATTGCAAGATTTACCCGGAGTCAGTGCCAATACCCTCGCCCTCGATACAGAAGGACAATTGTGGGTCGGAACCCTCGAAGGATTGGTGCGAATCGATACCGCTAGCGCCTATCCCATCGGTCGCATGACCAGTTTGCCCGGGGGGATCGTGCAAGCGATCGACACTTCCCCCGATGGCACCCTTTGGGTCGGGACAATTTCGGGATTGCTAGAAATCGATCCCCTCAAACGGCAAATTATCCGTTCGATTCGTCCTTTTGAGGGTCGGAGTATCACCTCAATTCGCTTTGCTGATAACGGTCGCGTTTGGGTCGGCAGCGAAAATGGCTTATATGAGTTCGATCCTCAAAGCGGTCAAGTTATGGGACAAATTCCCAATCTTCCCTCCAGCCGCATTTTATCTCTCTCTCCTGACACGGGAAATAAACTTTGGGTTGGCACTTCCGAAGGGTTAGCATGGGTCAGTCAATCATCGGGCTTAGTCCGTCCTCATCTGGCATTTGTCCGCAATCCCCCTATTAATTATTAAACAAGTGAAGAGTAAAGAGTAAAGAGTAAAGAGTAACAACCAATGCCAGTAACAACCCGAAAATTAATAGAGTGGAAACAAAAAGGGCGCGCGATCGCCGTTCTGACAGCATGGGATTATGCGATCGCTAACCTTCTCGATGAAGCAGGAATCGATATTATTCTTGTGGGGGATTCCTTAGCAATGGTCGCGTTAGGATATGAAAACACCTTACCCGTCACCCTTGATGAAATGCTTCATCACACCGCTGCCGTCAGTCGCGGCAGGAAAAATGCCTTGGTGGTTTGCGATCTGCCGTTTCTCAGCTATCAAGAAAGCCTAGAAATGGCGGTGCGCTCTGCCGGACGCGCTCTCAAAGAAGCAGGAGCGCAAGCTGTTAAAATAGAAGGAGCAAGCCCGGATATTCTCAAAACTATTAATAAACTCACCGCCATTGGTATTCCCGTTATGGGTCATGTGGGATTAACCCCTCAATCCGTTCATCAATTGGGGTACAAACAACAAGGGAAAACAGAAGAACGCGGAGAGCAAATTTTACAAGATGCGATCGCCGTGGCTGAAGCAGGAGCATTTTCGATTATCCTCGAACATATTCCCTCTGCTCTGGCCGCTCAAATTACCGCTCGGATTCCCATTCCGACCATCGGCATCGGAGCCGGCTCTGATTGCGACGGACAGGTGCTCGTGACGGCAGATTTGCTCGGACTCTCCCAAAAACAGCCTCCTTTTGCGAAAACTTACCTGAATCTTCGCCAAATTGCGACCCAAGCCGTGGGAGAATTTATCAATGAAGTGCGAGAGCATAAGTTTCCTCATTAAAAAAGTCTCAATATGTCAATATGTCAATAAATATGTCAAATATGTCCATCCATCGCAAAGCCCTTTTAAAAATCAAAAATAAATATAAAATTTCCAATGTTTCCATCAGTCGCTTGACGGGAATTAGCGAAAATCATCTCTCTCAATTTTTTCGCGGCAATCGCAATGCGACAGATGCAGTTTTAGACGAAATTCTCGGAGCACTGGAACATATTAATCCGGGAGCGCGAGAAGAATACGGTATGGAAATCTCCCAAAGTCACAGTCCTCAATCTTTACAAAAATGGATTGAGGGGATGAGTAATGAAGAAATGTATTCGTTATTGGTTGCTCTTTCTCAAAGATACAAACCGGAAGACTTTTCTCTGCGTAATCGAAAAATTTAAGCAAAATTCACAAAATTTCACACCAATAGAGTTGACAATTGTTTGTTGTTGCTCTTTTCCTGGCTAGCGCGATCGCGATGGAGGGGAAGAACGACTATGAATTTTGTCCCGTTCTCTTGGGTCGAATTCACGGCGATCGTCCCTTGATGTTTTTCAATAATTTTATAAGCAATAGAAAGCCCCAATCCTGTCCCTTGCCCAATGGGTTTAGTGGTAAAGAAGGGATCGAAGAGTTTAGCTTGAATCTCTGGGGGAATACCGAAACCATTATCACTAATCGTAATGCCCACTCGTTCGGAAGCGAGTTTTTCCGTGTGAATGACAATCTGAGGCTGTTTTTGAGAATGGAGGGGAACTTCCTCGATCGCATCAAGGGCATTCGCCAGCAAATGCAGAAAGACTTGATTGAGTTGCGCGGGATAACATTCAACTAAAGGCAAGTCGCCATAATCTTGGACGATTTTAATGCGATCGCCAATACGATTATTGAGAATAATCAGCGTACTATTTAATCCCTCGTGCAAATCGACCGCTTTCATATCAGCTTCATCCAACCGCGAAAAATTGCGGAGAGAAGTCACGATCGATTGAATGCGATGGGTGCCTTGTC
Source organism: Spirulina sp. LEGE 11439 (assembly GCF_059821285.1). NCBI lineage: Bacteria > Bacillati > Cyanobacteriota > Cyanophyceae > Spirulinales > Spirulinaceae > Spirulina > Spirulina sp. LEGE 11439. The sequence goes on from NZ_JCAMRX010000008.1 coordinate 9,556, forward strand.
TCATGGAAGCGAGAATTTTCGGGAAATCTTCGATTAAAAACTCTAACTCGATCTCGTCGATTTGCGAGCGAATGGGGTCAGGGGGTTGAGGATACTCTGTTTGATAGTGTTGAATTAAGGTCAGCAAATTTTGCAGATAATCATCGAGATATTCAATATTTCCGTGAATAAAATTAACGGGATTATTGATTTCATGGGCAATGCCCCCCACCATTTGCCCCAAACTCGACATTTTTTCACTATGAACGAGTTGTGCTTGGGTTTGCTGGAGTTCTCGGGTGTATTCATCCATCCACTGGATAAGTTGATTGAGGGACGTAGCAAGAGCGCCGATCTCATCGGTGGTGGTAATCGGAGCGCGGAGATTAAAGTTGGATTCTCGGGTGACTTCTCGGGCAACATTTTTGACGGTAATGAGAGGACGCGCGATCGCACGACCGGTCAGTAATGCTAAGAACGCTGCGATCGCACCACTCAATACCATACTTCCAACAATCATGAATAAACGCAGCCGCCGAATGTCATTTAAGTTTTGGGTGGCTTGTATTTTTTGATTTTCAGCCGCAGTTAGGGCTTGGGTTAAATCTTCGGTGAGATAATTGAAACGGATCTCGAGTTTGAGAGAAGCAGGACTGCTCAGAAAATTAAGAAGTTGCAAGCGTCCCGAGGGAATTTCGGCTGGAGTTAGGTTCGCAAAATTGAGTTGCAGCCACAATGCGGCGATCGCCTGTCGATATTGTTCGATCGCGGTGTCGTACTCTTGAAGAATTGTGCCAAATTTTTCGGGAGCGACGGCCAAGCGATGGGGATTGTTTTCTAGAAAGCGTAGGAGGTTATCAATATTTTCCTTAGTGCGATCGACGTGTAGGGAAAATCGGGCGCGTTCCAAGTCAAAAAAGATCGCTTTGCCAAATGTTGGCATTAACTGTTGCGGATGCAATCGCATCTCCGAGACGGCAGCTTTTAAATCTTCGAGGTGATGTTCTTGAGTATTGGCCAGATCGAGTGCTTCTAAGGCTTGCCTTTCGTAATAGTCTCCCAAACTCAAGCCAATTCCTGTCCCCACGATCGCAATCCCCAAAGCCAAAGCATAGGTGTAAGCAAATTTTTGGGAAATATTCCACCGACTCAGCGATCGCTCGAGCCAAGGGAAAGAAATTTTGTCCGTATAATGTTTGAATTGGGCAACAAGTTTGGGAGTCGGTTTGAGTTTCGAGGGTGTATCCATCGAGACACACTCTCGATTTCCTACCCCAGACATTGAAGAGTGTTTATTTTTCATTATGGAAATTGTTTGGGGACGATGAACAACAATTCTGCTGGGAAAATTCTGCTGATGCGCCGGAGAAAGGGAGCAAGTACTTTTCAGAAGATAAGTAACTCTCTTTGAGAACAACTCGATGTTGCCAAAATTTGCTAATTTTTGATTAAGATATATTTAATCATATTTTTTTCAAAATATGTGAGTCATTAAAATTCTTAACCTTTATACTTAATATTGCTTTTTTAAAAAAGTGTTCGCTTAAAAGAAAATGAAAATATGTAAAGAAAATTCAGAACAATCGTCATTTCAATGAACAATTATCAGTTCCCACCGCTAAAGCGAGAGGCTTGAACTCTTACTCTTTTTGGTCAAACTTCCTTTTGCCGTCAAACTTCTTTTTACTGAGAAAATAACCCTAAAGAAACGCGATCGCTATCAATTTCCTGCATTTGAGTTAAGGCTTGGAGTGCTCGTCCATAGGGAATATCGGGATCGGCAACCAAGAAAACGATATTTTGAGGATTTTCTTGTAAATAGAGTGAAATTTGTTCTTGAATTTCTATTTCAGTTAAAATTTTTTCTCTAAATAAAAATTGTTCCTGTGGATTCAAATAAACAATAACAGAATTTTCTCCTATATTGCCAACAATTTCTCCTCCTGCTTCTCCTCGAGGAAGTTGAACCTCTATACTCTCAAGAGAAGTTTTTAAAGAGAGAGAAATGAGGATAAAAAATGCCAAAACAACCATCATAACATTGAGTAAGGGAATGAGGTCGAGTCTGGGAATTTGCGAATTTCGTTTTTTCGCCCTAAAGTTCATTGATAACTGATAACTGATAACTGTTTACTGAATGGCTAAGGAAACGCGATCGCCACCAAGTTTTCCCAGTTTTTGCAAAAGTTGGCTAATGTATTGATAGGGTAGCTGGCGATCGGCGGCTAGGATGATTTTGCCCTCTGGGTACTCTGCTAAAAATGTTTGTACGGTTTTTGTCATTTCCACTTCCGAAAGAGAGCGATCGCGCCAGAAAAGAGTTCCTTCCCGATCTAGGGAAAAACTTAACATTTCTTCTTGAATTGTAATATCTTCCTGCTCCGCCGTTCCAATTGTCGGTAATTCTAAATTGCTCGTTTGTTGGCTTTTCAAGGTCATAGAAATAATCAGGAAAAAAGTCAAAATGCACATGATCACATCAATAGTCGGTACAAGATTGACTTCCGGTAATGTGGTTTTCCTTTTTTGACGATTAAATTGCATAAATTTTCTGCAAAATTCAGCCAGCAGAATGCACCATCATAAAATATTTCAAAATTAAATTGATAACCTAAGCTGAAAGGGTGCGAGCTTCATTCACCCATTGTTGCACCTGTTCGATCGGCGGGCATAAATCTCCTCGTTTTAGGGTGGCAACTTGAAAGCGCAACATTTGTCGATGCAGTCGATAGACAGGAGTTTGAGCGAGTTGGGTAACAGAAGCAATACCAGAATGCAGCAACAGTCCACAATGGTTGCATCCCACCCCGGGAAGGCGTGCTAAATCTGCGAGTGCCACCCATTTATTCACTTGTTGGGGTTGCAATTTGAGTTGTTCGGCGATCGCATTTCTTTTTTCTAGAGTGTTACCCTGTTGCAATAATTGCTCCGTATTTTCGATGCCGAGAGAATGTAATAAACCGCCATCTTCCTCGCTCATGCCGGGAAGTTCTGCTACCAACCAAGTTTTTAAAAGATTCATAATGTTCAGGAAATGAGCGATACAAAATCAAGAGTTGCGATCGCGAATTTAATTGACGATCTACCCTGGAACGATCGCTAAATCCAAAATAGGTTGATGAGTTAAGCATAACCCATGACAGGTCAAAAGATCGGGTTTTTGTACCCCGAGAGAAATACAGGTGCTTTCGTGGGGAAAAGGAAAAAGGCGATCGAAGAAAATTTCCTCCCCTCGCCAGCTAAATTGTAAGGTGTAAACGGTAGGAGGGGCTGCTAAATGCGCCAAAAGTTCGTAAGCGAGATGGTAAAGGGGTTGGCGTAAAGCATCAGAGAGATGGAAAGGTTGTTCGTAGACTTGGTTTTCTTCGTTCCACGCGATCGCCTCGGCATATAAGGGTCCTTTTGCCGTGAGAACAATGGGCAGCCAATAATGACCCTCCTCGCTTGCATACTCTAAATTCTCAGTCACCCAGCACCGCAATTTTTCGACATCTTGACACTGTTGATAAACTGATTTTGCCGGAAATTCGAGGGTTTCTGGAATGTTAAAAGTGAGAGGATAAATTGTATTTTGAGATGTAGGTATTGCGTTAGCAGGAAAAATTTTGACAGAAGCGTTAGGAGAATGAGAGAGAAGTGCTTGTTTGAATGCAACAAGATCGGGGGCATCTGTGGGGCGATCGGAAATCACAAAAATTTCAGTCATGGGAATTTTTTAGGGCAAATAAGGAGGGCGCTTCTGCGCCCTAAAACTCAATGAAAAAACAGTCACGATCGCTATTCACTATGTTTACTGTTTACTAATAACTGTTCGCCGTTAGACGCTACCAAAACTCGGGATAGGACCCGATAAACGGCGAGCAAAACTGGGCAGATCGACTCGCGAGGTATTGCGGCGAGTTTTGACGGCGAGACGATAGCTGACGCTTTGTAATTCAACATGTAGTTGACGATTTTCCCGTTGCAAGCGTTCGATCTTTTCCTTCACAGGGATCATGCGTTCTTCAAATTTGCGTCGATAAATTTGCGGCATTTCTTGCAATGCCTGTTCCAGCATTCTCGTGCGATCGCCAGTTTCTTGAACCGACTGCCGCAATTGATAAATTTCGCGATCGCGGGCCGCAATCTGTTGTTGATAAAAGGTAACTTGTTGTTCAACTTCCTGTAATTGTTCCCGCAGCATCCGCATTTCAGCTTTGTGACGTTCGGATACGTCGGGCTGGGGCATAAACTGATTATTGCCTTTAACCAAGCGAAATAGTTCCTGAGACAACTGTTGTACCAGTTGATCTCGCATCTTCAACTCATCGCTTAGGCGGGTCACTTCACCCCGCAGGCTGCTAACATTGGTTTTTTCGGTGATATTCACAGCGACTCGACTCCGTTTTTAGGCTGATTGGCGGCATATGAAGGGCATTACCGCTCATTTTATCTGCTTTTTTAAAATTTGCACAGAAAATTTTCTGGCGGAGGGAAGTGCGATCGCATCGGCTGAGATCGTCTTTTGTTACAATTTCAGGGAAATTCAATATTTTATAATCAATCTGATGAGAGCGATCGCTAATTTTCTCACCTCTCTAATTCTTGCCGTTTGGCTCATTGTCATTGCCACGATTTCAATCCAAAACATTCAGCCGATTTCTCTCAAGTTTTTGACCTTTCAGTCGATTGAATTTCCTTTTGGTATTGTCTTAACCTTTAGTGTTGTCGCAGGATTACTTTTGGGTGGACTTTTCCCCACGTTATCGGGAAAAGTCCAAAGATCGAGAGTCAAAAAATCTCGATAAATCTTTAACTGATAACTGATAACTGATAACTGATAACTGATAACTGATTTAACAGCTTACCGTCTCATCAGGAAGAATTGCCCCATTGAGTTTCGTTCCCTCGAGGTTTGCGCCGCTTAAATCTGCACCGCTTAAATCTGCACCGCTTAAATCCGCACCACTTAAATCCGCACCACTTAAATCCGCACCGCTTAAATTTGCTAAAGTTAACTTCGATCGCTGTAAATTAGTATGGGTTAAATTCGCGTCCGCAAGATTGGCACTCGGTAACTCAATCCCGCTTAAATTCTTGCCAGAAAGGTTAACACAAGGCGCGATCGGACAGGCTCCCGCTGCGATCGGATCGAAATCTAAGGGAAATTGCGTTTGAGGGTTGTAGAGCGCTCCTTGTAGGTTAATCCCATCTAGCATAGTTTCGCTTAAATTGGCACTGTAGAGATAAGTCCGACTAAAATTTGCCCCACTCAAATCCGATCCCGTCAAATTTGCCCCCATTAAACTGGCTCCAATTAAAGTTGCAGAAGCAAAATTGACTCCGATCAGTTCTGTTCCCACAAATTGAGAATTCAAACAATACGCCTCCATTAAATCTGCACCCGTGAAGAAAGCTAAATTAAAAATAGCATTGCTGAGATTAGCTCTGATTAATTCTGCCATACTCAAATCCCCACGAGAACAGTTCGTCGATTCAAGATCGGCATCTTCTAAATTTGTGCTGCTCAAATTGGAGTTACTTAAATCTGCATTTTGAAAATTGGCTTTGGAGAGAATCGCTCCTGTGAAATCAACCCCTTGTAATGCCGCCGAACTCAAATCGATTTCGGGTAATTCGAGATCGCAAAAATTGCGTTCCCCTGCTGCATACTGTTTGAGGATATTTTGCCGATTCATTCGCTATTACTGCCTGGCGATCGATACAATTTTAGCAAATCTTTACTCTATTATTGCTGAACGAGAAGGAAAACAGAAGAAGCCCACAGAAAAACAAGCGGAAAACGAAGATTTTCTGAAAAGATGCTTGAGAATCGGGAGTTTGCGGTTTACTAATAATTGCTAACCGATCGCGGAGGATCTCATGTCAGCAGAATTTATGGATTTTCTCAAGCACAAATATGCTTATGTGGCAATCGGGGAATTCAAACCCGGTAAGTTTGAGGAAGCGGAACGCTTGTTTGCTAGTGCGGTCTCGACTTACACTCATGGCTTTAAAGGGGCTTATTTATTGCGAGAAGAACCCAATACAGATAAAGGCATTGCTTTTATTCTCTGGGACAATATTGAAGACATGGATGGCAATCGTAACGAAACTCACGAAAAGATCTTACAGAAAATGGCTCATTTATTTGTTTCCCCGCCAACAACTGCTTTTTATGAAGTGAGCAGCGAAATCAACGGGGAAACGTAAGTTACGAAAACCACTCCATCGAGTTTATCCTGTAATTTCCTGTTTGGCCGCGGCATTTTTAGGCATGGGTTTCACGGGTTTGGGGGTATGGCGTTTAAATTTGGCAATGGCTTCGCTAGCAGCGACGATCGCATTGCGATCGGAGTCATTGAGGGCGCGTTGCAAGTAAGGGATGACTTCGCGAGAATTGATTTGAGCCAAGGCGGTCACGGCGGCCAAACGCACAGCAGGCTTGGTATCTTGCGATAGTTTACCTAAAATAGGAATAGCGCGTTCGATCTCGCTCCTGACTTTTTGTCCTGCGGCAATATTCCCGATCGCAAGGGCGGCTTGTTGGCGCAGGACGGGATCGGGGTCGTAAGTATTATCGAACAGTTGCACGAGATTCGTCCCTAGACGGTCGGTTTCTCGGTATTTCTGAGACTCGAGGGGTGGAACTGCCGGCGGTGGCTCGGGAATCGCTGTCGGGACGGGTTGCGGTGATGGTACAGAAGAACTGTGCGCTTGCAATTCTTCGATATCTCGGGCGTGTTTTTCTTCAATTTTGGCGATCGTTTGTTCGACTTCTCGTTCTCGAGCGGCGATCGCGTGTTGGGCTTCTTCCGCGCGATCGCTGAGGGATCTCTCAGCTTCTTCTCGAGCGGCGATCGCGGCGGCTAATTGTTGTTTTAACTCGCTTTCTTTCTCCTGAGATTGTTGTAAATATTCTGTTTTTAACCCGGCGATCGTCTGTTGCCATTCACTTTCATGGGCTTGGTTTAACTCAAGACGCAGTTGTTCTAAACGCGCCCCTTCACCTCGGCGCTGTTTCTCCAAAGCCGAGCGGTATATCCCCGTCCCGACTACGGTTGAAAGGCCGCACCCCATGAGCAAGCCGATAATAATATCCATAAAACTTCTCCCTAATACCCATTTTAAAGATAGTCAAATTGTATATTAAGCGATTCTCTGGGGAAAACGCGATCTGTTTGACTTGAATTTTGGAGAGTCAACGCGATCGCTTGTTTCCTCAACTATTTTAAGCACCATTCAAACCGAAAGAATAGCCCTGATATTTTTCCATGAAGATGCACCCGATCGCTTTTATGGAGCAGCAACACCCGTTGGAACAAAAAACTCCACGAGAGAAGTGTCGATACGCTCCGTTTCATTCGCTAAAACTGTTTCATTTTTAAGAATTTCCCCATCTGGAGTAATCGTTAACGGAGTATGAGGAAAATCTGTTTGAGTGAGATAGCGCATGAGTTCGATGGTTTCGCCACGATCGCTGGGTTGAGGAATACCATTTTTCTGCAAGCGGACTGGATGAATTTGCCCCGAGAGAAAATCGCCGCGATCGTTGAACTCTACTTCTAAAACCAAAGAATAAGCCAATTGCGCTTCAGTAGAAAGAGTTTGATACCCTAAAAAATTGCCCAAAGAATAGGCAATTAATTTATGACGATAGAGTTCTAAGCCTCGCGGAACGTGAGGTCCATGTCCTAAAATCAAGTCGGCACCCGCGTCGATCGCCAAGCGAGAAAACTGGACTAAATTGCCTCGATTTTCACCATAAAAATATTCCGTGCGATCGCTGACGTGCATGGCTGCGGTTCCTTCCGATCCGGCATGAATGGACAGAATGACCATATCGGCTTTGGCTTCCGCTTCTTTGACTAATGCTAAGGACGCAGGTATATTCAAGATCGAGTTTTGATTGGGAAAATAACTCAAACCGATCCAAGCAATTTTTGTCCCTTCGTGATAGGTATAAACAATTTTATCTTTCTCACCAATTGCTGTAATCCCTACACTTTCGATATTCGTAACCGTATCTTGAAAGCCGCGATCGCCAAAGTCAAAAGAATGATTGTTCGAGACATTTAAAATATCAAAGCCGACTTCTTTCATGAGTTGACTGTAATCGGGAGGCGTGCGAAAGGCAAAGACTAAACCACTGCCCATTTGTTTAGAAGAAATGGTTGCATTCGTCAAGGTACTTTCAAAGTTACCAAAAACAATTTCTGCATCCTCTAAAAGCGGTTCTACTGCCGCAAATAAGTCTTCTTTGCGCGGGTGCAAGCGATTACTGGGGTAGTTGGTGCCGGGAATAATATCACCGACAGCTTTTAAACGCAAGCGATCGGGTTTGGGGACTGCAGGTAAACCGTCGGCAATTAAGCGAACGGTAGATTCTTCGGTGAGTTCGCTAACTTCTTGAAAAGTGCTGGAACCGACTCCTAAGATAAAACTAAAAATACAAAAGAGAGTTCTTAAAAAAATCCGGCTGCTGGGGGTCAGTTCGCTGGAAATCTCTCTCAAGAGCTTCCCCCAAAAAACCATTATTTTTTCTTTTTCTAGGGAATTTTCTTCATCTCTAATTTTTTCTCGTCCTTGGACTAACATCAATTCGTTCCTCACACCAAATTGCCCTCTATGCTAACACTGGAAATTAAAAATGAGAAGCACTTTTGGCTTCTCATGCTCGATCGCGATCGCATTTTTTTTCAGTGAATCAAAAAGAGAAGCGATCGCCCTCTAATTTAAAGCAGGAGTAATCGTTTGAAAATCAGAGGAATAATTTATTGCTCATTGCTTATTGTTCACTATTTTCCGATACTGTTTCTGGCTCTACATTTTCTAAGTCTGCTGTACTGGAAATTTCTGCTTCTGGGATGCTTGTTTGCAAATTCCAAGCGATCGCATTGAGAATTAACTTACCATTTCCCGTACAAGTCTCGCGAAACTCTTCTTGATTGGCGATCGCAACACCCACCCGCTCGATAATCTTACCGTATTTTTTTTCTTTTGCCAGTTCTTTTTCCTCAGGGCTGAGGGGGCGACTGCGATCTAGAATCGTTTCGATAATCGGAGTATAGGGAGAGGCATCTTCTGCCGCTTCTTGGACTTCAATTTGCAGTTTCGTTAACTGTACGATCTCTTGTGCTCCTTGGACAATGGGTAATAATTCGCGATCGGTTGCTTCCATATTACCTTTAGCAGAGACAGGAGGAACATAGAAAATATTCTCTCGAGTGATGCCATCGGGAAATTTATCTTCTTCAATTTCCCCATTTTCCCACTTTTGATTGACAATTTCTAATGCTCTGTCTCGATTCTTTTTCGTATCTCCTCCGCGACCTTCCACCTCAATTCTAAACCCTTCGTGTTCTTCTGGGGGTTGAGAGAGATCGCTCACAGCGACGTAATGAACGACGGACTTTGTTCTAACCATACTAAGTTCTCCTAGTTTCTAGAATCGAGTTTCCTTAAGTTTAACCCTCGATCGGCAAGAGAATTTCAAATTCCGTTCCTATCTCCACTTCAGACTTGAGTTTTAACTCACCTTGGTGCTTTTCGGCAATTATTTTATAACTGATTGCCAAACCCAAACCCGTTCCTTTGCCAACGGGTTTTGTGGTGAAGAAATTCTCAAAAATTCGCCCTTGAATATCGGGAGGAATTCCCAAGCCATTATCAATAATTTTAACACTAATTCCCGATTGTTCGCGATATTTTTCTAAAAATTTTGTCACGACAGTAATTTGCGGTTGCCATGTCGGATTTTCTTCTTTTTCTTTTCTTTCCATCAACGTATCGATCGCATTAGCAATAAGATTCATAAAAACCTGACTGAGTTGGCCGGCATAGCAAGCAATGTTGGGTAATCGATCGTAGTTGCGAATGACTTTAATTTCGTGTTTGAGACGATTTTCTAAAATCAAGAGAGTTCCGTCAATACATTCATGCAAATTAATAATTTGCAGATCGCGATCGTCCATACGAGAAAAATTCCGCAAACTGGTGACGATCCCGATTAAACGTTCCGAACCAATTTTCATACTGTTAATAATTTTAGGCGCATCTTCCAGAATAAATTCTAAATCGAGATCGTCTTCCAGTTCTTGCAGGCGATCGGGTTTTTCGCCAATTTCTTCTTGATAACTTTGCACTAATTCAACTAAACTATTATAATAATCGGCTAAAAAATTAATATTTCCATGCACAGAATTGACAGGATTTCTGATTTCGTGAGCGACCCCGGCAACCATGCGCCCCAAACTCACCATTTTTTCCGTTTGTATTTGTTGGACATAATGACTTTCATCAAGTAATTGACTGGTGAGTTGATGAATTTTTGATTGGGCTAAAAGCAAATGATGCACGTCTAGCAAACGATAGTCGCGTTTATTCAATTCGACGACAATGGGTTCGTAAAGAAGTTCGGGAGGACGTTCGAGAGATTTTCGCGCCGCTTCGACAATGGGAGTATCTTTGGTAAAAAGCTCAAATTGAACGCGAGTGAAATCGTGTAGGGATTTAAGGGAACGTTGTAGGAAAAGTTCTCGGGCATAGGGACGACTCATGCTCTCTAAAAATCGCCGCCGAGAAATCATGCCGCAAAAATGACCTTGATGGGTGAGGATAACTCCGGGTAAAATGGGATTGCGATCGAAACTACAGGCAATATCGAAAACAATACTCGAATCTTCAACTTGAAATTGATAAAGCTCTAGGGTTTCGAGAGTCGATTCTAAACCAAGCTGTTGAAACTCTAAAGAACGGGAAGGAGAGACGGATTGAAGGTTCATTGGTGCGGTTAACACGATCGCAATAGGGGAGTGAAGTGGGATTTACTTTTTTACTTTATCGTTCTCCTTCATTTTTTGCGAGATCGTTTTTCTCTTGGCAATATTCTGCAAGGGAAATTAAAATAATCTCATCTTTTTCTTAACCTAAACTTAATCTCAACGTGAATTATTCTCTCTCCATGAGAATGAGGCGCAAAGTATCTAAATGAACGTACCAAGGAAAAGGTAAGTCTTTGAAGTTCTCCCATTTTTCCTTAAAAACTTCAGCTTGAAGATGATAAGCGATCGCATTTTCAGGAGGTGAATTCAGCCGCAAGAAAAGGGTCATTCGGTGCTGAGTTTCGCTTTTTTTAACCAACCAACAAGGAAAGATATTTTTTTGAGGCGATCGTTGTACTTCTGAGGTATTGAGAAAAAGAAGATGATGAGCGCGAATGCCTATATATTGTAAGGAATTGGGAACGGGTTCGACGAGATGCAAAGAACAATCCCAATCCAAGGCTTCTACTCGTTGGGCATCGATCGCACCCACCCGAGAAAAATTTTTACACTCGGTTAATTTGGCGGCGGTTAAAGTGGAGGGACGCTCGAAAATGTCCTGCTTGCGTCCGGAGGCGATCGCGCGACCTTCATGCAGCACTAGCAAGCGATCGCAAACCCGATAGGCTTCTTCAAGTTTGTGGGTGACAAATAAAGTTGCTCCTTGATAAGTGGAAAAAACTTCCGTTAACAACTGTTCGATATGGCTGCGGAGATAACTATCCAAAGCCGAGAGGGGTTCGTCAAAAAGCAGGGCTTCGGGAGCGATCGCCAACGCCCGAGCCAAGGCCACTCTCTGCTGCTGTCCCCCAGAAAGTTCCCGAGGGTAGCGCCATTCCAAGCCTTCTAACTGCATCAATTGAATATATTTCCCGACCCGTTGCTGGCGTTCCTCTTTCGAGAGTTCTTGCAAGCCGAAGCCAATATTGCGGGCGACTCTCATGTGAGGAAAAAGGGCGTAATTTTGAAAGACAAAGCCGATACGCCGCGATCGGCTGGGGATATTGATATGGTGGCGAGAATCAAATAATATTCGCCCATTGAGAACGATTCGCCCTCGGGTGGGAGTTTCCAAACCCGCAATACAGCGCAGGGTCATACTTTTCCCAGACCCAGAAGCCCCCAAAATTCCCAAGGGTTTGCGATCGGTGCTGAAGTGATTATCAAGGCTAAACCCGGCTAGATTTTTCTGGATCTCGACCTGTAATTCTGGCGAAGTTCCCGTGATGTTGGGTTGGGCGATCGCGGTTTGACGAGACTTTTTGAGGATGCGGTCAAACCAATGTTCGACAATACACAACCAGCGACCGAGATGAATGGCTAAGCGACTCTGAGTCAGGGTTGGAGAGTCCGACCCGCGATTAATAACAGCGATCGCTAACAAGGCGATCGCAATCATCGTCAAGGTCCAGATTAGGGCTTCTTGCATTTTTCCCGCTTCGGCGGCCAAAAAAATTGCGATCGGCATGGTTTGAGTTTTCCCCGGAATGCTCCCCGCCAACATCAGGGTTGCACCGAATTCTCCCAAAGCTCTCGCAAAAGCGAGAATTGTACCGCCGATAACCCCCGGCCAAGCCAGAGGAAGCAGAATTTGCCAAAAGATGCGAAATTCTGAAGCGCCTAATGTTCTCGCACAGTCGATTAAATTGCGATCGACTTGTTTGAAGGCTCCCAATACCGTTTTATACATCAAGGGAAATGCTACGACAGAAGCAGCAATAACCGCAGCCGGCCAAGAGAAAATGAGAACAATCCCCAGTTTTTGTAAGAACGAGCCAACGGGACTATTGCGACCCAATAAGAGCAATAATAAAAAACCGACCACCGTCGGCGGTAGGACGAGAGGCAGCGTAAAAATTCCATCGATGAATCCTTTCCCTTTCCCCTGATAACCAAACATCCAACCGGCGATTGTAATTCCAGCCGTCGCCGCAAAAATTGTTGCTACAAAAGCCGTTTTCAGGGAAATCCACAGAGGAAAGAGATCGAATTGCATAATGTTAATCTTTGTAGATTAATCTTTGTGGATGATTGTCCCGACGCGATCGCCATTTAAAGCGGCTGCGAGTCGTTCGGGTTTGGTGCCGTTGACAATTTGGAAGCGATCGAGCAATTTTGCTTGTGCTAATAGATCGATAAGAACGGGTTCAAAGGGTAAGCTGGGAAATTCTCGTTTTTTGAACTCAGCAACGGAAATTTCGGGGATGAAATTAGCATCGCGAGAAGTTTTGGGATCGCGATCGTAGAGTCCATCGACATCTTTGACTAAAGTGAGGGTTTTACAGCCAAAACATTCACTGAGTAAAAAACAGCCCGCATCGCTGCCGTGGCTGGGAATGCGTCCGATCGCAGGGGGATGTTCCCAGAGAGAATAAGGCGGAACCCCCGTGCAAATGACTCCCGGTACGCTATGAATGAAAAGGGGAAGGAGGTGTCCGAAAATCTCCGGGGGAATGGCAACTACGCCATGAGGAGCCAGCAATGTACCGAGAATGTGTGCGGTGCCCAAAGCATCCGCCGCCGATAGTTGCGCCAATACTCCGGCTGGCATTCCCAGATCGATACCAATGGAAAAAACATGACGGCTTCGCGCCCCACCACCAGTACCGAGAATTAGTTTTTTCTCCTTGAGAATTTCGGCCAATGCGTCTACCACCGGATACGTTACCGATCGCCCGGCATCCAAGATCGATCGCCCGCCAATTTTCACGGCATGAACGTGGGGTAGCATCCGCACGATCGGAGTTTCGCCCATATCGGTAGATTTCTGTACATCTCGATCTAACAGGCTTTCTCGCATCAACATGGATTCGAGATGGTTGCGTTGGTCTGGGTTAGCGGGAGTATAAGTCATTTCAGTGAACAGTTATCAGTGAACAGTTATCAGTGAAGGGAATATAGACAATGAGGCTTGAGTTTAATGCGGTTTAATCGGCATAAATGAGGGTACCGATGTCTTCTCCATTCAGTGCTTTCGTGAGGTTTCCTTGGACCAAACCGTTAATAATCCGGATCGAACGGCGATTTTTAGCATTTTCCATCATGTCAAGAACTGGGCGTTCCACGACCACATCTTGTAGATCTAGGGCTTTCAGTTCGGCAACGGAGATTTTGGGGATAAATTGAGCATTGCGATCTTTTTTGGGATCGGCAGTGTACAATCCTTCTTCGTCTTTGATGAAAATCATATCTTTGGTACCAAACACTTCACTCACAAGATAAGATCCCGTATCTGTGCGATGAGGAGGAATGCGACCGATCGCGGGGTTTTCGTGCCAGAAGGTATAAGGAGGCATCCCAAAGAAGACGGCGGCACCGCGTTCGGCAAGATAGAGGGGCAGTTGAGGAAACTGGATGGGTTCGATAAAGGGAATCCCGTGTTTGGCGAGCAAATAGTGAATCATGCGGGCGTTTTGCATGCTAACAAAAGTACCCAATACGCTTAAAACTCCTGTGGGTAAGCCCAAATCCAAACCGACGCTATAGCCGTGTCGCGCCCGCGTGCCGCCTCCGGTGCCGATAATCATTTTATGGGTGTCGAGGTTTTCGCCGATCTCTTCAATGAGCGGAAAAACCGCAGATCGTCCGCGATCGATGAAACTCTGACCGCCAATTTTGAGAACGAAAGCATCGGGTAAAATGGAAATGGTGGGATGATTGTCTGTTTGAGCAAGGATATTCGGATCGCTTAAAGAACCCGATATTAAAGATTTACTGAGTCCCGAAAGGAGTTCGTTTTGTTGGTCGAGAATAGTATTTTTCATCAATTTTAGTTTCTCTTCGCTGGTGACTGTTAACTGTTAACGTTTAATCTGTATCGTTTGCAAAAGGTAGGTTTCTGTAGATTCGCTGGGAACGTCAAGATTGTTAAAGGTTGACTCTGCCCATGTTTGCAATTCGGCTAAAATCTCTTGTTTAATCGCTGTCGGTGGATCGATCCCGGCTAAACCGTCTTTATTTTGCCAAGACTCTAAAGATTGTCTGGGGGTGTGAGAAACCATCCAATTCGCGATCGCAGTGGGGGAACTGACAGAGCAACCGTGTTGATGAAATAATTCAATCGTGCGATCGCGATGCTTTTCTCGGCCTTGAAAGCCTTTTTGCTTGAGTAGATAGCGCATCTGTCGTTTCATGCGAACCTTAACACTTTCTTCTTGACGTTCGATGCTGCCAATGAATAAAAATGCACCGTCAGGATGGGCAATTCGCAAACATTCTGCAACCACCCGATCGCGATCGAGCAAATGCAGCGATCGCGAAGCAAAAATCACTCGTGCTGTACCATCGGAGATTGGCCAAAGCTGATTTCCGTCCCCTTGTCGCAGTATAAAATCCTGTTTTCCTGCGGGTAAGCGTTGCTGAAATTGTGCCAGCATTGCCTCAGAAAGATCGAACCCTAAATAGCGAACTCTAATTTGTGAATGTCCAAACCATTGTCCGATTTGTCCGGTACCCGCACCCACTTCCACCACGAGATCTCCGGATTTGACTGCGGCAATCTCCAGTATTGTCTCGACAATCTGACGGCAAGTTTGCTCGGATAAACCCGTGCGGCGATCGTAGGCGATCGCTTGGCGATCGAATGAAGCTGGAGGAGAATTCGAGGTTGTTTCTAATGAGTGCATTTTTCGCACGGAATATGTTTTTTATGTGAAAACATTGCCATCTTGTATTTTAAAAAAGAACATGATGTCAAAACATGAGATTGCCAGCAAATTTGTCCCAGAATGAGCGATCGCTTCTCAAGTCTTGACTGTCGATCGTTCTTTTCTTCATTTTTGCTAGTAATCCAGTCATATCTACAATAATGGAGTTTAGGGCATAAATTCCAGAGTGATTTAATATTTTTTTGAATTTTGGAGATCTTTATATCTTCGATATAATTGTACAATATTACTTAACTTAGTGAAATATTTCTTTGCACTTTTAAGGTTTCACTCTTTTAAAAGTGTGATAAATTAAGGGCAACGCAGAGCAGTCCTCAAATTTAAAAACTCTCTTGGGATATTGTTATGAATAAAGAAAAACTCGATGCCGCCTTGCAAGCTGCGATCGCTGGCAAATCCGCACCCGAGGAGAAAATATTTCTCCAGTTACTACGACAAGTGTGGCAAATTGATTGGACCGTTGCACCTTACGACGTTTGGGGGCATTTTGTTGCCTATGATGTTCCTTACTTCCTCCGTTTTATGGCAGCAGATGTAGGAGACGAAGCAGAAGAACGCCAATTAATTATCGAGTGGATCTCCAGTCGCCTTGCCATGAAAACAAAAGACACTGGTGGAAATTGGAGAAATCGTATTGTCAATTTAATGGATGAAGCCAATCAAATCCGAGTAGAAGCTCGTAAAGGATAAAGGATAATCGAGTTAACCTCCATATTTTGCCAATTTTATGAAGTAAGCAAAAAATCTGAAAATCTTTCTGAATTAAACAATATCCTAGCGTATTTTACGCCAACGGATATTGTTTTTTCGCGTCCATAAATAATCATGATGACTATCAGAAATAGCGATCGAAAAAGAGGATTTTCATTAATTGCAAAAAGTGTAAATATTTATAACATTATTGACGACCTGTCATATTTCAAAAATAAAAGAATTTAAGATTGGTTCAGATCGAGATAGATATCAAAGCAAGATATCTTATTTTCCGTAAGAGAGAAAAGTCATTTGCAAAAAGTGCGATCGCATCGCGAGTATTCAAATGACCTAGATTTTGGCATCCAAAAAAATTATTCGCGCGATCGAGCCAATGACAACAGCAAATTTATATCCCTGCAATATTCAAAGGAGAATATCCGATGACACAAAATAATGAATTGAGACAACCCTCTGACAACTCAGAGGCAAACACAACTAAATCCACGTTCAATCGTCGTCAGTTTGTCGGGGCTGGAATTGCAACAGCAGCAGCATTCGTCTTGCCTCGTCCTGCCAAAGCCAATGCCGTTAAACTTCCTTGGGATATCCCGTCAACAATGGCAACCAGTATGACCACTGGTGGATTTCCTCAACCCGACCTCATTGCCAATGGAACACCTGAAGATCCTGCTCTTCTCAGTGTTGTGACAGATACTATCAACATTACGGGAGTCAATCCGCGCAGTGAAGGGACGCGATGTTATAACGGTAGTATACCTGGTCCGACCTTTAAAGTCAGTGCAGGCGAAAAGTTAAATATCCAATTAATCAACGATTTGCCTCCCAATAGTAGCACCCCCACACCACCAGATACAGGCTGTCCGGGGACAGACAATAAACCCCGTTGTCTGAATACAACCAATTTGCATTTTCACGGTTTTCATGTCTCACCCATGAGCTTAAATGCTGATGACGAGCCAGTTTCTGGTGGAGAAGATGCAGTTTTATCTTCTGATGACGTTTTTTACGAACTCGAACCTCGCGAAGAAGATGGGCAAGCGGCACCATCACATAACTATTGTGTTTGGTTGCCGAGTTTTCATGCTCCTGGAACTCATTGGTATCATTCTCATAAACATGGCTCAACTGCGATTCAAGTTGTCGATGGTATGGCTGGTGCATTGATTGTTGAGGAAGAAGGAGAAGCAGCGATCGATGTTGATGAAGATATCTTGTGGGTCGTACAAGAAGTTATTGGCAACAATGACACAGACGTTTATAGCTGCATTACCACCTCTCAAGAGTTTACCGTTAATGGGGTTTCTCAACCCACCCTAACCATGCGCCCCGGAGAACTTCAGCGTTGGCGTTTTATTAATGCAACCGCAACAGTTCGGGGCTTTATGACGTTAGAATTCAAGAAAAAAGATAGCGGCGATCCCGTTAACGTATCTCTCATTGCGGTAGATGGGATTAGCTTCTATGAAAAATCTCCAGAATCAATATCAGAAATGAAGTTCTCTCCGGCCAACCGTGCCGACTTTTTAGTTCAGTTAGAAGCCGGAGAATATGAAGTTTACAAAGGGGCTTTTCCTAATGTAAATGCGGCAGGAACATCTCAACTTCTGGCCACTGTCAACGTTGAAGGAGACCCAATTCCCACAGACCAGCAGAAAGAAATCCCCAATCCCATACCGGGAACTGCACCTACTTATTTACAACCTATTACGACAATCAATAACAGTCGAACGATCTCATTTGATACCAGTGGAAGGGGTTGTGGTGGATCGACAGGACAACCGATTCAAAGAGTTTTTGAAACAGATAATACCCCTTACAATCCAGATGGCCCTGATGAAACCGTGCAGGTTGTGAATATTAATACCGCCGAAGAATGGACGCTTACGAATACAACAGGGTCTTATCATCCGTTCCACATTCATGTTAATCCCTTCCGAGTCGTTGAAATTTTCGATCCCAATACAATGAGTACACCCCAAATCATTGCTGACGCGGATCAAAAATGGTGGGATACTTTTTATATTCCTTCTCGAGCGAATGGGAATGATGGTTATATCAAAATTCAACAACGTTTTTCGGGCTACAATGGTAAGTATGTCTTTCACTGTCATATTCTCGTTCACGAAGATTTAGGAATGATGCAGAATGTTTTAGTTGAAGGAGAAGGAACCGATCCTTGTCAGCCTTGCACGGGAACAACTTGCTCTAACGAGACTTAATTAACATCATTCAACAAATTTCAAGATTCTTTAGAAGTTTGTTTGCATAATGAACAATGAATGAGAAATAGCGCGATCTTTTGCAATTTTGCTATTTCTCATTTTTTTCGTCTGATTCGTTATCCTAGAAATAATATGCTCTTCTTTGAGGGGAAACTGTAATGAAAGAATTAAGATATTTTGCTTTCATCGTTCTGACTGTATTTTTCTTTACAACGACGATCGCATCAGTATCGGCAGGAGAAACTCGAGTGCTTTCGCCAAGTCAAGATAATACCCTAATTGAAAATGCCACGGGAAATCTCAGTAATGGTGCGGGAGAAATGCTGTTTGTCGGTCGCACCAATCAACCAGAAGGGAGTCTCAGAAGAGGTGCGATCGCTTTCGATCTGACAGAGATTCCTACAAATGCCAAAATAACGGCTGTCTCTTTAATGTTAACGGTAGAGCGATCGCAGAAGGGAGATTTTCCCATCGAGTTACATCGTCTTTTAAAGGATTGGGGAGAAGGAGATTCCTATCATCGCGGAGGACGAGGAGCGCAGGCAAAAGAAGGGGATGTAACGTGGGTGCATCGCTTTTACGACCGGGAGTTGTGGTCTAATGTGGGTGGAGATTTTGCTTCTCGCGTCAGTGCGGTGCAAACTGTGGGAGGTGTAGGAATTTATACATGGGAATCGCCGGAAATGGTAACAGATGTGCAACAATGGTTGGATTCTCCTCAAGAGAATTTTGGCTGGTTGTTGTTGGGGGACGAAACAACGGCGCGATCGGTGAAAGGGTTTTCCAGTCGGGAAACGCAAGATTTCTTTGCAATACCGCAATTGAGTGTTAGCTATCAAAAATAGCACTTTTTAAAAATCAATCCATTTTTAGAGTTTTATCTCGTGCAAAAATCAAAATCTAATCGTTTCTTATTGACAAAACAATTACATCATCTTCCCGATCGCTACCGACTCTGTATCGTACCTATCTTGCTTTTTACATCGAGTATGATTATGGCGATCGCATGGTTGGGGCACCTGAAATTTAAACAACTCCCTTTTTTCTGGGCAATCTTATTGTGCTGGTTGTTAGTTTTGCCGGAATATTTCGTGAATATTTCTGCTATTCGCCTCGGATATAATGTCTATACAGGGGCGCAAATGGCTGCATTTCGCTTGTGTTCTGGAGTCGTTTGCGTTGCTTTGGTCTCGCGTTTCCTCTTGGGTGAAGCCTTATCTCTGCAAAAATTAATTGGTTTTGGGCTAATGATTATTGCCATGATATTCATTACGCGCAAATCTCCTAATCTAGGATAATTGAAAGCAATTTGAGAAACAAAGAATTAGGATTTAATATTCGATGACAGTGATTTTAGTTCCTTTAATGTTATGTTTATCAAGTTTACTGATGGCGTTTGCTTGGTTGGGTCATATCCGCTTCCGCAGCCGAGGATTTTTCCTCTCTCTCTTGGTGAGTTGGGCGATCGTGCTTCCAGAATATATTCTCAATGTTTTAGCGATTCGTTATGGTCATGGAGTTTATACAGGAGGAGAAATGGCAGCATTTAATTTAGGCACAGGGGTGATTTGTGTTGCTCTAGTTTCCCGTTTATTTCTTAAGGAGCCAATGAATTTCTATCAAATTTTTGGTTTTTTCTTAATGACTTGGGCAATTATTCTCGTTGTTTATAATTGATAGATGCCAAAAAGCCAAAAATAGCGCAACAAGAGAAAAACTTCCATCGCCATTAAAAAACTTTTCTCAAACTTCTGCAACATCAACCGGATCGATCGCATTTCTGTTGTATAGGGGACTGAAATCTATTATCAAGGAAGGAAGACCCAGACATGAAACCGACAAACCGGGTAAAATTGATGACTCGTGCAACGGCAGGGGCGATCCTCGCCAGTACCGTTGCTATGCCTGCCGCAACCGCTTCCCAAACCCTCCCGGAAAATCTTCTCGATACCCCCTCTGTCAAAACCAGCGATCGCGATTTAAATCTCGCCGCCATTACAGAGATCCCCGCTTTACCCTACCCCGACTTTGACGAGCCGGTTTTAGAGTTTTCCAACCCCAGCACGGCGATCGACTTCTCCTATCAACTTGCCCAATTCCAAGATATTAATACGACCCATTGGGCGGCCAATTTTATCTCTCAACTCCTCGAATCTGGCATTGTTAAAGGCTTTCCCAATGGTCGCTTTTTGCCGGAAAATCATGTCACCCGCGCCCAATTTGCGGCCACGATCGCCAAAGCCTTCGGCGATCGCACCCCCACCCGCAACGCGATCGCCTT
The DNA here is from genome assembly GCF_059821285.1 of Spirulina sp. LEGE 11439. Classification (NCBI taxonomy): domain Bacteria; kingdom Bacillati; phylum Cyanobacteriota; class Cyanophyceae; order Spirulinales; family Spirulinaceae; genus Spirulina; species Spirulina sp. LEGE 11439. The sequence goes on from NZ_JCAMRX010000008.1 coordinate 30,224, forward strand.
TAGCGATGTCCCCAGTACCCACTGGGCTTACCAAGCCAGCCAAACCGCTTACCAAATGGGCTTTCTTTCCCCCCGAGGCAGCCAATTCGACCCCAACCGATCGATGAGTCGTTTGGATGTCCTCACCGCCCTAACGCAAGGATTGGGTTACTCCTACGAGAGTACCCCCGATGTTCTCAGCAAAATCATTGGCCTATTCAACGATGCCAATCTCCTTCCCGCCGAAGCCCGATCCGTCGTTGCGATCGCAGCCATGCGAGGAATGCTAGTTAACTATCCCAATGTACGAAACTTAAATCTCACGCAAACTGCTACCCGTGCCGATGTTGCCGCCTATCTCTATCAAGCCCTAGTCAGTTCCGGAAAAGCCACAGCGATCGCTTCTCCTTACGCCGTTAATCTCGAAGGAGTCGAAGGGATTCCACTTCCCGCCATCAATCGCAGGACGACCCCAGCCAATACCGTTAACACCTCCCCGCGCAATCGTCAAAACTGCAATCAAGGGATTGGCAACGGTTCAGAAGGCTGCGATCCCGGTAATTCCCGCCCTCATGGGGGAAGTAATGACGAAGGCGGACGCACTCCTGGCGATCGCTAATTTTTGCTGGCAACAAAGACACAGAAAAAGCAAAATCTCGCTCTCTGTGTCTTTGTCATCAATCTTTTAAACCGCACTATTCAACCGTGATACTTGCAACCATTCCCGCTCCTCTGTGAGGTTGACAGTAATACTGATAAGTTCCCAATGGTGTATCTTGAGGAAAAGTGACACGATAAGTCTGTCCGGGGGAAAATAACAGCTTATTCGAAGAAAAAGTTTTGACATCGATCCCCTCAGGACCCTTACTAAAAACAACATTATGGGGTGCCAACTTATTCATCACAAAATCAATAGTATCTCCCGGTTTGACCGTGAGGTCATCGGGAACAAATTTGAGCATTCCATTATCTGCCCCCATTTTAATCGTATAATTCTCAGCCGCCGCCGAAGTTGCAGTCACCGCGAAAGTCATCACCACCAATAAAATACAAGAAAAGAACAACGCCAACTTTTTAAACACAGTTTTAAAACCCTATCTTGAATGAGAATAGTTGCAGAATTGTAACGCATTCTCTCGATGTTGGGAATCAACCTCGTTTTGAAGAAAATCAAGACCGATCGCCAAACCAGACAACAAAACGATACAATAACTCTTAATTATTCGCCGAAAGAAGGAGATTTTCAATGGCTGTAGTCGCTTATGTTGGAATTTTAGCTGCTTTGACCGTCACTGCATTTGGACTCTACAAGGGATTCCGTGCTGCTGGCTTAATTTAATGTACTGAGGGGTTAGCCATTTTTTTAATAGCCCTATTCCTTCCCCCCTTTTTGTCTAAAGGGGGAGCAAAATTGAACATCAGATCTATGAATATCCCTGAGAATATCGCCTACATTCCCAACCATGTTTTCCCAGCTTGAATCGCTTCGAGAATTTGTGTTGAGATAAAAGGTAATAACTCGCGGTTTTGTGATTGTGCTTTCCCTTCCGTCAAAACCACCACAAGATAAGGGGGAAGAGTCGGAACTTCAATATAAGCGCAATCGTGACGCACCCGAGAAGTCCATCCCGCTTTCGACCAAAGTTGCGCTTGTGGAGGCAAACTTTCTCCTAAAAAGCCTTGGACTTGGTTTTCATCTCCGGGGAGTAACTGTACTGGCTCGAGACTGCGACGGAGAAACTTCATCATGGTTTGGCAGCGATCGCTCGAGACGGCTACCCCACCCACAATACTATGAAAGAGTCGCGCGATCGCATTGGCAGTCAGCATATTGCGATTTTCCAGCATTTCCCCTACGAACACCCGTTCTCGACCATAGGGACCATCTCCCCAAGTTTTTTGATTGACATTAATCGTTGCTAATTCTTCCCAACCCAAAGATTGATAATAGCGGTTCACGATATTACGTTGGTATTGCCATGTCGTAAAGGGTTCTGAAGAAAGTTCCGGCCCGCTTGTGGTGCCGCTTAACATATCCATCACTAAGCTGGTGGCATCATTACTCGATTCGGCAATCATATCTCGAATGGCGCGATCGAGTTCTGGAGAACCATTGACCATCTCTTTATCCAACCATTCATAAATCGCCACCAAATAGAATAATTTCACCAGACTGGCAGGATAAATGCGTTCCACACCGCGATAATTGAATCCTCGGACTGGATAATGCCAAAATTCTTCATGGGAAATTGCCCCTCCCGTATTGACGAATACGGGAGGGTCATAAACCATCCAAGTTAAAGCAATTTGATTGCGTGCCAAACTGGGAAATTTTTGCCAAGTTGCCTCTAAAATTTCCGAGCCGATTTGTTCGAGTTGTTCGTGTTTTTGAAAGAAAGGCATGGTTCAATTATCAATGAGCAATGAGCAATTATCAATGAATATGTCTGAGTTTTCCGTTTATCTTCCGGCTTCGGCCAGTGGCGAATATTTGTGTAAAACGAACCTCGATCTCTATACTTCTCCTCGTTGTGATGGTTTGGCAACGCAGGCCGCAAAAGGAAGGCATTTGAAAATTTTACGGCAACAGGATGCGGCAGTGGCAGTTTGCTTGTGCGAAGATAATTATACGGCTTGGTTGCCAAGCAAACGATGCGATCGCCTCTATCCCGCACCTTCTCCCTATCGTCCCCTCGCGTTTTCCCGAGCAGCGATCGCAGCTTGTATTCCCGATATTATCGCATTTACCAAAGCGGCCATGACAATCCATCATCATTATCTCTGGGGAGGAACCGTCGCCCCTAATTACGATTGTTCTGGATTAATGCAAGCGGCTTTTGCTGCGTCAGGAATCTGGATTCCAAGGGATTCCTATCAACAAGAAGCCTTTACAGAGAAAGTTGATTTTGAGGCATTATTACCGGGAGATTTAATCTTTTTCCAAGAAACAAAACGAGTGAATCATGTTGCTCTTTATTTAGGCAATGGACAGTATATTCACAGTTCGGGTAAAGACAAAGGGCGCAATGGTATCGGCATCGATCCTCTCTCTCCAGAAGGGGGTAAAATTGCCCATACTTACTCCCAATATTTACTCTGTGCCGGTCGAGTCATGAACAATTATCAATGAACAATTATTGACAAGATTGAGGGAATTCTGATGAATTAATTGGTTTACCTGCAAAGCCCGGTATAATATCAACTCGCACCCATGCTTCTGATATTTTTGTTTGTTCTGGGGGCTGTGGCTGACTTTCTACTTCTTGTGGTGGTGTAGGAAGTTGAGCTTCGCGATCGCTTTCTTTCTTCCTCTTTTGTTTGGATTCGCAAACTTGTACTTTTAACCAAACTGCACCTTCTACTGTCTCTCTTTTCCCGATAATCTTTAAAACCGTTTTGGGTAAAATTTGTACGAATTCTCGTGCGGTTTCATCAGGGTTTATCGGTGAATTGGGTAGCGCGATCGCCTCTTCTATTAAGACTCCATCACCAATATTTAATCTTTCCCAGTCAAGAGAATTTGCAACAGGAGAAGAGACGGAAATATCAATCGGGGTAGAAGTTGTGGCAACGGGAGTATTCCCTAAAAGTCGGTTGGCTTGGTGGCGAATTTCGGGAAATACAAAATAGGAGAATACTCCTCCTCCTCCTAAGATTGCGAAGAGAATCAAAAGAGATCCCAGTACAAGAGAAGGCGAATTTTTGTTTTGTTTTTCTACTTTAATATTGCGCTTCTCTGTAGCCAGAGGAGTCGTTTTCGGTTGATTGTTCTCTTGCCGTAGAGGGAAATTAATAACATTGCTTCCATTGGTTCGATGGGGGGAAATCTGGCAGTGAATGAGTGCCACTGTAACATTATCATGACCGTTTTTTTCGTTAGCTAGATCGATTAAGCGATCGCAAACTGTTTCTAAATTTTTTTCTCCTGTTAAAATGGGGGCAATTTCCGATCGCCAATATTGTTCCACTCGATCGCGATCGCTCAACCCATCAGAACACAGGAGAAATAGACAATCCTCATCGAGAACAAGGCGATCGAGACTGGGATATAAACGAGAAGACGCATTCATCCCCAATGCTTGCACTAAAGCGCCACTACTGGGAAAAGTGAGAGAATCTCGATATAAAGCATATCCCAGACGAACTTCCCGCGAAGCAATATCGTCATCGACTGTTACTTGGTGACAACTATCGCGAGTAATCCAATAAATACGAGAATCTCCAACGTGAGCTAAAAACATTTGTTGTTTGCGAGCGACAGCCATCACTAAAGTTGTTCCCATGCGGCGTTTATCTCGACGATGTTCTTTATCGTTGCGATTGCCGATGATATCGTTAACATTGAGAATGGTATTTTCGAGAAATTGCGCGATCGCATGGGGTCCGATGGGTTTATTTTGTGGATCGAAGAGAGAGGGTAGTTCTTTGCGAATGCCATTGATGGCTAAGTGAGAGGCGACTTCTCCTCCGTCGTGTCCGCCGATTCCATCACAAACAATAGCAAGAGGCCATTCGCCTTTAAGCGAGCTTAGTCCTTGTCCGTCGGGAGGATAGCAAGCATCTTCATTGTGCGATCGCAACCTCCCCGTATCCGTGCGGGCAACAATTTGATAGCGACATTGACGAGACTTGCCGCATTGCCCGATCGCGTAGTCGAGAAGGGCGAGAAGGCGAGAAGAGTCGCTAATTTCTCCTGCGATCGCGAGATCGCATAATTCTCGTAAAAACTTGCGAATGAGAGGAGAAGCATCCGACACCCAAGGCGACCAAAGTTCACCTAAACAAGCAATAGAGAGGGGTTCTGGATCTGGTCGTAATTCTAATAATTTGAGTACGGAACCCCGAACGCCCAAAAGGGAAGGAGACAGTAAACTCGATGCAACTTTCTCTTCTTGTAAGGGTTGCCATAATTTAGCCATCTGCCACAGCCAGTTTAATTGACGCAGGGCAGTAGACTGTCGCCAGAGGTCGGGTAAAAGCGGGAAAATCTGTCCATTTTCGCATTGCTGAGGATCGAGGGGTGTTCCATATTCCAGTAGCCATGTTGCGGGGGAATCTGCCTCTTCAGGAAGCAGCCTGCCGTAAACTTGAGGAAGGTGGAGGCGTTGGGAAAATAATCTAAGATAGGATAAAAGTTCTTCTGGGGGTTCTTCGGGAAATTCTGGAGGTAGTGCGGGTTTGGTGTCGAGGAAGATATGCGATTGAATGAGAAGATAGCGCTCGCCGATGAGTTCTCCTGGTTGGCGATCGATCTCTGCACCGATCGCCCATAAATATTGCCGAATGAGGGGCGTATTACAGGCAGAGCAAAACTGATGGCTTTCGGGATTGGCGGTTTGACAATCCGATTGAGAACAATGAAGAATAACCCCTGAATTGGCCATGATATTATGCGCTAATTTTGTCAAACTGGGGAACGATGTCTCCCGTTTCGCGCCCTTCGTCAGTGCAAATCTCGGAGTCTGCATTTTCCCCAGTTTGTTCGCTTCCTAGTCTATCCTACAGGCAAATCAAAGGATGTAGGCAAATCATATCCCCATCTTAAGTTGAAGATTGCCGATTTTTATTTGCTTTAATTTGCACTTGAAGCGATCGCTAATGAATGTGAACTACCACTCATCATCCTACGGATAGATGAGCGGCTTCGGAATTCATATCTTGAAACAGCTAGTTAAATAGATAAAACAATATTACCTCCTTTAAATAACCTTTTCTAAAAGAATAAAATTTTGTCCTAAAATTAGCTTGGGCGTGCATAAAAATCCCCTGTTATCCCAGAAAACAGAATGAAGGATTACACTAGAATCAGAAGCGATCGCGAAAATTGACGGCAAGGAAACGACATGATGAAACAACTGCGATTTTGGGCATGGTTTATCTTGGGCTTATGTTTGTGTTGGGGACTGATGGCGATCGCGCCTCCCTCTCCGACAATGGCAAAATCTCCCCCGCAAACGACGGCGAAAACTACCCAAAAATCCTTTGCAGAGATTATCGCCAATACGCGCCAATCTCAAGGGCTATTTACGCTTCACGAAGGTCGTCGCAAACTATACCTTGAAATCCGTCCCGACCAACTCAACAAGAATTATCTCTTTACAGCGACCCTTGCTAGAGGTTTAGGAGAAGGATATTTAATTAACGGCCTGCAACAGGATAGTTTTCTGTTTCGTTTCCAGAAGGTTGATAATAAGCTACATTTTGTTCTACCTAATTTGAATTTTCGTGCCGATCCAAACGATCCGCAACGACGTAACCTCGATCGCTCTTTTAGCAATTCTGTTCTCTACGCACTGCCGATTAAAAGTATTAATCCCGAGACGAAAAATATTCTCGTCGATTTAAAAGATTTGTTACTCGGTGACGAAGATTTAGCAGGTCTGGCTCAATCTTTTGCCAGTTTCTATAGTTTGGATGCCAGCAAGTCTTATTTTGAGAGTAGTAAAGTTTTTCCGGGTAATATGGAAATTCAAGTCGTCTATGGATTTAGCTTACTTCCCGGTCGCAGACCGCCTTATATTGCTGCCGTCCCCGATAGTCGTGCTTTCAATCTTGCCGTTCATTATAGCGTTGCAGAAATCCCCGATAATAATGGCTATATTCCCCGCTTGGCAGACGATCGCGTGGGTTATTTCCTTACAGCTTATAAAGATATTTCCGATAACAATTCTAAGGAAGCATTTATTCGCTATATTCATCGCTGGAATTTAAAGCCTAGCGATCCGAATGCGACTCTTTCAACTCCGCAAAAACCAATTGTGTTCTGGATTGAAAACACCGTTCCTCCTGAATATCGCAATGCGATTCGAGAAGGGGTTTTAAGTTGGAATAAAGCCTTTGAATCTGCCGGATTTAAAGATGCAATTCAAGTGCGCCAAATGAGCGATCGCGCCCAATGGGATCCTGAAGATATTCGTTATAATGTCATTCGTTGGTCGAGTACGGCGGGAAGAAGTGCGAATGGTATCGGTCCCATTCAAGTCAATCCTTTAACCGGCGAAATTCTCGCCTCCGATATTGTTATTAATGCCAATGTCATTCGCCATAAAGCCGAACAATACGAACATTTTACCGAGTTAAATCAAGTAGGCGCGATCGCAGAAATCTGTCCAGATGAATTAGTTTTACCGTTGACCTCAGAAACCGAACCAAATGAGGAATCTTTGCTTGCAATTTTGTTAAAAAATCACCCGGAAGATCGCGAAATATGCTTTAATGCTGGCGCACAAGAACAATTGGAAATGGGCAATTTAGCCCTTTCTCTTCTCAACAATACTATCCCTTCTCCCGAACAGCGCCAAGAGTATATTACGCAATATCTGCGTTGGTTAGTCTCCCATGAAATCGGTCACGGGTTAGGACTGCGCCATAATTTTCATGGATCTACGCTTCTCGAACCCGAGGAGTTACACGATACTGAAATTACTCGCACAAAAGGTCTAATTAGTTCGGTAATGGATTATGTGGGTGTAAATTTGGCGACGGAAGGAATACAACAAGGAGATTATTTCCCCGTGGTGGTGGGACCTTACGATCGCTGGGCGATCGCCTACGGATATCAGCCCAGTGGCGCTTTAATCCCTGTCGCGGAACGGCGTTTTCTCGAAGACATTGCCCGCCAATCTTCCCAACCAGAACTCGCTTATGCAACAGATGAAGATGTTTGGGGCTTACAAGATCCCAATGTTAATCGCTGGGATTTAAGTTCGGATGTCATGTACCATGCCCGATCGCAAATGGATAATGCTTTAAAAATGTGGGATAAGTTGCAAAAACGCTATCCGGTACAAGGCGATCGCTACAGTGACATTCGCGAACGATTTAACGAGGTGCTGACCTATTATTTTCGTCAGGCGCGGTTAGTATCCAATTATATCGGCGGGCGTTCTTTTAACCGCGATCGCCCGGGTTTCTCTAACGGACGCTTACCTTTTGAGCAAGTCCCCCTCGAAAAGCAGCGTCAAGCCTTGCAAATTTTACAAGAATATGTATTTGCAAAAGATGCCTTGGTATTCCCCCCAGAATTGCTCAATCAACTCGCCCCTTCTCGCTGGAATCATTGGGGACATCGCCCTACAGCCGCGATCGATTATCCCATTCATGATTATATTTTCTTTTTTCAAGGTCGCATTTTGCGATCGCTTCTCTCTAATCAGCGTTTGAGTAACTTAAGGGATTTGGAGTTAAAAGCCGGCTCTGAAGATGCGCTCACAATACCCGAGTTATACGATACTTTAACTGAGGGAATTTGGTCGGAAATTGTTCATTCTACGGCTAACGGTAATATTTCCAGCGTGCGTCGTTCCTTGCAGCGAGAACATCTAAATCTCCTGATTGGCATGGTTCTCGGGCGCAGTCAAGTTCCCGAAGATGCGCGAACTTTAGCATGGTATCAACTGCGGCAGTTAAGCGATCGCTTGGATGAGGCAATTTCACAACCTTGGGATACCTACACGCAGGCGCATTTGGAGGAGACCCGCGATCGCATTGCGAAAACCCTCGATGCACGTTACCAACAAGAATCTTAGCGACAATTATTTCTCCTCAAGAAATCACCTTGCGTACTCTCAAACAAACTTTAGGTTTGCAACCTGCTTCTACCCGCAAGTTTTTCTCCGAGTGGGATCGAGATTTGCCAGTTTTGGGCGATCGCGATCGCGAATCCCTCGACCGGGTGAAAACCAACTTTTTAGAATTGAGGGAAGACCCACCCATGCTAGAAAATAGTGTCAAGATGGTCATCCTCGCCCCTCTCCTCGATTTGGCTGGATTTTACCGCCGTCCCTTTCGCCTTGAAACCGAAGCAACTATGGCGATCGACCTAGAAGACGAAGGGATTATCATTCGAGGACGGATCGATATTCTCGTCCTCAAAGAACAACTTTGGCTTGCGGTCATCGAGTCGAAACGCAGTGATTTTGTCGTCACTCGCGCCCTTCCTCAAACTCTCGCTTATATGTTGGGCAACCCAGAACACCAGCATCCTACTTTTGGTATGACTACGAATGGTAACGAATTTTTATTTCTCAAAGCCCAGCATACTCCAAAACCTCAATATGCAGCTTCTCGACTTTTCTCTCTCATCAATCCTGAAAATGAACTCTATGAAGTTTTAGCAATTCTCAAATATTTAGGTACACTTTAAATAGTATCTTCGATAACCCCTTCTGCTTGATTTGCTAACATTTTTAGTGCATCTAAAGTGTTTTGACTTGGCGATCGCCACAACCCGCGTTGATGTGCTTCTAATAATCGTTCTGACATATCTCGTAATGCCCAAGGGTTCTTTTCTTGAATAAAATCTTGCACGTTTTCGTCAAATAAATAGGCATCTGCAACCCCTTGATACATGAAATCTTCGACACAATTTGCCGTTGCATCATAAGCAAACAAATAGTCAACAGTTGCTGCCATTTCAAAAGCTCCTTTATATCCGTGGCGCATGACTCCAGCAATCCATTTGGGGTTAACGACGCGCGATCGATAAACGCGAGCAATTTCTTCTTTTAATTGCCGCACTCGAGGGTTAGCAGGAATAGAATTATCCCCAAAATAAGTAGTAGGATTTTCTCCTTTTAAACTGCGGACGGCGGCGGTTAATCCGCCTTGAAATTGATAATAATCATCGGAGTCTAATAAGTCGTGTTCTCGATTATCTTGATTGTGTAGAACGATTTGGAGATTCTGCAAGCAGCGTGCAAAAGATTCAGGGGAGGAAATGCCTTGAATGCTGCCATTTTCTGAAGGAGAATAAGCGTAACTACTCCAGTTTAAATAGGCACGCGCTAAGTCTTCGTCATTGTGCCAATTTTGGCTCTCTATTAACCCCTGCAACCCTGCCCCATAAGCACCCGGTTTTGAACCAAAAATGCGCTCTAAGGCACGGGAATTTGCTTTTTCTTCAATTAATCCCTGCTGCTGCCAAAAGGTAGTTTCCTGCTTGACCTTTGTGGCGAGAGGATTTTGTTCTGAAGGTTCGTCGAGTTGAGAAACGGCCGCGATCGCGTCATAAACTAAGCGAATTAAATTGGGAAAACCATCGCGAAAGAAGCCAGAAATACGTAAAGTAACATCTACCCGAGGTCGTCCTAAAACCGATAAAGGAAGAATTTCAAAGTCAACCACTCGCCGAGATAAGCCATCCCAAACGGGTTTTACGCCTAATAATGCCAACACTTCTGCAATATCGTCTCCTCCAGTTCTCATCGTAGAAGTTCCCCAGACAGATATTGCTAAAGTTTGGGGATATTCTCCATTTTCTTGAGTATATCTTTCGATGACTATTTCAGCAGCTTTTCTGCCGACATCCCAAGCGGTTTCAGTGGGAATGGCACGAATATCGACAGAGTAAAAATTGCGCCCTGTCGGTAATACCTCGGGTCTTCCTCGGGTAGGTGCGCCGGATGCACCCGAGGGGATATATTGACCGTTGAATCCTTTTAATAAATACTCAATTTCTTGTTTCGTTTTGTATAAATTGGGGAGCAGAATACGTTGAATCCATTCTAACTCTTGTTTGGTATATTGGTCGATATCTAAAGTATCAATTGTGGGGTTAAGTAAGTTTTCAATGAGATAACTGGCCTTTTCTTCTAATTCTTCAACAATATCCCCAATAAGTTTACCTTGAATAGATTGGCTTAAATCGGCAGTTAAAGGATCGAAATCTAGGTTTAAATCTTCTGCGATCGCGCGAGTCAATCCCTTGTGATTTAAGCTGGGGGAACGCGCGATCGCAATAATTAAATCTCTGAGTTGCCTGCCTTGAGGACATTGACCAAAAATGTGCAATCCATCGCGAATTTGTGCCTCTTTCAGTTCGCATAAATAGCCATCGGCAAGGGTGAGAAATTCTGCGATCGCATCAGTTTCAATCGTTTCGATCCCTAAATCTCGATCTAGGTTTTCTGTCGTGACGAGTTGTGTAATTTTCTCGCTGAGTAAGGGCAAGCGACTTGGATTTAAGGTTTGTGCTTCGTAATATTCATCTATTAAGGCTTCTAATTGTTGCAAAGATCCATAAAGTTCGGCACGAGTCAAAGGTGGGGTTAAATGGTCTAAAATAATAGCGTGTCCGCGTCGTTTTGCTTGGGAACCTTCCCCCGGATCGTTAACGATAAATGGATAAAAATGAGGCAGCGTACCGAGAGTAATTTCAGGATAGCATTCTGAGGATAAAGCAAGACTTTTCCCCGGCAACCATTCTAAATTACCATGTTTGCCAATATGCGCGATCGCTTGTGCCTGAAATTCTTCTCGCAACCAATAATAAAAGGCTAAATAGTCGTGAGTGGGTTCTAAATCTGGCGCGTGATAATTTAAACTCGGATCGCGATCGTATCCTCGTGAAGGCTGAATACCAATGAAAATATTACCCAATTGAATACCCGATATCGGTATTGTTCTCTTATTAACGGGTGACTGGTGATGAGTGACTGATGACTGAGCAATATCCTTCCACCGATCGATAATTGCTTGTTGGCTATTGTTAGGTAAAGTAGTAAAATATTGTTGGTATTTTTCGCAGGATAACGACTGGGCGATCGCGCGTAATTCATTAGCTTCTAAATCGTTAGTAACATGAGAAGTTAAACGAGAAATAAGCTCATCTCCTGTCTCGGGAATATCTTCTAAATAATAGCCTTCTTGTTGTAATGCTTTGAGAATTTCAATGCAGCTTTGAGGAGTATCCAAGCCAACTCCATTGGCAATTCTTCCATCTTTATTGGGATAATTCGCTAAAACTAAAGCAATTTTTCTATCTTGTACTGGAGTTTGTTTTAAACTAACCCAGTTTTGGGCTAAATCTGCGACAAAATCAATGCGATCGCGTCTGGGTTGATAAACAACAACATCGGTTTCTAAATCTTCATTCCAAGTTTGCACTGACTTGAAGGAAATTGCCCGCGTAATCACTCTTCCATCGACTTCTGGGAGTGCAACATTCATGGCGACATCGCGAGGAGTGAGTCCTTGTAAACTCGTTTCCCATTGTTCTTCTGTCCCACCACTTAGAATCACTTGCAACACGGGAACATCTAAATTTTTCCAGAGATCCGGTTGTTCTTCGCTGCCAATTTTTGCTAGAGAAAAACTGGTAGTATTGAGTAATACTTGAATGGGAAAATTATCTTCAGGTTGAAAATAGGAGAGAAGTTCATTTTGTACGTCGCGATCGCGCAAGGACGAAACAAATAAAGGAATAGGTTCTAAATTTCTTTCTTTGAGGGCTTGACACAATGCCTCAATGGGTAATATATTTCCAGCTAAATAATGAGCGCGGTAAAATAAAATTCCCACTTTTCGAGAAGACTGCGATCGCGTCTCTTTTTTCCCGTATAATCCCACCCGAGGCACAGAAATAGCCTCAATAGAGTTATATTCTAAATCTAAACAAAAACTCGCAACAAATTTCAAAGCATTGAGGTAATTCTCGACTCCTCCTTCAATAAAATATTGCCAAAGGCGATCGACAGCAGTAAGCGATACCGTGGAATGACTCATCAAGCTCAGATCCGGGCGATCGTCTCCGGGTAAAATAAATAAAAATGCTCCAGTATTTTTAGCAATTTCTTCAACAATTTCTAACCCATAAGACCAATAAGATCGCCCTCCCAACAAACGTAAAATAATGATTTTTGCTTCTGCTAATACGCTATCCCCATAAGCATCAATACTGAGTTGTTGCTGAAGTTGTAAAAGATTAACCGCACGAATTTGGGGGAAACTTTCAGGAAGATGAGGAATCGTCGCTGCTAGGGTTTGAATTTCAGTATCCGCAGCCGTTAAAATGGCGATCGGTGCGGGAGTTTGTTCGATAAAAATAACACCTTCTGAGTCTGGATTCCATCCTCCCGGTGTAGCAGCAATTCGGTGCATGAGTTTTGGCGTAAATTAAGAAATCATTCTAGTCTATCAACGAACGTAAGACAAGAGTAATTAAAATTGAGGTACAATCTTCGCGTAGTAACAATTCAGAAATTCTTAAATGTCACAATCAATTCCTAAGTTACGATACTGGGCTAAAATTGATGCTGTTTTTCCGCTTTCAGCGAGGACTAATTTTGAGAAATTAGATTCCTGTTTTTTGGGAATTAGTCTTGAGAACAATAGTTTTACACCAGAAAAACTCAGGTCTATGGCTGAATGGATTTCACGACGTTTTCTGCATTGTATCGTGTTGGTGGGAGATAGCATTCATCGTATTACCTTAGAAACAAGAAAATCATTCACTCCAGAAAATGCACTCATTGAAGCCTTGAAAATGGGTTCGTCTTTCGTCCAGACACAAGAACCTATTTTTAGTGCATTTGCAGATCGGACTCAATTCACTTTCGAGACTTGCAGTCAAATTCAGACCTCGGAGGACTATACCTATTTTTATCAATATCTGCAAGACTTTTTTGCCAGTAATGCTCAATTTCGAGCGTCAGTTGAAGCATTCAGTCGTAATTATCAGATGAGGCGATCGCGCGATACAAAGGATACTTTGCTTGAATATCGTATTCGTCGATCTTGTGACTACTTCTTAGAAGAATTTGCGATTTTTTCCTGTCTTCAAAAGCGCGGATTTTCAGTTATGGTGTATCCTGGAACATTTAGTACTCTCGTTGAGATTGTCAACGGAAAATATCCAGAACTTTTTGAAGAACTCAAGCAATTAATCGTCGTCTCTCTCCATTTTAAGAAGCGCTAGCTATGTCGATACTCTTGTCTGAGAAACTATAAATTTTAGCGATTGCAACCCAATTTCTAATATGCAAATATTAGGTCTAGCGAACTTAGTATGTAAAACTAAGTTCGCTAGACTCCAAATGTTTTTTCAATCTTATCATATTATGGTTTCAGTAAATGAGGTTTAGCTTTACGATACTTTGTCAGTAATTTCACTTGACTTACATGAAAACGATAGAGCATAATTCCGAGAGGTGTTCCGATTAAAATTAAGCAAAAAAGAATGAAGGGATTAAATAACCCTGCATTTAGACCTAAACCAATAAAAATCCCTAAAGTTGCAATGAGTAAGACGATTAATCCCTTGGTTGATAATATTTCTCTAAGAACAATAAATTCTTTACTTTGGATGGGTTGGCCATAGCTATAGCGAAGAATATAACCAGCAACAGCAAACACAAATATACCGATTAACGTTCCGATTAATAAAGGAATACGATTATATAATCTGATGCCCATAAATAATCCTAAAAATAGTCTCAATGATAATAACCAAGACATTATCCCCAACGCTGTTGCGAGTCCCAACATTTTTTTAAGCAGATCGTAATTATGAAAACTACTAGCAACACCACCAATACCACCAATCGTTAAACCCATTAAAAAACCAACATAATTCGGAAAAGCTCCAGAAAAACGTTCGATTAAACCAAATAAAATTCCATAGAGACTACCCCCTAATAAACCAACAACTAATAATATGCCAAAATGCAGCCAAGGTAATTTTTCTGTGACCAGAGGTGCAGTTTCAATTTTTAACGCGATCGCATGAGTTTTTTCTTCATCATTGGTATGTAAAATAATTTCTCGTTCATAAATTTGCTCTGCTTGTAATTTTTTAGTATCGATAATCACATCACAACTAATACGATTACTTTCAAATTGAGGCGGATCGAAAACAATCCAGCTTGACTTTGCAAAAGATGAAGATTTATTATTATTCTGAGATAAAAGTTCCCATTTTCCTTGCAATAAAGTATCTGGCACGGTATTATTAACTGATATTGTCACAATCAGTTTTTCCCCATATTCCTGACTTTCCAGTTCGATTGTATTTGGTTTTATTTTTGCCTGTGGCGATCGCTTGAGATCGATCGCCTCTAATGCTTCTAATGCGACCGAAGCATTAGAATAACGTTGATTGAGAGAAGGCTTGAGAAGTCCTTCCAACCATTCAACAAATTTAAAACTAATTTCTTTTGGGATAACTTCAACTAACGAAATACGGCTATCTCGTGCGAGTAAATTGTCAATTTTTTGAGACGGCATTTGTGCAACCAAACAAGTTAAACTTGCACCGACAGCATAAAGATCCCCTGCTGCTGTTAACTCTTTGTTGCGAAGTTGTTCTCGGGGCATAAAGCCGGCTGTTCCAGCAAATGAAGCTCTCATTTTACCTTGTTTGTCAATATAAGGAAAACCAAAATCAACAAGATGAATATTTAAGCGATCGTCTACTAAAATATTTTCTGGCTTAATGTTATAGTGAATAACAAAAGGCGATTGGTTCTGTAAATAAGCCAGTGTCTCCAATAAAGAAACCGTGATTTTGTGTACAATTTCTAAATTTAGATGCCGGAATACAGCCAGAGATGTTGCTTGCTTAAATTCTCGTACTGCACAAAATCCATCTTTACTGGGAAAAAAGTTTAAATAGCGAGGAAGAGAGGGATGTTTGAGATTTAATAATATTTTAGCATGAGCTTCATAGGCTTTCAGTCCAGCCCAGTCACTGTGAGAGTCGCCAAAAATATATTGTTTGATAACAACGGTTTTTTTGACCTTATTATCTTTTGCCAAATAAGTAATGCGATGTCTGCGATCGCTACGACCGAGTTCTCTAATTTTTTGATAGCGAGAAGAGTTTTGAGAAGCTGAACTAGAAGAATTTGCAGGCTGGCTCATAGTCCGAGGATTTTCTTTTTATACCATATTTTTTGAGTAGATGCAGCCCTTTTCTATGATATAAATATCTTACTGCATTTTTATTCTTTCATCCGGTTAAATTCTGTAAAGATAATTTTCAAGGATTATGTTGAAAACCCTAGAAAAACGCTTAATTGTTTCGTGTCAGGCACCGATTGAATCTCCCTTGCACGATCCGCACATTATTGCCACGATCGCGCAAGCATCTATTCTTCAGGGTGCAGTAGGCGTGAGAATTGATAGCCCTTCCCATGTCAAAGCAACGCGGCAAAAGTTACCCAAAACGCCAATTATTGGATTGTGGAAGCAGCAAATACCGGGCTATGAGGTTTATATTACCCCACGCTTTCAAGATGCCGTTGCGATCGCAGAAGCAGGGGCAGATATTATTGCGATCGATGCCACTCTGCGCGATCGTCCCGAGGGAGAAACCGTTACCCATTTAATTACTAAAATTCACGACGAATTGGGTAAATTAGTGATGGCAGATATTGACGATCTCGAAAGTGCAACAAAAGCCGTTGAAGCCGGTGCAGATATAGTAGGAACGACACTTTATGGATATACAAAACAGACAGCCCAAAATAATCCGCCGGGATGGGAATTATTAAGTCAAATTGTAGAGAAATTGGATATTCCAGCAATTTGTGAAGGAGGAATTGCATCACCGAAAATGGCAAAAAAAGCCTTAGATCTAGGCGCTTATTCTGTTGTTGTCGGTACGGCAATTACAGGAATCGATTTAAAAGTTAAAGCCTTTCAATCTGTTTTGGAATGAACAATATTTAGTACCGATAACTCACTCTAATATTTAGATTTAGAGTACAAGCATTGCCAAATATCAATCAACGATTGATATAAATCCATATTCTTCAAACACGCTTTTTGCTGTCTCCATAGATAAAAACTCAATAAATTTGCGAGAAGAATCAATATTATGGCTATCATTAATAATAGCAACAGGATAAACAATAGGAGAATGAGAATCTTCGGAGGCAACAAAAATAATTTGACAATTTTTACATAATTTTGCATCGGTTGCATAGACAAATCCCGCATCAACATTGCCAGTTTCAACATAAGCTAAAATCTGTCGGACATCTTTTCCAAACACAAATTTACTTTCCAGTTTTTGATAAAAATTGGCAGAGTCTAACACTTCTTTACTATAACGTCCGGCGGGAACGCTGTCTGGATCTCCGAGAGCAACTTTAGCAAACTTATCCGTATTTAATTCCTGAAGTTCTGTAATTTTTTCATTGTCTTTAGGTGCAATCAGAACAATCTGATTTTGCAGCAAACTTTGATGAGTTTCTTTTAAAATGAGATCCTTCTCTCGAAGCGCATCCATTTTACTTTTAGCAGCCGAGATAAAGATATCAACAGGCGCACCTTGTTCGATTTGTTGTTGTAAGGAACCCGAAGAGCCAAAATTAAACACTAATTCTACATGAGGAAATTGTTCTTTATATTTTGTTCCCACTACCGCGATCGCATCTTGTAAACTCGCTGCTACCGATATGGTAAGCGTCACGGATTCTTCTCCGAGATTCCTGCTTTCCGGACTCCCACAAGCTGTTAAAAAGACAACTAAACCCAGACTCAAAAAATATCTTCTAGGGATTTTCATGACAATTTTTACCGAAATATAAATTAATTCAGAAAGATATTATCAGTCTGGCAGAGAAAGCAGTTTGCTCAGCTACAATAAATCTGAAGAAACGTTAAATTTCCTCAATGTTGAATTTTAAATGTGAGTTTAAAAAATGGTTTCGGGTTGACTGCGTTTAAAAATCACCATTTCCTGTCCAACGACCGGACTTCTGGCAACCATTGCTCCTTTCTCATCTAAAATTTCAATTTTAGTAAAATCTAATTGTCGCGATCGCGCTAACATTTCATTGGCTAATTCATTTTGTTGGGGCTGTTCTAAAACATACCATTCCGGGCTGACTGTAACCGTTAAAGAACCGCTAAAAAAGTTAGCTTGAATAGAACTAATTAATCCATCGGCATAGCGATCGGTAATTTCTGCAACTTGTTCTTGAATAGCCGCAATTAAACTTTGTTCTGGGGTTAACTTCGGACGAGTAAACGGGAGAGAAAACGGCTTGGATGTGGGAGTGACAACAGGTTTAGGTGGAGTCGGTGCAGTAATTTCAGGAGGAAGTTCGCGGGTTGGTTGTTTCGGCTGTGCGGGTTGTTCGATCGCAGGTTTTTTCACGTCTGGAACTTGCGCCACAGGTTCGGCTTTTTCTCCTCCCGAAAAGGCGATCGTTCCCACAAAAATCGCGGCAATTAAGCCTCCTAAAATCCCCGTTAATGCCCCATCGGAAAGATTTTCCTCCACAGACTCGGGCAACAAGTCCCGCACCTTCTCCAACACCCATTCCCACGCATCTTGGAGTTTTTGTAGGCTTAATAAATCTTCATTTTGGCTAGACGTAGATTCTTGAGCCAGTTTTTCCGAGGAAATGACTTCAGCGACCCGCGCAGTTTCCGCTTCAGATATCGTCCGAACCTCCATATCACGGTAATTTTCCGGCGTTTCTAAAGCAGTAGATAGCCCTTCCACACTTGTCGCTAGGACTTGAAAAGCCGAACTAGGGAGAGAAGTCTCCGGCTTTTGCGCGAGTTGATTGGCAATTGACTCCAAACGCGCGATCGCCTCTTGCAACTGTCTCACCTCATCCCTTGGCGATGCTTCTTCTGCTTGAGTTTCTCCCGTTACGGGTTCTTGTCGTTCTTCAGGCATAAATTTTGTCCTCCAGACCCCACCGACTCGAAAATCTGAGATAATTCTTTACAAAGAAATAATCTTAACAGGCCAAATTTATCACTATCTCTCGGTCTATCGCTCAATTGCTTAACGGGACTCAATAATTTTATGAAACGCCGTCAATTTTTCTTTCTTTCTGGGGGTTTAGCGATCGCGGGACTCGACTCTCTGACCAAACGCGCTAAGCTGCATGCTTCTTCCCTCGCCATCGATCCTAATTCCTCGATCGCACCGCCTGATTTTCGCTTTGTCTCCATCGCCGATAGCGGTACCGGGGCAAAAGGTCAATATGATGTTGCTCGGGCGATGAAACGCTATTACGACCAAAATCCCTATCCTCTTGTGATTATGGCAGGGGATAATATTTACAACCAAGGGGAAATCGAGAAAGTTGAAGCAGTTTTTGAGCTTCCTTATAAACCTTTACGCGATCGCGGCGTTCGCTTTCAAGCTGTTTTAGGAAATCACGATATTCGTACAGATAACGGCGATCCGCAAGTGGCTTATCCCGAATTTAATATGACCGGACGTTACTATACATTTAGCGAAGGAAATATTCAGTTTTTTGCCCTCGATACCAACTATAAAGCCGACTGGGACAAGCAATTAATTTGGTTGGAAAATGAGTTAAATCGCTCCGATGCCTCTTGGAAAATTGTTTTTGGCCACCATCAAGTTTATAGTTCCGGACATTATGGCTATAACGAATTTCTCGCCCCCAAATTAACGCCTTTGTTCGCCCGCTATGGCGTGCAGTTATATATTAACGGTCACGAACATCACTACGAACGCACCCATCCCATTCAAGGTACAACTTATCTCACTTGCGGCTGTGCGGCAGGATTGCGATCGGCAGGGCGATCGCAATGGACGGCGCGATCCGCTTCTCGCTTGGGTTTTGCGGCTTATGAAGTTCACGAAGATCGCATAGTCGTGCAAGCGATCGCACCGGATGGAACAATCTTCGATCGCGGAATTATCGACCGTCAAATCTTGTAAATTCGTCCTCTTTAAGGATTCCAAATAAGATAATTTCGATAAAAAATAGAAAAATAGCGCTCTCTTTTTCTGAGCGCTCGCTTCACAAAGCAAACGATCGACACCAGAATTTGACAAGAGCGAGCTTTTGTTGTAGTTGTAATATTCTACTCATATCTGAGGTTGAGGAAAGCGAAAGAATGAAGAAATCTTTAAGTCGGGTAATGATTCGCACTCTATTAATAGTCTTTGGTTTAGCGGTTTCTGTCGATGTTGGATTAGCAGCAACCAGCGATCGCGATTCAACCCCCTTTAAACTAGAAAAAACTCACTTAGCTCAATTCACTCCAAGTTGTCAGCGTTTAACTTATAGTCCTTTTGGCATAATTTATGAGAGCGAACTCTACATGAATGGATATAGCGGCATAATGGTGACGCGCTTTTTCAATCAAAACACCAATCAACCCGAAGCAGTCCAACAAACCATGAGACTTGAAAATTCGCCACAAGGATGGGTCATTTCCGGTTCGAATCCCGTTTATTTTGGCACCAATATCAGACACCTCACTTATAGCCCGGATAACTTTCTTTTCCAAATTCAACCCAATGGAACTTATACCGCGATCGCTTATGATAATTTAAGGCGCACTTCTCCGGTTATTGTGAATGCCTGCTCAGTTGGTTAATAGAGAATTGCGATCGCGATCGAGCAATCTGATTGTTATTTTTTGTAACTTAACAGACAATAGATCTCTATTTTATGCTTTTTGTGGTTTTTTCTGCGATACCTCGAAAAGTGAGATGATAATTACTGCAAGAGAATCAAACAATGAGTAAGAAAAACGAGACAAACTCAATTAATCCTGCGATCGCCAACGAAATTCAACGTCTCGCCAAACTTTACAGCATTGAGTCAGAGATATTAGAAGAGTTTGCCAACTTCGTCATCACAAATCATCGTCAGAAACCCGTAAAACCCAAGAAATCGAAAAAAGTCAAACCTTTGACAGTAACACAACTCAAAAAAGCGGTTTATCAGTATTTTAATGTCAACAATACAACAGAATTAAAGAAATCTGGACGCTTTCAATTAGCAACAAACGATCTAGGAAAGCTCAATCTTAGCCACAAGAAAACATGGGAAATATTTTATCGAAAATATGTTGATATTTTGCCAGAAGAAAAAGAAGAAGAAGGAAAAAATTGCATTAATGGCATTGATATTTTTAAATATTTTCGTCCGTGGGATATCTTTGGACTCGATCCTCAAATCGCTACAACTAAGGATATTAAAAACGCTTATCGCAGACTGGCTAAAATCTATCACCCAGACAACAAAGAGATGGGAAATCCACAGATTTTTAACCGTCTAACAATTATGTACGAGTCCATTACAAATAAACTCTGATGCCAACTAAAAAGAAAGATAAATGTACAATTCGCGAAGAAGAGCTATCTAAATGGTTCTCTATTTCCATTGATAAATTAGTTGAAATTGTCGATTTTTTTGACTCCGATCCCGATGATGATTGGGATTTAGTCGAAGGAGACGATTATAAATTCACAAATCGCAAAGAGAAAATTCGTATTTATTCTCCAGCAGGAGCATTAAAAATTGCGACTTATCTCGATCGGCAAAAGCGAGGTCTTTGGCATGATATTATCGAGTTTATTACTCGTCATGAAAAACGATTGCGAAACTCACTGGCACGTCGTTTAATTAATGATGAACTCGCTGGAACAGGTAAAATTGTGCCAATCAATGGATATCCTATGATGCACAAGCAATCATTACGACGAATTTTAGAAACAAGTGGTAGTCGATTTAATAAAGCATTTAAAGATATTGAACAATCTCGTTTACCATTGGAGAAACGAGTCGATTATGACGATATTAATGGTGATTATTGGTTTGCCGGAACTGGGGCTGAAAAGATAGCAAAAGAATTAGGAGAAAAGTTAAAAAATAAAGCGAGAAGGCAAATGTGTTTATCAATAGGAAGTCAAATTAAACCCAGCCTTAAACTACTAGGAAATGCTCAAAAAGATCGAGAAAAAATACTAAAAAAAGAAATTACCAGTGCTAAACAGCGAGCTAAACAGCGAGATAAATATATTTGTCAGATAACCGGTCAAAAAAAGAGCGCAAGACCTCCAAAATATAAAGTAGTAGCTCATCATCTCTATTGTGCCAAACAATATCCTCATTTAGTTGCGAATACAGATAATCTGATTACAATTGAAGAGTCAATTCACGAGCAATTTCATGGCTGGATGGGAGGAACGAATAAACCTTGTACTTTAAATGATTTTCTTAAGTTTATCCATTCATGCTACGCAGAAGAACCGAGAATAGAAATATTGAGTGCAAAGTTACATCAACTGAAAGGAATTTTAAAAGTTGAGGACGAAAAACAATGAATTCAAGTTTTTTGATTTACAGAATCCGTCCACAAGCGATCGCCTTGAATGAGAGTATGCCGTTGCCAATTAGATAGCGTTTCGGGATAATCAGTGCGATAGTGGCCGCCGCGACTTTCTTCGCGAAAGACCGCACTTTTGAGAATTAAAGCCGCAATATCTAATAAATTTAATGTTTCCGTACAGTGTTTTAATTGTTCCCCAGCGAGAGAAGATTCTAACTGAATCGTTTGTGCGGGAGACAGTTGTAATAGGTAAGTTCCAATGTCCAAACTTTCTAATTGAGAGCGCCATGATTCGACGCGATCGAGAGCCTTTAACAATTGTTCTCGCGAGCGACAAATTCCCGCCCCTTGCCACATGACAATCGGTAATTGTGCTTGAATTTCTGCAAGTTTCTGCATTTGTTCCCGCCAATCTCCTGTCTTGACTACAACTTCTAAAGGTTTGCAATTCCCAATTTGTTCGACTTCGAGTTGGGCAAATTGAGCGGCAAAAACTACGCATTCTAATAAAGAATTACTCGCCAAGCGATTAGCCCCTTGAACTCCTGTACTAGCAACTTCTCCAATAGCATATAATCCCGGAATTGAGGTGGAATTATCGAGACTCACCGCGACCCCTCCCATCCAATAATGCGCCGCAGGAGAGACCGGAATGGGTTGTTTAAACACATCAATTCCCCAATACTGGCATTTTTGAATAATATTGGGAAAACGATATTGTAGGCGATCGCGATCGATGGGACTGGTATCTAAATAGACTCGTGCTTCCGCAGGATTTTCAGCAGTCTTTTGCAAATGATGAAAAATAGCCCGACTGACCACATCCCGGGGGGCGAGTTCTCCCTTGGGGTGATAGTCAAAAGCAAAACGATGCCCGGCTTCATCCAATAAGTGAGCGCCTTCTCCGCGAACTGCCTCGCTAATGAGAAAATGAGGGGCATCGGGCTGGCTGAGGGCGGTCGGGTGAAACTGCACGAATTCCAAATCTCGCAAAATTGCACCACAACGCCATGCGAGAGAGATTCCATCCCCTGTACTTACAGGAGGATTGGTAGTTTTCGCATAGACGCGACCTCCCCCCCCCGTCGCCAAAATGACTGCTGAGGCTTGCAACCAAACGATGCGATCTCGCCACAGCAAGCAAAGCCCCCGACAGCGATTTCGAGAGCGATCGTGCCATAATTTGAGGGCAAAAGCATGTTCCCAAACCCAAATATTTTCCCGCGCGAGGACTTGCGCCGCCAGCGATCGCACGATGGCCTGACCCGTGCGATCGGCGCTATGCAGCACCCGAGGGCGAGAGTGAGCCGCTTCGAGAGTCATGGCTAACTTTTCTCCGTAGCGATCGAAGGTTACGCCAAATTCCAGCAAAGAATTGATGGAAGTCGCAGCATTTTCTACCATAAAACGCACGGCCTCCTCTTCACACAATCCCGCTCCTGCTTGCAAGGTATCCTCAAAATGGAGATGGGGAGAATCTCCCGGATCGATCGCCGCCGCAATTCCTCCTTGCGCCCAGTCGCTATTACTGACTTTTATCTCACTTTTAGTGATAATTCCCACTCGCAAATGCAAAGGCAAGCACAAAGCAGCATATAAGCCAGCCGCTCCAGAACCGACCACCAAAACATCAAAAGCTGCGGGCATTTCCAGAGAAGAGGCTTCTCGGTGGCGGGGGGAGGGCGATGGGGATTCGGGCAAGGGAATTCTCCTACAATTTGACGGATAATTCTAGCATTTTCTGAATCGGTTTTAAGGCGGCACGTTGAATTTTTGCAGGGAGGGTAATTTCTGGTGTTTTATTTTTCATTGCCCAATATAACTTTTCTAATGTATTCAAACGCATATGCGGACATTCATTGCAAGCACAATTATTCATCGGAGGAGCAGGGATAAATTCTTTTTGTGGAGCCTTCTTTTGCATTTGGTGCAAAATGCCGGGTTCCGTTGCTACGATATATTTTGAACTGGTATTTTCTTGGGTATATTTTAATAATGCCGTGGTGGAACCAATATAACTCGCGTGCCGGAGAACTTGAGGTTCGCATTCCGGGTGAGCGATAAATTCAGCATCGGGATATTGCACTTTTAACTGCACGATCTTTTTCTCGGAAAATGTTTCGTGAACGATGCAACTCCCTTGCCATAAAATCAGATCTCGCCCAGTTTGCTCCATGACATAACGTCCCAAATTGCGATCGGGGGCAAATATAATTGGTCTATTTTCAGGGATTTGCCGAACGATTTTGACCGCATTGGAACTGGTGCAAATAATATCGCTCATGGCTTTAATTTCCGCCGTGCAGTTGATATAAGAAATAACTAACGCATCGGGATGAACAGCTTTAAAAGCGGCAAATTCTTGAGGTGGGCAACTGTCTGCCAGAGAACAACCTGCCTCTAGATCGGGTAACAAAACCAGTTTGTCGGGGTTGAGAATTTTCGCCGTTTCTGCCATAAAATGAACCCCCGCAAAAACAATGACCTCGGCATTAGTCTCGGCTGCTTGGTTCGCCAAACCGAGAGAATCGCCAATATAATCGGCAATATCTTGAATATCGGAATCTTGATAATAATGTGCCAAAATAATCGCGTTTAAGTCCTTTTTCAGCGCTTCAATTGCCTCAAAGAGATCCTGCGGGAGAGAGGCGTGAGGGTTGGGACGATCGGCGATCGCGGTCGCAAACATGAGTATTAACCTTCTGAATGAGTGCTTAGTATTTTAGCGGCGATCGCTATTTTCGGGGCCGGAGATGGGCGATCGCTACAAATTTCCCCCTCGAGGGCGAGCTGGGAACGTTCGCGGTAAAATTAAAAAGCTGAGTCTCGCTTTCCCTGCATTCTAGGAGTTTTCATGTTAACATCCATGGATTTTCGGGGCTTATTCACCCCGCGTTTTTTTAACAATTTCTTTCCCATTCCCGCCACAAACTCCCCGATCGTCGGTCGGAAAACTCCCGATTTTCTCCTCCCCGATATTAAAGATCGGAGTACGGTGCGCTTGTCAGACTATCGTGGCAAAAAAAACGCGATTCTTGCCTTTACACGCATCTTTACTGAAAAACAATACTGTCCCCTTTGTTATCCTCACATTCAACAATTGAATGAAAACTACGAAAGGTTTGTCGAAAAAGGAACAGAAATTTTTATGATAACCAGCACCGATCGCCGACAAAGCGAAAAAATAATCCAAGATTTAGGCTTGAAAATGCCCCTGCTCAGCAATCCCAGTTGTGACGTTTTCCGAACTTATCGCGTCGGCCAAGCCCTTGGCGCTCCTCTTCCGGCTCAGTTTATTATCGATCGCCAAGGGATTTTACATTATAAGCATTTATTTTCCTTTCTCGATCCGAACGCATCTATTGAGAAATTATTAAAAATAACTGCCCGTTGTTAACTTTTCGGCTCGCGAAGTCAAACCCATTCTGTTTCACGATCGCTCGCTGTCGCGATGGTGGACGCGATCGAATCCTTGGGGTTTAATAAACTCGCCTTCTCCTTGCAACAAACCCGAAACCCCTTCTTGACCGATTTCCGAAGGAATACGATCGACGGGTTGGGCGCGATCGATCGCATCGGGATCGTAGTCCTTCGGTTCGTGATAAGTCGTAATATAGCCCTCGTAATTGCGAAGCACTACCTTATTCACCCCCTGACTGATGAGATATTGAGGCATAACAGGAACTTTTCCCCCGCCTCCAGGAGCATCAATCACATAAGTTGGCACCGCATAACCGCTTAAATGCCCTCGCAACCCTTCCATAATTTCCAAACCCTTGGCCACGGTCGTGCGGAAATGCCCAGCCCCTTTGACCAAATCGCATTGATAGAGATAGTAAGGGCGAACGCGATTTTTCACTAATTTGCGGAGAAGTTCTTTTTGGATGTCGAGGCGATCGTTAATCCCCGCTAAAAGTACGCTCTGATTGCCCAAAGGAATACCTGCATCTGCCAACTTAGCCAACGCCGTGCTTAATTCTGGGGTAATTTCTTTGGGATGGTTGATATGAACATTAATCCAAAGTGGGTGATATTTCCGCAGCATGGCACACAGTTCGTCGGTAATGCGTTGGGGTAGAAAAACAGGAACGCGAGTCCCAATACGGATGATTTCGAGATGCTCGATCTCCCGCAAGCGCGACAGAATATAATCGAGCAGGATCGGAGAAAGAGTTAACGGATCGCCTCCACTGAGGAGAACATCGCGAATTTGCGGTGTTTGACGAATATAATCGAGTTGTCGTTCGAGATCGGGTTTTCTAAACGTTTGCTGGAAATCTCCCACTAAGCGAGAGCGCGTACAATAGCGACAGTAACTCGCACAGTGGGTCGTCACCAGCATGAGAACGCGATCGGGGTAGCGATGAACTAAACCCGGAATAGGGCTGTGTTCCTCTTCTGCTAGGCTATCTGCGAGCATCCCTTCAAAAGCTGCGAGTTCACGTCCCAAGGGAATGACTTGGCGGCGAATGGGGCAGTTCGGATCGTCGGCATCAATTAAATTGGCAAAGTAGGGAGTAATATCAACGCGAAATTTATTTTTTGTCGTTAAACCTTGAATTTCTTCGGGAGTAAGATTAATAATTTGAGCTAACTCCTCCCAAGCATTCAAGCGGTTGCTCAACTGCCAATGCCAATCGTGCCAATGTTTGGGGGAGACATCAGCCCAAGGTTTTTTAGTTTGACTTAACAGAGGTCGAATTGCAAGAGATGGGCTTGAAGGTGACATTGTGATTCTCGTAGGAATTGGTTCGATAATGTTAAATTCAGAAATGTTAAATTCAAACTTGAGTTTGTTAGGAGGTGTGCGTTTTCCACGATCGCATAGATAGTGAGTTGCGATCGACGCGATCGATCTTGTACGATCGTTCCACCTTTGTTTTGTTTTTCTAGTGTAACAATTTTTCCAAAATCATCATCGTTCAAGAATATATTATGTCAAAAATTGTATCTATCCATTCCTATCGAGGCGGAACGGGAAAATCAAATTCTACCGCCAATTTAGCAGCAACTGTTGCGAGTTATGGGTATCGAGTTGCTGTTGTAGATACGGATATTCAATCTCCGGGAATTCACGTACTCTTTGGCTATGGAGACAGTCAACAATTAGAGCCTTGTCTCAATCAGTATCTTTGGGGAAAATGCAGTATTGCCGATGCGGCTCATGATGTCACGCATGTTTTAGGCAACAACAAGCAGGAAGGAAGTCAAATTTTTCTTGTTCCTTCGAGTGTTAAAGCGAGTGAAATTGCTCGGGTTTTACGAGAAGGTTACGATGTGGGTTTATTGAATGATGGCTTCGATATGTTACTCGAGGATTTAGAGTTAGATTATTTATTTATTGATACCCATCCCGGGTTGAATGAAGAAACGCTCCTTTCTATCACAATTTCTGATATTTTAGTGCTAATTTTACGACCGGATAGACAAGATTATCAAGGAACGGCAGTGACAGTCGATGTCGCTCGAAAATTAGAAGTTCCTAAAATGTTAATGGTGGTGAATAAAGTGCCAACCAGTTTTGATTTTACCTCCCTACAGGAAAAAGTCGAACAAACCTATGATGTTCCCGTCGCGGGTGTTTTACCGCATTCCGATGAAATGATGATCTTGGCCAGTGAAGGAATTTTTGCGCTGAAGTATCCCGAAAATTCTCTAACGCAAACGATCCAAAATATTGCTCGGAATATTACGGCTTAGTTGACTTGGATGTCTTGAAATCATCGATCGCCCGTTTCTGGCTATCATAAGCGGTGCGTTCAGATGTCAGAGAAACTATCGAGAGGGCGATCGCTTTTCTCCACAACCGTGTAAATTCTCGTGAGCTTGGCTTTCCCTTTCAGAGAAACATTCCCCAAAAACTGAGATTGAAATGGTATTATTTCCCTCGCACTGCGATCGCTCAAAGCATTGGAGACCGGTTCGTTAAATAAAATTTGATTTTGCGCGGCCCGACTCATCAAACGAGATGCAGTATTCACCGTATCGCTGAGAAGATTAAACTCCCTGCGCCCTCGACTCGCCCCAATTTCAGCAGCAAAGACCCGTCCGAGGGTAATGCCAATTTGACAGGCCAGATGAATGGGTTTTTGATTCACGAATAACGGCTGAAAATTAACAATTAATTGGCGAATTTTACAAGCAGCCCGAAGGGTCTCGATCGTCCAATCGGAATCCGTATTGAGAATGCCAAAATAGATGACAATATCGGAGCTATCTAAATGGTAGGTTGGATTTCGCATCACCCCTCCTTCGGCGGTGACAATCGCATCAATTTGCGAAAAAAGCTGAGAACATCCCATTACAAAAGGCTCTTCTTCAGAGACCTGTAAAGCATTGGCTGCATCAGATAAACCGAGAAGATTAACAAACATCACGATCGGGACGAGAAAAGTAGGGGGAATTTGTCGGTGCTGCGTATTTTCGACGAGTAATTTGAGAATGGGTTTGGGTAAATAACTGGCGAGGGGTTCAATTTGTTGGAGGAGACTCTGAATTTCTTGCGTAATTCCCTTGATGCCGCGATCGAAGAGGATGGCTTTCATGCCTCGCCGTCGTTTGACTTCGAGATCGTATTCTCCTAACGTCTCGTCGCTAAGATCGTCAACGACGAGATGATGAGGCTGTTTTCCCGTTTCGAGGCGAAATTGCGATCGCGCCCGCAGGGTGGCCGCCGCACTCAAGCACACCCGTCCCGTTTGTCCAGCCCCTTCAGTTCGTTTGGCCAGTTGTACGTCTTTGCCCAACAAAACTCGCATCATGCGCGAGGGCGTGCCAATATCCGCAGCGAGGAATTTCCCCCAGTGAATGCCGACCCGCATTTTTAAGGAAAGCGTACCGTTCGGGGTGACGATATTTTCAAAGTCTTGCATGGCTCGTTGCATTCGCAAACCCGCTCGAATGGCTCGGGGGAGATCGGTGTTCGCGCGATCGCGGCGAAATTCAACGAGTACGGCATCTCCGGTAAACTCCAACAAATCTCCTCCCGATTTGCTGATAATTTCAATAATGGCTTCAAAATACCGTTGCAGAATTTCTAATAAAACCTCAGCCCCTTTAGGGTGATAGTCCATATTCGCTTCCATTAAAGGGGTAAACCCGGCTAGATCGGTAAATAACAGCGTGCCTTTATGCCAACCGTAACGAATTTTGCCCACTTCGGGAGGGTCTGTGGCAATTTGTAGGGGAAGATAGTCATGGAGGCTCGAGCGCAAGGTTCGCAGGTGTTCAAAAATCCCCATTAAGGTATCGGAATCGGGATCGTTTCCCAAAGCAGTATAAAGTCGGGTGGGCAGCAACAAATGCAGTTGGGGTTCGAGTTTGGTCAGGGTGGAGGAAACCATATTGAGGGGACAGTAGGAGATAGACAAACAGGAAATTTTTCGCGATCGCACCCGAATTCAATTGCTTGGTAAGATAGTATTTTCAACAGTCTTTTTTGCTATTATCTCTCAGGACATCAAAATTGACTCGTTAAAGGAGTGCGATCGCCAGTTGCCAAAGCCGTTAAGAATTGTTATGGATATTATTATCTGGGAAATAAAATTTGAGTTATGAAAATACGATTTGTGGCGATCGCCGTCCTGACAGCCGGATTCACCCTTGCTTTTTCTCCTTCCGGGCGCTCTCAGTCTTTGAATGAGGCACTCCAGCAGGAAATTTGCGCTCAGGATTGGCGAGGTGCCCTACAAACTATTGAAGAGATCAAGCAAGTCGCCCCAGAATATGTCTCTCAATTAACCACTTATCAAAGTCGCCTGCAAAACTTGGCCGCTCGGGGTGTCTATCGTCCGGAATGGGATTGTAGCGGCGGTGGTTTACCGATAAGTGCGACCCCATCCCTCCCCGCCGCTTCGACCCAAGGAGGGGTTTTTCGCGTTCCCATCAAAGAGATTAACGGCGGAACTCCTGTCGTTGAGGTCACGTTTAATGGCACGCAAACCTTTGAAATGCTCTTCGATACAGGGGCAACGACCACACTCATTTTACCGAGCATGGCCGATCGACTCGGACTGGAAACTCTTGGCAATACCGAAGCCATCGTCGCGGATGGCAGAACGAATAAGGTTAATATTGCTCGCGTAAACTCTCTCAAAGTTGGCGACTTAGAACTCAATGACGTTACGGTAACTTTCGATCCCCGTGCCGATGAAACCAGCTTGGAAGGCATGGGATTACTCGGTCAGAATGTGTTTCAAAATTATGATGTTTTGCTCAAACAAGATGAAATCGAATTACGCGAACGTAGTGAATAAAGCAAGTTCAATCAAAGCAAGCATAATTGTTTTGTACTACCGATGAGCTGTTCCTTGAATTTTTATAGATCTCTCGCACAAAACCCACCAGCAAAGCGCTCTTTAGAGGTGGGACGGCGCTTTTAAAGGGCGGAAATGGTTCCGCCCCCAGCACCTCATGTAGTGCGGCACCCTTTAGGGTGCATCAGTCTGAAAAAGATTGACAAAAAAGATAAAAATTGTCAAAATAAGATATCTGAAAAGTTAGCAGAACAATGCTCGTTCTCGAAGCCAAACTCAAAGGAAAATCCGAACAATATCAAGGGCTAGATGAAGCCATTAGAACGGCTAATTTCATCCGGAATAAAGCCCTGCGGTATTGGATGGACAATCAAGAGGTTAAACAATTCGATTTAAACAAATACTGTGCGGTGTTAGCGAAAGAGTTTGAGTGGGCAAAAAAACTCAACTCAATGGCAAGACAAGCCAGTGCAGAACGAGCATGGTGTGCAATCTCTCGCTTTTTTGAGAACTGCAAAAACTCAAATATCAAAAAGAAGGGTTATCCCAGATTCAAAAAATGCGGTCATTCAGTAGAGTATAAAACTTCAGGTTGGAAACTCTCAGATGAGGGTAAAAAACTAACCTTAACCGATGGATTTAAAGCGGGTCAATTCAAACTCGTCGGCACTCGCGATCTGAATTTCTACGACCTCAAACAAATCAAACGAGTTCGTATTGTTAGACGCGCCGATGGCTACTATGCTCAATTTGTCATCAAAATTGACCGAAAAGAGCAACATGAACCCACAGGTAAATCTTTGGGAATTGATGTTGGGTTAGAGTCTTTCTACACCGATAGCGATGGAAATCAAATCGAAAACCCACGCTATTTAAGGAAGTCTGAAAAGGCACTCAAACGCGCTCAAAAACGAGTTAGTCGTAAGAAAAAAGGGAGTAAAAATCGACGCAAAGCTATTAATAAATTAGCCAGAAAGCACCTTAAAGTTCACAGGCAACGTAAAGACTTTACTGTTAAGACAGCAAGGGCGTTAGTCCAGTCTAGCGATCTGGTAGCCTACGAAGATTTAAAGGTGCGAAATCTTGTTAAAAATCACTGTCTGGCGAAATCAATTAGCGATGCGTCGTGGCGAATGTTTCTCGAATGGGTCGAATATTTCGGGACAATTTTTGGAGTAGAAGTCAGGTCAGTTCAGCCTCATTTCACGAGCCAAGATTGTTCTCAATGTGGACATCGCCAAAAGAAAAGTCTTAGTCAAAGAACCCATCAATGTGCTAAGTGTGGAACGAAACTACATCGTGACCATAACGCCGCACTCAACATTTTGGCTAAGGCTTTGGGAATTGAACTGAGTACCGTAGGGCATACGGGAATTGCGGTCGAGGGATGCTGAATTTAGTTCAGCATATCCAATCGACCAAGACAACGCCTCTGGACAGCTCGACCTCTGTTTAACAAGTGAAAATTTGTTAAATAAGTTGGCTGGTTGAAGGGGGAATCCCACCTTTTTAGCGAAGCGGAAAGGTGGGAGCAGTCAATTTTCCACAAACTTATCCAATTTTTCTCGGACTGCTAACTGCATCAGAGAACGCAAAAGAATTAAAAACCAAAATGCAGAGAAACAGAAGACCACGATTCCCCAATTGGCAATTCCACCGATGACCAGTAGGGTTCCCGAAATGAGGGAGAATCCTGACAAGCAAGTATAAATCAAACATTTTACCGCTAAATTAATGCGTTTGAGAGCGCGATCGCTGGTTTCTGATTTGACCCGAAATTGAATTTCGCCGCGATCGAGTCGTTCTTGTAAATCTCGTAGTGCCAATTCTACTCGACTGGGGCGATCGAGGCGATCGCGAATTAAGGTTCCTGCTTGTCGGAAAGTTTGGCGAATTAAATTGCTCTTTCGCGCCGATTGCGTTAAATCTTTAATAAAGGGTTTACTCGCAGCAATAAGATTGTATTGCGGATTGAGAGCGCGAGCAATGCCATCAAGGGTAGATACCGATTTAATGACAAACATCATTTCCGATGGCAAGCGAAACGGTTGTTTTTCAAACATTAAATAAACTTCGCTACTCATCTGCTCAAAGGCTCGCAGATCGATGGGTTTTTCGCGAAATTGTTCGAGAACAAAAGAGACCAAACGTTTCACGGGAGACATATCTGGTAAAGGTTCGAGCAAGCCCATATACACCAAACTTTTGACGACGGCATCGGTGTCTTTTCGCATGACCGCAAAAAAGGTATTAATCATTTCATCTTTGGCCATATTCTTGACTTCTGCCATCGTGCCGAAATCATAAAAAATTATCTTGCCTTGGTCGTTCACGGCCATATTGCCGGGGTGGGGATCGGATTGAAAAAAGCCATCTTCTAAAAGTTGTTTGAGATAGCAAAGAATACCCATTTGAATGAGGCGATCGGGATTAAAATTGCGAGATTCAAGAGATGCGCGATCGTCGATTTTAATTCCGGGTAAATATTCTAAAGTTAAAACTCGTGGCGCAGTATAGCGCCAGTAGACGCGAGGAACGATAACATTGGGATAATCGCGAAAATTACTTTGAAATCGTTCGGCGTTTTTCCCCTCGTGAATGTAATCGATTTCTCGATACAGCAGTCCAAAAAACTCGTGATAGAGATGTTCGAGATTATATTTTTTGACTTTGGGGAAGTAGCGTTCGAGCAAGCTGATGAGACGGTGCAAGACTTCAAAATCAAGATTGAACAAGCGTTCTAACCCCGGACGCTGAACCTTGACGACAACCTTTTCTCCAGTGGGTAAAATGGCGCGGTGAACTTGTCCCAAGCTGGCGGCGGCAATGGGGGTTTCCTCAAATTCCCGAAATAACGAGGCGATCGCGCTCCCGAGTTCGGTTTCGATAACTGCGATCGCTTCTTGGGAAGGAAAAGGCGGCACGCGATCTTGCAGTTGTCCCAAGGCTTCAATATAAGGCAAGGGAATTAAGTCCGATCGCGTGGAAAGCGCTTGGCCGATTTTGATAAATGTCGGACCCAATTCTAACAATTGTGCCACCAACCAGCGAGCGTGATGGCGTTGTCGTGCGAGGGAGGAATTGCCCGTGATTTTGTCCCATCCCAAGGAGAGAAAAAAACGAGTCGAAACCTGAAAAACATCAATTTTGCGCCGCCAAGGTGAATATTGTTCTCGCTGCCAACGCAGGGGTTTTATCGATGCACTCATGATTTGTTCTAGGTTTATTGATGATTCGTGACTCGTTACTTAGTATGGGCTGTTCGGGGAAGAACGAGGGTAAAACGAGTTTCGCCGCGCTGGGAATTGTTAGCAACGCGACTCCATACTTCAATTTTGCCATTAAGATGTTGCACCAGTCCTTTTACTAATGCCAGACCCAAACCCGTTCCAGCGATCGCTTGTTGGTTGGCTTCTTTGCCTCGCGTAAATTTCTCAAAAATTCTCTCAATATTTTCGGGGGCAATTCCCTCACCGATATTGACGATCGCAATGGTCACGCATTCTCTGACTTCTGATTGGCGATCGCCTTGCCGAAACGCGATATCGACATAAATCGTACTCTCGGGGTCGGAATATTTGCCGGCATTCGCCAGTAATTCTTGGAGAATGCGCTGCAAACTGTCGCGATCGGAATAAAGACTGGAGGGAGTATCGGGATCGTCTTTGCCCCCATAACGAACGACGAGTTGCAATTCTTTTTCTTCCCATGTTTCGTGAAAGGAGATTTGCAACTCTTCCACAATCTCTTTGAGATTTATTTTGCTGAGTTGCAAGTCGGTTTGTTGAGTTTCCAACTTTTGTAATGCCAACAAATCTTGAATAAGATTGTATTCGCGAGTCCATTCTCGTTCTAAGGTTTCCAGATATTTGGCCTGACGTTCGGGAGGCAATCCGGGCTGACGCAACATCCGAATAGCGATTTTCATCGTCGTCAAGGGGGTTCGCAACTCATGACTCACAGAATCGAGGAATTCGTCTTTGAGTTCGATCAATTGGCGCAGTTGTTCGACTTGTTTGCGGGTTTGTTCGTATAATTTGGCTTGCACTTCCAAACTGCCTTGTAGCTGGGCAGTGCGTTTATTCACGAGGGATTGTACCTGCTTGATGGTGCGATTGTAGATCGTTGCCGTGGCGATTTGAGCGCCTACCCAACGGGCTAAGGCCATTTCTTCCGGTTGCCAGCGATAGGGGCGATCGCATTGAAACAGGAAAAATCCCAAAACTAAAGAAGAATTGCTGGCGGTGCCAATGAGGGGAACGAGTAATAAGGCGGGAAAGCGATCGGGGTGAAAAAAAGCTGGGATGCAAAAATCGCGATCGCTTTCGCTCTCCTCCTTTAACCAAGCGATTCCCAAAGGTTGCGGGGAGTCTTGCCAAGCAGCAATGCAGCAAGAACAATCCTCGAGCCAAAAAGAACTACCGGTTTGAATTGTGAGAATTTCTTCCCTTGCCGTCCATTGATGAGCGATGGTGCAACGGGCTCGGGGAATCACGGTCGAATCGTAGCGATTGTAGAGAGGATCGCTGTATTTTAATAAAACAATTGCCCCACGATCGACCTGTAATGCTGTTGCTGTGGTTGCGAGAGCCAAATCGAGGTCGAGTTGGTCGGAATGAGGGCGATGGAATTGTTCTAAAAGGACTGGATAAGCGTTATGGACGCGGGTTTGTCGTTGGAAGCGAACTCGAGTAAAAACGATCGCCAATGCCGTGACGATCGCTTCTTGCGCTTCGGGTTGTAAATCTTGCCATCCTGCTTGCGAATTTCCCCCCAAGATCATTCCCCCTCGAGGAGGGATGGGAATGAAATGCACCCATTTTAAGGGAGTGGAGGCAATCGCAGGTTGAGGGTGCGATCGGGACAACAATTGGATTTCGATGGACTCTTTAAGAGAACAATAATCTTCCGCACACCAATATCCATGCAGGCTCAATTCCGGATCGTCGCGATCGTCCACCAGTAAACAGGCAACAACACCCAATTGTTTTCCCGTCATGCGAGCAACTCTCGCGAGAAGGAGTGGCGAATCGGGAGGAAGAAAAAACAGTTTGAGAATTTCTCGCCCGAGTTGGTGGGAGTTTAGTTCGTTCATGTCACTCATCTTCCCGAAAATTTCCCACGATGACCTGTCAATGATTTATTATCGATTATCCACCCTTGATGAGGCAACTAACATTGTGTGGAGTCTCTTTTACTTCCCCAGACTTTTTCCCCTTTCCCTTGTCTTGACTTATTTTTGCTGCTCTTTGGCTCGGGCGAGAGCAACTTCGCTATTTTTTTGATAGAACACTACGCGATCGCGAGCCGTACTATAGCGCGGATCGCTCTCGGATACGGATTTCATTAACTCCGATGCTTGTTTCCACTGGGTGGAAAGATTGAGCCATTCGGCTTCGGTTTGTGCCGTTTGTCCTTTGAGAGAAACCGCTTCGGCGAGTTTTACCGCTTCAGAAAAAGGATCTTGGGCAGGGGTGAGAGTGGTAGAAGTATTGGGAGTGGGAAGGAGAAGGGGTGTTGGGGCTGTTGTTTGAACGGGAGTTGGGGAAGGAGTTGAATTAGCTGCCGAAACTGAGGGGGCTGAATTGCCTTGACTGGCGGGGGATGCTGTTGGCTGAGCAATGGGAGCGGCGGGGGCTATGGATGCTGGAGAAGAGTTGAAGAAGGGAATGAGTTCTGCTAGTTGGGACCAATCGAGAGTTTGCTCTTGCCAATTGTTATAAGCCAATCCGGCTAAAAAACTGATCGTACACAATCCGACCATTCCTAAAATATTACGCGCTTTCGAGGAGGGTTGGGAAGAGGAGGATTGTGTTTGAGGATTGACTGGGCGATCGCCTTGAGGTGGAAACAATTTTTGCCAAATCCCAGCTTTGCGAAGAATAATTTCTTGAGACCAGAGAACGACATTTTCGGGATTGCGATGGATATCCTCGAGCCAAACGAGTTGTTGTTCTCGAGCGATACGACTGCAAATGTTGACGCGGCGAAGGGTTCGCGGCGCGATCGCTTCTAAAATTTCTCGCAGGTGCGGAATGAGGACGGACTGTTCGAGTTGTTCGCTTTCTTGCGCTTCACAGAGAACCTGCAAAATTCCTTTTTCTAAGACCGCCCGAGTTCTTACGCCCATATCGGCCAAGCGATCGTTCATAATCTGCACGATCGCCGCGACACTTCCTTGATGAGCCTGTTTTGCGATTTCATCCATATTCTGCTTTGGCACGTCGGCAATAGCCGATCCCCATACTTATATTTAACTTTACCAAAAAATGGGTAAAATACCCCTGATGAGAATCACGCGCATTTCGTTCGGAGAAAAAATTCTGATGCTTCTAAAATCTACTACGCGCCACATTCGCGTTTATACGGCACAAGTTCAAAAGAATGAATTAGTTGAGAATGATAAGGTTCTCACCCTTGATGTAGATCCTGACAATGAATTTAACTGGAATGAAGATTCCCTGCAACGAGTGTACCGAAGATTTGACGATTTAGTTGAGTCTTATAATGGTCAAGATTTAACAGAATACAATTTGCGTCGTATCGGTTCGGATCTCGAACATTTTATCCGGTCTCTTTTGCAAGGGGGTCAATTGAGTTACAATTTGCAGGGTCGCGTTAATAATTACAGTATGGGTTTACCTCGTGTTGCCAGTCCCGACAACGACGGAAAATATTAGGGTTCGATCCATTACCAATTACCGAGAAATATGAATTTTTGGGATTATAAGCCTTGGTGGTGTCAGCCTTGGTCTATTTTGTTGACGGGAGGAATGGCGATCGCGCTGAGTTGGTTATTAGTGCGATCGCTGTGGCTCACGGTTTTGGTGACAATACCTGTTTTATTGTGGTGGTTGTATTTTTTGATTCTCGTGCCTTTATTGGTGCGGAATATAGATGCAACTGGAAAAGAGAGCGATCGCGCTAACCTTAATTAAATAAACTTCATGTATTGCGTTGTCATCTTAGGAACTGGAAAAATTGGCTCGGCGATCGCAACACTTCTTCATCGTAGCGGCGATTACACCGTAGTTGTTGGCGATATTGACCGTCAAGCCTTGGAGCGTTTAACCGAATCGTTACCCGTCGAGACTTTTGTCGTCGATGTCACCGATGAAATGGCGATTGCAGAAAAATTACAGGGTTGTGATTGCGTTGTGTCTGCTTGTCCGTATTGGCTCAATGCAGGCATTGCCCGAGCGGCTGCCAAAGTTGGAATCAGCTATTTCGACCTCACAGAAGATGTTGCTACGACTAGAGCAATTCGCTCTGTTGCCGAAACGATTTCCAAAGATGCGATCTTCGCACCTCAATGCGGTCTTGCCCCCGGTTTTGTTAGTATTCTTGCTCACGATCTCTGTAGCGGTTTTGAAAAACTCGACGAGATAAAAATGCGGGTGGGAGCATTACCTCAATATCCTGCCAATATGATGATGTACAACCTCACTTGGTCTACAGCAGGTCTGATTAATGAATATTGTAATTCTTGTGAGGTAATTCGGGAGGGTTGCAAAACCGAAGTAATTCCCTTGGAAGAAGTAGAGCGCTTTTCCTTAGATGGGTTAGAGTATGAAGCATTTAACACATCTGGTGGATTGGGAACTCTCTGCGAAACTCTGGATGGCTGGGTGCGAAATCTCAATTATAAGAGCATCCGCTATCCGGGTCATCGAGATCGGATGGCATTTTTAATCAAAGAGTTGCGTTTGAGCGATCGCCGCGAACTCCTGCACGAAATATTGGAAAATGCCGTCCCGATTACCAAGCAAGATGTTATCGTGATTTTCTGCACTGTTACGGGCTGGAAGAATGGTCATTTACAACAGATTACTGATGCTCGCAAGATTTATCCTCTCAATTTGAACGGAGATATCTGGAGTGCAATTCAACTGACAACAGCCGCTTCTCTCTGTGCTGTCTTGGATCTGTATCTCAACGGACAAATTCCTCACAGTGGTTTCCTCAAACAAGAGCAAATCAATCTAGAGGACTTCCTGTCCAATCGTTTTGGTCGTTACTATATCGACAAACGCGATGCGATCTGAAATTCATTTGACTCAGATGCGATCGGGTAACTTTGCAGCCAGCTCGGAAATTAGCTATTTGCAAACCCATAGCGTTTCATCACGATCGCACAATAGAAATCCTAGGGTAAAGATACCTTATTTGATTCTAAGTTCTTTATAGCAAGTCAATCCAACATGAATACCCTCGAGCAAAAGCAAGAAACTTTTGAGGGATTGCCCTCACGAGTCTATACCGATCCCAATATCTTTCAGCAAGAAAAAGAGCAAATATTCTACAAAAAGTGGATTTTTGTCGGGCATACAACACAAATCCCACACCCCGGTCAATATTTTGTTCCTAAAATAGCCGATCAAAAAATTATTGTTGCCCGAAGTGAAGATCGCCAACTTTATGCTTTTCATAATGCTTGCTTGCATCGCGGTCATGAGCTATTAGAAGGAGAAGGAAAAGGAAAAGCCGCAAAAATTGTTTGTCCCTATCACGGTTGGGCTTATCGCTTAAATGGGGAACTGGCCACAGCTTCTTATAGCGATGAAGTTGAATCTTTTGATGTCAATCAATTCTGTCTGCCTCGAATAAAACTGCATGAAATTTGTGGTCTCATCTTCATCAATCTCGATCCACAAGCAACGCCGTTTCTCCAAGATTTTCCTGATTTGGAAGAGACTTTACGGACTTACATCCCCAATATAGACAGACTGACGTTAGAATACTCTCAACAGTTTAGTGTTAATTCAAACTGGAAAAATCTTATTGATAATTCTGTGGACAATTATCATACTCCTTTCGTTCATACTGCCCTGAGTAAAGGCACAAAAATGAATTCCTTCAAGCATATCTTAAAGGAATCTTACGTTTTTAGCGTTGCCGAAGTCGATAAAACGCGAACGATCTATCAATTCGCAGAAGATGATTACGATCGCTTTGTTTGGTGGTTCATTTGGCCTTCTGTAGAAATTGCAACCTTCCCCGGAAGAGGTATGAGATTTTATCGTATTAATCCTGATGGCCTTACTCAAACTCGCCAATATTTTAGCTACCTTTTTACCAATGGAATCCCTGACGAACAACAAATGGATTGTATCAATACACACCTAAACAACACTAATCAAGAAGATATTGAAGTCCTTGAAGCGGTGCAGCGCGGTCAATCATCGTTAGGGTATCAAAAAAGCCTCTTTATGATTAAATCAGAGGCGACTGAATGGGACGAAAGAATTGTTCATCACGTCCAACAATTGACTAAAAAGGCATTGGCTTTGTAAATTAAACCGCTTTACCTCTAACTAGAATAGGTTTCCATTTGTCTAACTTGATGTTTTTCAGACCGTATACTTCATGAGTTAGACCATTCTCAAGCATATTCTTGGTAAAAACCTTGGTATCTGCTTTAATATAACGACCTCCCACAGCCCAGCGCTTGCGATCGGTTATATTATCAGCAGAACCATGAATTGCCCGTCCACAAAAGAGATAGAATTGTCCAGCTTTGGCAGGAAGATATTTTATATCGTCGGGTTTAATGGTGTAGTCTAGCTCAATGTTGTATTGACCGTAAACGATCCCTTTGTCCTCCAATTTTGTATTTTTTTCCTTAAATTTCATGGGATAAATTTCTTTCTGAGATCCCGGAACTAATGCTAAGGCAGCCCGTTCTAAAGGAGCATCTGTTAACGCAATCCAACAATCGACCTCAAACATTTCTTCTTCGTTGATTGGCTCTAATATCGATTCTTTCATATCAATACTAAGCCATCGACTTTCTTGATGCCAACCACTGCCTTTTGTGTGAGGATCGATGCCAAAATGATTACAATGCCAGAGTAGCATCTCCGAACCAATGATTTGAGCACAACGTTCGACAATTGCTGGATGTTTGAAAAGATTAAGATAGGTGGAGTCTTCAAGATGACGTTCAAAGCCGTTGAGAAGTTTAACATAATATTTTTCTGTTTCAGTTAAATCATCAAAACTTTTACCCTGAACATTTTCTCCCGATGCTAATTCATAATCTCCTTGGGAATAAGAAAATATTTTTGATTCAGTTTTAAGTAACTCGACTAAATGCTCTTTAATTCCTTCCATTTCTTCTGGAGTCATCAGATCGAATGGTCCAAGATAAGCATTTTCATAGAAAAAATGAATCTCTTCTTCTGTTAATTGATATTGAGCATCAACAATGACTTTTGGTGTGTAAGAATCCGGCGTTTGCAACTGACTATAATACTCAAAATATAATTGAGTTCCTCCAGACTTAAACGCGAGCCAAAACATCCGATCGTTCCAACCTCTAGGTAATTTATTTCTAAAACTCTTAGGAAGAAGAGGATCAAGAAATTCAAGTTTTATCAGTAGGTAAATGAAAATGAGCTTAAAACGATAGAGAAAGTGGGGTTGGTAGAGCATATTTTGTTTTTGTTTACTTTGCGATCGGCTTCTACTTTAATATATCTGTGGTACTTGTCAATCCGTAAGGCTATTGAGGAAAGAAAAATGACTGAAAAACAACCCAAGGAATGGTTGAAGTGGATTTGTTCGAGTCAGAATCTTGATGAGTTACGAACAAACTACGATCGCTGGGCAGAGACGTATGAGACAGATGTTGGTGGAGTCTGGGATCCGATTCCTATGGCTGCAGCATTGATGCTGGCCGAATACCTAGAAAACAAGTACAGTACAATTCTTGATGTTGGTGTTGGAACGGGTCTTGTTGGTGTAGCATTAGTGACGTTGGGATTTGCCAAGATAATCGGTATTGATATATCGCCCGCTATGTTAACTAAAGCATTGGCAAAAGACGTATACAGTACTTTAGTTTGCTGTGCGATCGGCGACGAAGAATTTAAAAACTTGGGCAAGGCAGGTGGTATTATTGCCACGGGAGTTTTTGCGGAGAGTCATGCCGGAGCGGCCGAACTGAGCGTACTCCAACAAAGTATTGAGCCTGGAGGGGTCTTGGTGTTTACAGCACGCCAGAGTTTTTTACCTGCACTCCAAGAGATTGTTGAGCGATCGCAATGGACCTGCCTCGATTCCAAGGTGCTACCGATTTACGAAGATCCAATATATCTTCAAGCCTATAAAATTGGTAAGCCAACTTAAACTATAAAGAAAAACCGAAATTTGTGAGAAGATGAGTTCAGAATTGATAAAGCTCGAGCAAGCTAATCAAAAACTAGAAGAGACTTCCCATTTGAGTCACCGCGAACTGCTCGATATGGGAGTGATTCGAGAGAGTCAAGAGTTAGTTGCTCGCGTCGGTGCAAACCGCGAAGTTGCTCAAAAACTTCCTTTTACAAAGTTATATTTGCCGATCGCCTTTACGGGGATTTTAGTGCCGAACAAGTCGGTGGGTGACAACCATTGTGCTATTCAAATCCTTTTACCGGGTACAGGAACGACCTTTTCTGTTGCTGAAACTCTTTGCGATGTAGCCGGAACCTTTCACGGCAGAAAAAGTAAGAATCGCGGACGAGGGCGCAAGAGTAATCAAAGTTTGCTGAGCGAACTTTTGAGTGAATTGATGCCTGGGGAGGAGACTTTAAACGTGGCCTCTTTTCCCACTGACCTTCCTCTGAATGGTATGGGTTCTGAGGCTCCCTTTGAGTTTGCCAGCAAGCATGGCCTCATGGTAGTCCTTCGCCATGTTCATCTGGTGTTGTCACGACTCTATCCCGATCGCCCAGTTTTTATGGCAGGACGCAGCCAAGGAGGGATCGCTGCAATACTGTACGCACAGCATTATCAAGATCTAGCGGGGGCAATTGCTGTTAATCCACCCCATCCAGATCCGGCATTGTTTCAGTTTACCGTTCAATATTTGGAGGATAAAGCAGCAATTCTGGCCGATCTTCTCCATGCCCCGGGTGTCACCCTTCACGATCGTAGCTGGGAGGGCTATAAGACTTTTACACCTTCCTTTGACTATCCTTCTCGGCGATCGCTGTCTCCGATTCTAATTTTAGTTAGTTTGGGCGATCCCTTCAATTTATTTCCTCAGTATGCTCATGCACTGAAAGCATTTGTAGACAATGATGAAAAATGCCAGTTGCACCTACTCGATGCGGGACACAATCTGTGGGATAGGAAATCGGTAGACACTTATCGAAAAGTCATTGATTTGCAGCTCCAATTTATGTTAAGCCCGATGAATGCAATGTAAATGCCCGATCCTGCACGATCGCAAAAACAATCGATCTCTTTTGATTTTTCAACAAAAGCGATCGATTCTACTCTCAATCAGAGAATCAGGAATTGTGCAAAATAGCAAGTGTCTTTGAACCTGTCCATTAAATTTTCACTTCATCTTTCAGAGTAGATTTGCTTGTTATAGCTAAATATACTCCCAATAAAATCACCAAAAAAGCCAGTAAATTCCAGAAATCTAACACTTCTGAAAAAGTATTCCAAGCTAAGAGTGCACCAAAGACAGATTCAGTGAGCAAGATAACAGAAACCAGTCCAGATGATAACCATTTTATAGCGTATGTTGAAATAACATAGAATAGCAGATGGATAAAGCTCAGACCCATAACAATTAACCATCCATTTAAAGAGGATGGTAAAATCGCTCCTTGACCAATCGAGAGAAAAGGCATCACCGTCACAGTTCCGATCGCGCAGTAGTAGAAAACAAGAGTTGCAAGTTCAAACTGGTTTCTGATTTGTTCAAGTAGCAGGAAATAAATAGAAAATACAAATGCAGAAATCAAAGCAATGATGTCACCTTGTATATGGTCAGTTTCGTACAAGAAATCGTCAAATCCAAGAATGATAGATCCCATAACAGCAACCATCGTACCTATCATAAATCTGCGATTGAAATTCCGAGCAAATAATAGCCATCCTCCTAAAATTACGAATAAAGGAGTCAAATTGTGCAAAAGTGATGAGTTTGCAACACTGGTTTGAGTCAAAGACCAAGCCCAAATCAGATGTGTTGCCGCAAAACAAATTCCACTTCCAAGTAAGAATCCAAGGGTGCGATTGGTATAAACTTGGGGCGATTTGACTCGATCTGTGCCAATTCTGCTTTTTACACTCAGAAACCCATTCCGCAGTCCAATAATTATAGCAGCCAGCCAAAAGCGGTGAAAGACAATAGCTGTGGGGTTAATTTCCTTTTCGCCTAATTTAACGAGAATAGGTGCAAAACTAAAGATCGTGACACCGATCGCAAGGACTGCGATCGCTCTTATCCTTGGATTGGATAACCCAGAAAATTCTGGAAATAGTTTCAGTTTATTGGTCATACTCAATCCGATTTTTCCTGCACCCTATTTTATAGAGAAGTCGGACACCAATCGAGCGATCGCTAAACCTTCCTGAAAGCCGTGGGA
Source organism: Spirulina sp. LEGE 11439 (assembly GCF_059821285.1). Taxonomy (NCBI): domain Bacteria; kingdom Bacillati; phylum Cyanobacteriota; class Cyanophyceae; order Spirulinales; family Spirulinaceae; genus Spirulina; species Spirulina sp. LEGE 11439. Next base: position 73,668 of record NZ_JCAMRX010000008.1, read on the forward strand.
GGGTCAAGCCCCTGTAGGATAGACTAGGAAGCGAGCAAACTGGGGAAAAAATCAGTTTGATGCCGAGATACAAAAATTAGCGCGTAATACCATGGCTAATTCAGGGGTTATTCTTCATTGTTCTCAATCGGATTGTCAAACCGCCAATCCTGAAAGCCATCAGTTTTGCTCTGCCTGTAATACGCCCCTCATTCGGCAATATTTATGGGCGATCGGTGCAGAAATCGATCGCCAACCCGGAGAACTCATCGGCGATCGCTATATTCTCATTCAACCGCGTATCTTCCTTGACACCAAACCCGCACTTCCCTCAGAATTTCCCGAAGAACCCCCAAAAGAACTTTTACCCTATCTCAGATTATTTTCCCAACGTCTCCACCTTCCTCAAGTTTACGGACGACTCCTCCCCGAAAAGACAGACTCGCAAGCGACATGGTTATTGGAATATGGAACGCCCTTGGATTCCCAGCAATGCGAAAATGGGCAGATTTTCCCCCTTTTACCCGACCTCTGGCGACAGTCTACCGCCCTGCGTCAATTAAATTGGCTGTGGCAGATGGCTAAATTATGGCAACCTTTACAAGAAGAGAAAGTTGCGTCGAGTTTGTTGTCTCCTTCTCTTTTGGGCATTCGGGGTTCTGTCCTTAAACTCTTAGAATTACGACAAGATTCGGAATCCCTCTCTCTTACTCACTTAGGTAAAATTTAATCGTCTTGGGTTGCAGATGCCTCACCACTCATTCGCAAGTTTTTGCGAGAATTATGCGATCGCACAATATCAGGAGAAATTAGCGACTCTTCTCGCCTCATTGCCCTTCTCGACTATGCGATCGGGCAATGTGGTAAGTCTCGTCAATGCCGCTATCAAATTGTTGCCCGCACGGATACGGGAAGATTGCGATCGCACAATGAAGATGCTTGCTATCCTCCCGATGGCCAAGGGCTAAGCTCTCTTAAAGGGGAGTGGCCTTTAGCTATTGTCTGCGACGGAATCGGCGGACATGACGGAGGCGAGGTTGCTTCTCACTTGGCAATTAATGGCATTCGCAAAGAATTGCCCTCCCTCTTCGATCCGCAAAATAAACCCAAAGAATGAATTAGTTGAGAATGATAAGGTTCTCACCCTTGATGTAGATCCTGATAATGAATTTAACTGGAATGAAGATTCCCTGCAACGAGTGTACCGAAAATTTGACGATCTGGTTGAATCCTATAACGGTCAAGATTTAACGGAATACAATTTGCGTCGCATCGGTTCGGATCTCGAACATTTTATCCGGTCTCTTTTGCAAGGCGGTCAGTTGAGTTACAATTTGCAAGGTCGCGTCAATAATTACAGTATGGGTTTACCGCGCGTTGCCAGTCCAGACAGTGACGGAAAATATTAGGGTTTAAGCCATTACCAATTACCGAGAAATATGAATTTTTGGGATTATAAGCCTTGGTGGTGTCAGCCTTGGTCTATTTTGTTGACGGGAGGAATGGCGATCTCGCTGAGTTGGGTGTTAGTGCGATCGCTTTGGCTGACGATTTTAGTGACAATACCCATTTTGTTGTGGTGGCTGTTGTTTTTGATTCTCGTGCCTTTGCAATTTCGGAATATGGCAGCAACGGAGGAAGAAAGCGATCTCGCGGATTAGCAATCGATTGCTATTTTCTTCCTCATCATTAACTTTCAAGATTTAGACTTGACTCCTTTTCTGCGAGAAAGCGCGATCGCAAAATGTCCCCAGTAAAAAACCCAAGGTACAGAGAATCAAGCCATAAACGTTAATCCCTAGATCGAGGGCATATTTTCCCGCACCTATCGCGATCCAGTCGGGAAAAATATTAAGCGCAAAAGCACTCTCAACCACGCGCAAAACTCCCAAACTCAACCCCGTCCAAAAGGAAAAATTAAAACTACATTTTCCGGCATGAGGAAGAAAAGCCAACAAGAAAATAGGCGCTAAACCCATCACCATTGTACCGCTAATGGTTGTTGCTAAAATAATCGCCGGACCGACTTTATCGCCTAAATAAATGCCCAATAAAGGCAGGTTTCCTAAAATAGCGATTGCGATCATTGCCCAACGTCCAAAACGTGCCTCAGATTCTTCTGGTTTTCCCTGTCGATTTGACCAATCTCGTGCGGTTAATTTAGCAACACTGGAAAAGGTAGAATCTAAAGTAGACCCCGCACTGGTTAACATAATCGCATTAAAAACCAACAAGAGAGGCAAGCCCAATAATTTCGGGACTGCTAAAGTTGCTTTTCCTCCTAAGCCAAAAGTTAGGGCATACAGACCTACACCACTGAAGAGTAAAATAAAACCACCACTGACTAAACCTGCTAAAATAAAGCCCCGTAACATAGTTTTAGGGGATGTGATAAAAGCGCGATCGGTTAAAACTGGATCGTGAAAGGGATAACTAAAGATTTGTACAAAAGCTAACCCACAAAACGTTAAACCAGCCCTATTTGTCTCAGAGTCTACCACCGGCAATCCTTCGCTGATAAAACCGGGGGTTAAAGTTGCCAGAATAATCACCAATAAAACCGCCGCAAATAACATTTGCATCCCATCAGTTAAAAGGCTGCTGCGGAGTCCTCCCCAGAGGCTGTAATACACCGTAAAAGCCGTTACCAAAAGGGCTGCTAACCAATACCCCCAACTGCCTTCTGCACCAAAATAAAGAGAGAAAACTTTAGTATTCGACCAGACTTCATTAAAAAGACGAATAGCGATCGCAATGAGAAAAAACTTAGCGCACAATGCTCCATATTTATTGACTAAAAATTCTGGGAGGGAATGAAATCCCCAGCGATTGCGAATGTAATAAATTGCGATCGCAGCCGTGACAAAACTCAGATAATAAATTGCATAACCAATCCCGCCCGCAATTCCGAAAGATTGCGCTAAACTTGCCGCATTATCGATAGATTTAGCAAAAATCCAACTAATCGCCGCACTGGATACTAATAGCCATAAACCGGGAGCTTTTCCGCTAGCGGATTCACCATGAAAAAATGATGAAGCTGAAACACGATGAGGGGTTGTTTTTTGAACGATTTGATAGACAAAAAAACCATAACCAAATAAAAGCGTCCAAGTCAAAATCAAAACCATAAGTCTATTCAATGAACAATTATCAATGAACAATTATCAATGATTAAGTGCTTGATAATTGTTTAAATTCGGGGACGAACTGTTTTTTCTGCTTCGGGTAAGATTTCTCCACAAGTTGTCCAAATTCCTTGTTGTAAGGATTCGCGAAATTCAACGGGTAATCCTTCTTTTTCCATCAGGGAAACAACAGTCTCAACGTTGTACTCTAGGGGAATTAAACGCGGTTGAGGAGTTTTTACGGTTGTGGGAAAGTCGGCGATCGCATAATAAACGTGGCGTTTTCCTTCGTGAGGGGGTCGTCCCAAAACCCCCACATTTAACCAAAACCCCTCTTCAATACGACGCAGCCAAGGTAATCCCGAATGGGTGCAACAAATTCCGGTAACTTGGAATTGTCGCAAATTCTGGACAATTTGGCTATCTGTGGTTTTTGATTCCCAAATAAATTCGTTCACTTGCTGAGGACTACCATGACATAACAAGAGAGACTGTTCTCGCCATTGCAAGTAAATTAAAGCAGGAAGAGTTTTTAGCCACTCGCGATAGTGAGAAGAAGTATTGGCAAAGGTGTAATCATAACTGAGTTGGGCAAAATGGCGATCGCGAGGATCGGAATAACCGCAACCGCAGTCTCTTTCCTCATAAGCGATCGCATAATCGTAATTCCCTTGCAAGCAAATCAGATTGGACGATTGCAAGAGATCGAGAGTGCGATCGGGGCAAGGTCCGAACCCTCCGATATCTCCCAAACAAAAACGATATTCTATCTTTTTTGTTGCTTCTAAAAAGGCTTCTACAGCACTAAAGTTACTGTAAGGGCCGCCACAAAGCGCAATTTGAGAACATTCATCAGGTAGAACAATAGTTTTTATCTCGGACATGATGAAGAGTGGGAAAAGTAACAAAGATTTGTTTAGCTTAAGGATAATGACTGAATTTTCCCTGAGAGGTGCATTTGTGGAAGTTTAAGAATTATTGAGATCCCTTGTCAAAATCGTAGCAATCGGCAGGAAAAAAGCGATCGGATATTTTTCTTTGCTTATCCGGAAATGAATTAGCACTCAATGTAGAAAAGAATATTAGATGCACTCTGATTCCTTTCCTCCTTGGCTTTCGCAGTCGAGGAGTTTTTATTTGGGTTTCAG
>NZ_JCAMRX010000008.1:78022-124114 GCF_059821285.1 Spirulina sp. LEGE 11439
ATAGATGCACCCTGATTCCTTTCCTCCTTGGCTTTCGCAGTCGAGGAGTTTTTATTTGGGTTTCAGAAAAAATAATTAAAAAGTATCCGGAATGAAGAAATAAATCCCAGTAGATAGAGAGTAATAGATGCACCCTGATTCCTTTCCTCCTTGGCTTTCGCAGTCGAGGAGTTTTTATAGCACTATGATGGCTGATTAGGATATATTTCTCTCTCTGTGTTTCTCTGTGACTCTGTGGTTCATTTTCTTCATATCCTAACGTATTTGCGTAATGCTATATTTGAGTATTCCGCTATTCCTTTCCTTTTCTCTTCTTCTAAATCCATCCTCGCAGCCAATAAACCACAAAACCGATATATTCTTTCATCGCTTTCGTTGCTCTTTGTAAGCGATCGACATCAGGAATAAAATTGAGTAACAAAGCCTTGATGCTGTTGCTTGGTTCCTGTAAAAGTTGTTCCGTGACGAGAAAATCAGTCGATGCTGGAATCGCTTCTATATTTTGCTTTCTAAAAATCGCCAGCGATCGCGGCATATGTAAAGCCGATGTTACTAACAAAACCCGCTTCATTTTCCTTTGTTTTAAAATTTTCGCCACATTAACCGCATTTTCATAAGTATTTAACGAGTCAGGTTCTTGTATAATTGCCGAAGTAGGAACGCCGATCGCTTCTAAAAACTTCTCAGTATCTGCGGCTTCGGGAGGACCGCCACCCCGCCATTGAACTCGTCCTCCCGAAGCAATAATAAAGGGTGCTTTACCTTCACGATATAAATGAGCAGCAAAAAGAGCGCGATCGCCTTGTTCACTAACCTCAACGGTAGAACGAGGAGGAGAAATCGGACGCAAAGACCCCCCGAGTAAAACAATAACATCGGCTTGAGGAAGTTCTCCCTCGGGTAAATATTTCCACTCCAAAGACTGCACGATCGCATTACTCACCCAACCATTCCCCGCTAATAATAAAACCAGTAGCGCCAAAGCAATAGGAATGGGAGTCCAACGGGGACGAAACCAGTGAATGAGTAAAGCGATCGCAAGCAACATGCAAGTGAACCCAAGGGGATATAAAAATAAGGGGAGGAGTTTGGAAAAATAAACAAACATTTATTTTGTTATAATCAACAGCTAACAACTAATCATCAATTATGCTCGATCTCACCAAACTAGCGCGACAATTACCGGGAATGAGCCAGCATTTGCAACAGGAAGCGAAGATTAGTCGCCAACGTTTAGAAAAAGCGCGATCGCTACTGGAAGAAGTGCAAGATCGCCAAACAGAATTGATCGAAGTTCAAGAGAAGTGGCGCGATCGCCTCATTTTTGCTGCCGCGACTCCCATAGAACCCATTGATACTTGCAAAGATTTACAAGCACCTGTAGAAAAACATAGTGTCTTTGCTACAGATGGTTCTCAAATTGCTCCTTCTCATCACGAAATTGCTTATTGTTATCTTGTTAATGTTGGGCGAGTGATGCTGCATTACGGGCAAAGTTTGCACCCTCTTCTCGATACCATTCCCGAAGTTTTTTATAAAGCGGAAGACCTCCACATCTCGAAACAATGGGGTATTCGTACAGAAGAATGGATGGGACATCGACGAACGGTTTCTGAAGCACAAATGCTGTCGGAAATGGCTTGTAAATGGGTGCAACCTCCCGGACCTCATTCCGACCCTAATTTGGCTATGGTAGACGGATCTTTAGTGTATTGGTTTTTAGATGGAATGCCCACCGAAGCCCGCGATCGCCTTCTTCCTCCAATCTTAGAAGCATGGGAAAAGTTACGCGAAAATCGCATTCCTTTGATGGGTTATCTCAGCGCATCTCGCCATATCGAAGCAACTAATTTTCTTCGCCTTTGTGCATGCCAATATGAGACCCCTGATTGTTTGACTCATTGCGATTCTAATAGTACTTCAACTTCTCTCAAAGGATCTCAAAAACTCAATCGCCTTCCTTGTCAAATTGTCGAGCCTTTGCGAGACTCGACCTTATGGATAAATTTCTTGCAACCCGGACAGCGTGGTGCATTGTGGAAAAGTCGAGCAAAAATTCTCGATTTATATCCAGAATCATTACAAGTCTACTTTTGTTACATTCATGTTGGCACAGAAGTTGCGCGGATTGAAGTTCCGCGTTGGGTGGCTGAGGATGAAGAATTATTCGAGCAATCTTTAAGCATTATGTTAGGGCAAGTTTATAAAGGGGCAGGATATCCCGTGGCGATCGCGGAATCTCACAATCAAGCTGTTGTCAAAGGTGGCGATCGCGCCCGCTTTTTTGCCTTATTAGAAGACCAAATGTTGAAAGCCGGATTGCGAAATGTGGGAACCTCCTACAAAGATCGGTCGAAGAAACGCTTGACAGCATAGCGATCGCGAATTCTTAGCAAATTTTGCTAGAGTAAACATTCGTGACAAATTCGAGGGTAATGCACGTTTTGAAAAACTGGTGGCAAAAATTTGAGAAATATCCCCAACGCAATCGGTGGATTTCTGGAATTTTGTTGGGTGTAACTTGTTTTGTTGCGTTTCTGTGGTACTTAGGCAGTGTGGGTTTAGTTGATGAAACCGAACCTTTATTTGCTGAAGCTGCCCGTCAAATGACCGTGACAGGAGATTGGATTACCCCCTATTTTAATGGGGCGACACGCTTCGATAAACCTCCTCTGGTGTATTGGTTAATGGCGATCGCGTATCAAATCGTCGGGGACAATGCTTGGGGGGCGCGTTTGCCTTCAGCCCTATCCGCGATCGCCATGACTATTTTAGGGTTTTTCACCCTCCGAAAATTTGGTTTTCCTGCTCCCAAATCTGTCACAAAAGAACCTAATTTTCCTCGTACCCAGCGTCAACTTTGGCTTTCCGCTTGGATGGGTTCGGCAATGATAGCGCTCAATTTACAAACAATGGTTTGGGCGAGAACAGGTGTCTCGGATATGCTCCTCACTGCCTGCATGAATGGCGCAATTTTTTGCTTTTTCTGGGGCTATTGTTCAGTCACCAGTCACCAGTCACCAGCGATGCGACCCCGCGTCGGCGTAAGACGCAAGGGAACGCGCATCAAGACAGTCACCAGTTATCAGTCACCAGTCACCAGTCACCAGTCACCAGTTAAGCAACAGAAAACAGACAATAATACCGTTTTATCCTTTCTTCCGAATCCTTGGTATATCGCGTTTTACGTGCTTTTGGCTTTGGCGGTTTTAACGAAGGGTCCGGTAGGAATTGTGTTGCCCGGATTGACGATTTTGGCGTTCTTGTTTTATGTGGGAAAATTTTGGGAAGTTGTGAAAGAAGCAAAGTTTGTTTTTGGGGCAATTCTCTTTAGCATCATTACTATTCCTTGGTTTATCGCAGTCATTTTGGCGAATGGTCAGACCTATATTGATACTTTCTTTGGTTATCATAATCTCGAACGGTTTACCAAGGTCGTTAATCAACACTCAGCACCCTGGTATTTCTATTTTTTGGTAGTACTGGTTGGATTTATGCCTTGGTCGTTATATTTGCCGATCGCAATTGCTAAATTGCGCTTTTGGCGGCGTTCTTTTTGGCAACAACAACCGAGATCGGCTCATTTAGGACTGTTTGCTTTTTGCTGGTTTGCAACAATTTTTATCTTCTTTTCCGTGGCCGTAACCAAACTTCCCAGTTATACTTTACCTCTCCTTCCCGGTGCCTCAATTTTAGTGGGATTGTTTTGGAGTCAAGAATTAACGCGAGAACGAGATATAAAAAATCGCCAAGATTTGAGCTTTTTTATAACAGGAATAGCTAACATTATTTTCTTTTTGCTACTGGTTGTGGGTTGTCTCTACGGACCTTATACTATTGGTTATGACCCCGCCGCCTTGGATTTAGCCGAGCAAGCCCTAAAAAGTATTCTGCCAGAAATTGCGGCAGGGATCTGGTCGCTTGGAGCGATCGCGATCGCTTTGCTTTTATGGCAGCAAAAAAACTGGCGTTGGATTTTCTGTGTCAATTTTATCACTCTATTCTGTTTTATTGTTTTTGCCCTCCTGCCTGCCGCTTCTTTTGCCGATGATTTGCGTCAGAAACCCTTAAGAGAATTAGCACAATTAGCCGGACAAGTCGAACAAACCCGAGAAGAATTTGTCATGATTGGCTTTCAAAAACCCAGCATTGTTTTTTATTCTCAACGTCCCGTAACTTTCTTTTCTCATACTCCTCATTTCTTGCAACGTCTGAAAGAAAATGCCAGCGATCGCCAAGAAGATTATCCGATTCTCATTCTCTCTCGTCCCGATAAGATTTGGGAAAGCAATCTTAAAACAGGAGATTATGAATATTTAGCAGCACAAGGAAGCTATCAACTCGTTCGCGTTAATCGCGATACAATTTTGCAAAGAAACCCTTGAACAGTTATCAGTGAATAAAGAACAATGAGAGAATTATTAGGAAATCGGGACAACAACAGGAAAAGCGTGATATATTGATAAAAATTAAAAAATCTCAATAAATATTTACATAATCTTGTTTAACACTTCTCTATTCTCTTTAACCCTGACCTGGCTGGCCGTAAAACGGCGAGACGCGCCTTTCTTTGCTAATTTTCAGTTTAGGCAAAGCCCTCTACAACGTCAACTCTGGCGTTTCTTTGCTGTATCGGGTTTTCTAGTTTCCGTTCCTGTCTTTTTTCAGGCTCCCCTAGTGCGTTTACTGCCTGAATTGAGTTTATTGCTGACAATAGTTTGGTTTGCACTGGCTTACTATTTGTTTAGAAATGCTAAATATCGACTCTGGGGAGATTTGCTGATTGGTTTTAGTTGGAGTTGGCTGGCAGGATCCTTATATTGGGGTTGGTTGCGCTGGGAACCGTTTTTGCATCTTCCCGTAGAAGCGATCGCCTTGCCCATTGCCCTCTGGGGACTCAAACGCGGTTGGGGCAAGATCGGCAATCTTTTCTATTTAGGCTCCTTATTGGGAACGGCAATCACCGATCTCTATTTTTACTTAACCGGATTAATTCCTTATTGGCGACAAGTGATGCAAGTTCAACCCGAACTTGCCCCGGAAATTTTCCATGCCGCGATCGCGCAGATCCGAAACCCTTGGGGAGCAAGTTGCGCCCTTGGATTGCTCGTTCTATTATTGATAACGGGAACGCGATCGCTCCAAAACCAAAAACTCCACTGGTGGGCATTTGGTGGAGCCGTCTTAAGCACAATTTTAGTGGATGGTTTATTCTGGCTGGCAGTTTCGCAGGCCTGATCGGAATAAAAATAGGGCAAAAGAAGCGATCGCAAAAGAAAGAATCATTGGATTTCTGATGCGAATTGCCAAAATCAATCCTAAAATATACCCAAGAAACCTCCATTTTGCCTTCAGCCCTTATTTTAAACTCCCGCATGACTCCGGGATCTACCCCCTACCTCATTCTTCGCACTGCCAATGGCAATCGCTATCTTCCTTTAGTGGGTCGCAATCACTGGACGGTGGGACGCAACGAAGATAATAATTTTGTCATTCGGGATCGCTGGATTTCCCGGAATCATTCCATGCTTCAATGTACGGAGTCAGGGGACTTTTACTTGATCGACCTCGGCAGTCGCAACGGTACATTTGTTAATGGTCGTCGTGTTAGCATTCCCGCGATCCTCAACAATAGCGATCGCATTACCTTCGGGCAAACGGAATTAGAATTTCACTGTCCGCCCAAAGAATTTCCCAAAAATTCAGAATTCGTCGAGAAGGAAACCTCAACGTCGGTTCTCCACGTTCGTCGCTTAATGTCAGTCATGGTGGTAGATATTCGAGATTTCACGGTTTTGGCGCGAAAACTAGATGAAAAAATTCTTTCTAGTTTAATTGGGGACTGGTTTCGACAAGCAGGAGGAATTATTCGCGACTCGGGCAGTTGGGTAGATAAATATATTGGTGATGCGGTGATGTCCCTCTGGTTTCACGGAGAAACCGCCATTGCCAAAGAAGAAATTATTCAAATTTTCCAAGCCATTAGCGATCTCAATAAAATGACCCACGATCTCGGCAATCATTATCCCTTGCCCTTTCAACTCAGAATTGGGGCAGGAATTAATACCGGCTATGCAATGGTGGGTAATACGGGAACCGGCGATCGCCCGGATTACACGGCGATCGGCGATACGGTGAATACTGCGTTTCGCTTGGAGTCTTGCACCAAACAGATTCAGCGAGATATTGCCCTTGGGGAAACCACTTACGATTACCTGACAGAATTAGGGATCGCACAGCAACGCTTTCGCCAGCATGTCGTCCACCTCAAAGGTTACGAAACCCCCACCGTAACTTACGCTTCCAGCTTTGAGGAGTTAGATAATTTTCTCCTTGATAAATTCCTTCGAGATAATAAAGTTCTTTAGTTATTGGTTATTAGTTATGGGGTTTCAAACAACAAACAACCAATAACAAACAACTTATAAGGAACTAGAATCAAGGCTTTCGGCTTCGGCTTCGGTTTCGGGGAGATGTAAGCCACACTCTTGTTTTAAGCCGTGAAAGCGAGTATCGCGTTCGTCTTCTCCAGCCATAAGAGGGCGGCTGGAATGCCAATCTCCGACGGTGACGTAACCTTGGTCGAAGAGAGGATGATAGGGTAAATCGTTCGCCATGAGATATTGATAAATATCTCGCGAGTTCCAAGGCAGAATTGGTAAAATTTTATAAATGTCTCCTTGAATATTGACAAAATTGAGGGTTTTACGGTGATTGGTTTGATTGTTGCGAAGTCCGGCCAGCCAGGCGGTTGCGCCTAATTCCTGTAAGGCACGCTGCATGGGTTCGACTTTGCGGATTTTATCGTAACGATTGAGGCTTTCCACATCGTGTTGTTCCCAGAGTTTGCCGTGGAGTGCCTCCATCCGTGCCGGACTGAGAGGGGATTGATAAACTTGTAAATTGAGGTGCAGGCGTTTGGTTAATTCGTCGGCAAAGCGATAAGTCTCAGTGGGAAGATAGCCTGTATCGACCCAAATCACGGGAATATTGGGAGAAATGCGCGTGACTAAATGCAGCATGACGGCGGATTGAATGCCAAAACTGGTACTCATGACCAAGCCGCGACCAAAAGTTTCTGCACTCCACCGCACGATTTCTGTGGCGTTAGCTTTTGTGTCGGTAAAGTGACGATTGAGCGTGTTTAAATCTTTGGGTTGAGGCGCTTCGGATCTAATGCTGGCGATCGCTGAGGAGGAATTGGTATTGTCCTCCCGTGTAATGGCATTAGCGAGGGGCGTTGTAGTCATAACGGAGTTTAACTCCCTTGAGTTCAATTCTTTTACTCAGTGTACACCTATCGAAATTTGAACCCTCTGTCAAGTTGTGGGGAAATCTTGACAAAGGAAGGTTTTTGGTGCTGGTATGTCGTTGGATACAGAGGTACGGTATTTTCGATCGCGAGTTTGGGTGAGTTGCGAGGGCAAGAAAATTATGGTCAGGCGATCGCGATCGCATTTTTTCCTTGATGACGGTTAACTGGTCACTGTTTAAGGATAAAACGCCAATTGAGGCAACCCTAATGTTTCTTCCCAGCCCATCATAATGTTTAAATTTTGTACGGCTTGTCCCGACTGACCTTTGATGAGATTGTCGATCGCCGACATGACAATCACGCGATCGGTTCGAGTATCTACAGCCAAGCCGATATAACAGGAATTCGTTCCCGCCGCCCATTTGGTTTGAGGATAAATACCATTGGGTAAAATTTTCACAAAAGGAGAGGAACGATAAAAAGCATTGTAAATCGTAATAATGTCCTCTCTGACCAAACCCGGATCGCGTAGAGTCGCGTAAACCGTGGCTAAAATTCCGCGTACCATCGGGATGAGGTGGGGGGTAAACTGCACTTTGACCTCATGGCCGGCCAAGTCACTGCAAATATTCTCAATTTCGGGGGTGTGACGGTGCGCCCCAGCAACATTATAAGCCGCCAGAGAATTATCTGCCTCGGCAAGAAGTAGATTAACGGCGGCTTTGCGTCCTCCTCCCGATGTCCCCGATTTTGCGTCGATAATGGCGGTTTCGGGAACGATTAATCCTTGTTTGAGGAGTGGAGCCAAAGCCAGCAAACTCGCTGTACAATAACACCCCGGACAGCCGATCAATGACGTTTCTCTAATGGCATCGCGATACAATTCCGGCAATCCATAAACCGCCGTTGCTGCCACCTCGCGATCGCTGCGTTCTTTTTTATACCAAGTCGAGTAAGTCTCCAAATTCTCAAAGCGATAATCTGCGGACAGATCGAGAATTTTGCATCCCTTTGCCAATAATTTTGGAGCCATATCGCAGGCCAACCCATTCGGTAATGCCAAAAAGACCGCCTGACAGCGATCGCCGATAACCTCCAAATCTATTTTTTCAATCTTGAGATTGAAGCGATCGCGCAAATGGGGATAGAGGTCGCCAAATTCTTTCCCTGCACTGCTGTTTCCTCCCACATAAACAATTTCTACATGAGGATGATCCAACAGCAATTTCACTAACTGAATGCCGCCGTAACCAGAAGCGCCCACAATACCCACAGGGATGCGATCGGAATTACTCATAGGGTTTATTTCCTAAAATCTTGAATACATTGGCAGCCATTGTAGTATCAAACCCGAAATTTAGGGAGTAACGGATAAAGAGTAACCCGTTAAGAGTCACAACGCGATCGCCCCTTATCTCGTTACTAATCCCTAAAAATTGTTTCGACTTGTATCAACCCGGCAACAGATCGGCCGCTAACTCCATCAGATCGGCTATGGTGATGAAGGAGAAATTAATTGTTAAAACATTGTTAAATTTTTAGACTATCCTATAGAGAACTGTCGTTGCAGTGCATAAAGCTATGACTCCGAACTTATTGCGTCAACTCTGGTCAGTGGTTGAAACGACCCAAGCTCCCGCCATCTTGGGACGAGATGATGCCAGCTTAGTCCAGTGGCTGTTAGAACAATTAGAGCAACAGCGATCGCTCGAAGGTCACGAAACCGAAATTCTCAGCGACTACATTCGCTCGAGAACCTCCCTCATTCGCGACTTAGCCGCCCAACGTTAAAATTTTGCGGGCAAATATATTTTGTATTCTTGCTGAAAAATCCCCCTTTAGGAAAATTTTTCAAACTTATTACCGTACTTTTAATAAATCTTTACAACTTGTATTGATTTACACTTCCCATTGTGCTTAACCTGATAGAGATTAAATAAACTATCAGTGTCCTTTAAGAAGTGGTGTGTAACAACAATGCGTAAAATTAGTTCTCTTTTACTAACCGCAGCGATCGCAACGTCTTTTGCTGCTTGTGCGACCCCTCCAGAATCCGGTTCCGGTGGCGAAGGTGAAGGCAGTACGTCTGCATCAGCAAGCCGTTTGAATGCCGTCAAAGAACGCGGTATCTTAAACTGTGGTGTTGATGGTGGTATTCCGGGTTTCAGTTACGTTGACGAATCGGGAGACTATTCCGGTTTAGATGTTGATGTCTGTAAAGCTGTAGCCGCCGCCGTGTTAGGAGATGCCGATAAAGTTGAGTATCGTCGTTTGGATTCCACCGAACGTTTTACGGCACTGTCGGGAGGAGAAGTGGATATGCTCTCGCGTAACACGACTTGGACCCTCAACCGAGATACAGAAGTCGGCATGGAATTTGCCCCGACAACTTTCTATGATGGTCAAGGAATGATGGTTCGCAAAGATAGCGGACTGGTAGAATTAAAAGATTTTGATGGCAAAGCTGTTTGCGTCGAAGCAGGAACGACTACAGAATTAAATCTAACTGATAAAATGCGGAAAGCAGGAGCCAGCCCGGAAGTCAAGACCTTCCAGCAAGCCGATCCTGCTTATGCAGCTTATGATGACGAACTTTGCGACGGTTTTACCTCGGATAAATCTCAATTACTTGCCCGTCGCAGTACCCTTTCCAACCCTGACGATCATATCGTGCTAGATGTCACCATGTCGAAAGAACCCCTCGGACCCGTGACAATCAATAATGATTCTGAATGGTTTGATGTGGTCAAATGGGTGACTTATGGTTTAATCGAAGCGGAAGAATTGGGAATTACTTCGGAAAATGTTGAGGAGATGAAAGAAAGCGAAGATCCTACGATTAAGCGTTTCTTAGGCGAAGAAGGAGACTTGGGTAAAGGGTTGGGATTGGATAATGATTTCATGGTGAATGTCATTTCCAGTGTTGGCAACTATGGCGAAGTCTACGAACGCAGCTTAGGACAAGAATCTCAGTTTAAGTTGGATCGCGGTCAGAATGCCCTATGGACAGAAGGCGGCTTGCTTTACGCCCCTCCTTTCCGCTAAACCCTTAGTCGCATAGTCATAAGCCCCCTCTCGAATAGACTGGGGGTAAAACTTTTCTCTTCCGAATATTGATAACTGATAACTGATAACTGATAGCTGAAAAAATGAGTGCCAACGAACAAAGTATTCCCTTGTGGCGAGACGATCGCTTTTGGAAAATTGCCTTACAAATCCTTGCCGTCCTTGCCGCGATCGCGATTTTCACCCTCCTCGGCTATAACTTAAATGTGAATATGCAGCGAGTGGGAATCGAGTTTGGGTTTGACTTTCTCCAATCTCAAGCCTCTTTTGCCATTGGTGAAAGTTTGATTAATTACGATCCGAGCGATCCTGTAGCCGGTTCTTATGCAAGGGTCATGTTAGCGGGTTTAGTGAATACTTTGCGAGTAGTTGTTTTAGGTCTGATCTTAACGACAATTGTAGGCATTGGGGCGGGAGTGGCCAGTTTTTCAGATAATTGGCTGTTGCGAAAAATCAGTCAAGTTTATGTAGAAATTGCCCGCAATATTCCCATCTTGGTGCAGTTATTATTTTGGTATCTGGCGGTTTTTTCTAAACTTCCCCGACCGGGAGATAGGCTCTCCTTTTTGGGTCTATTTTATGCCAGCAAGCGCGGGTTGTATATGCCGTGGCCGGGAGAAGCGGGACGGTTTGGCATCTGTGCGGTAATTTTGCTATTTGGGGCGATCGCCGCATTTTTCGTTTGGCGATCGCGGGTAAAAGCAATGGTCGAAGCCGGGGAGTCGGGACAAACCCAAGCGATCGTTCTTTGGGTCATGGCAATCTTTGCCCTTTTAATTCTTCTGTTTGGTTTGGGTTGGCAATTTCCCCACGAACCCGAAGAAGTCGGACAAATTGAAGGCGGCTTGAGACTCACATTAGAACTCAGCGCCTTATTAGTAGGTTTAATTATTTACACCGGAGCATTTATTGCCGAGATTGTCAGAGCCGGAATTCAGTCCGTGGCCAAAGGTCAATGGGAAGCGTCGAGAGCCTTGGGATTGCGGTCTAATTTAACCATGCGTTTAGTCGTTTTTCCTCAAGCCTTGCGAGTCATTATTCCGCCGCTTAACAGTCAATATCAAAACTTAGCCAAAAACTCCAGTTTGGCATTAGCGATCGCCTATCCCGATATTTATTCGGTCTCCAATACCACGTTTAATCAAACCGGTCGCCCCATCGAAGTTATGCTTCTTATCATGGTGACATATTTGTTAATGAACATGGTGATTTCTACCAGCATGAATCAACTTAATCGCAGCGTTCAATTACGCGAAAGGTAAGCAGAATTTCTGAGATTGCCAATACCGAATAACAAATAATAAATTAACGAATGACTACTATTACCCCTCAAAATCCCAACCCCGATATCGCACCCCCTCCAGAAATTAGGGACTCTCCGGTTAACTGGGTGATGAAGAATCTACTAACCCCTTGGTATAATGCCCTCATTACCTTCATTATTTTGGGGATCTTTGGTTATTGGTTTTATGGTTTTTGCGTTTGGGCATTCACTGAGGCGCAATGGACTGTTCTTCCTGCAAATTTACATCTCTTTGGTGCCGGACGCTATCCCAGCGAAGAATATTGGCGGCTATGGGTTCTGCTCAGTATTATAGTTATTTTTTCGGGTATTTCTTGGGGAATTGTTGCTCGTAATGCTAGTCATTTATTTAGCCGCAATATCTTAATCGGTTTGGCGATCGCAGCCTTGATTGCTTTTATCTTTCCTATCCCTCTGCCTTACAAATTAGCAATCATTGGTTTGTTACTCCTGCTTGCATTGACAGCTTGGGGAGGGCAGCAAGTTGGGGCAAAAATTCCCGGATTGGGTAAATATATTGCCATTAATTGGTTTTTGGTTTATCTCATTGGACTTTGGTTAATTGGTGGCGGTTTTGGCTTGGAAGGAGTGACAACGAGCAAATGGGGTGGTTTAATGCTCACGGTACTGATGGCAACCATTAGTATTGCGCTTTGTTTTCCCATCGGGGTTATTTTTGCCTTGGGACGACAGAGCCATTTACCCGTTGTGCGACTCTTTTCGGTACTCTATATTGAAATTATTCGCGGTATTCCCTTGATCGCAATCTTATTTATGGGTCAAGTGATGATTCCCCTATTTTTACCTGAAGGAATGCGCCCCGATCGCGTCTTGCGAGCAATTATTGGGTTAACAATATTTAGTTCTGCCTATCTCGCGGAAAATATTCGTGGAGGATTGCAAGCAATTCCTCGAGGTCAAACGGAAGCGGCTAAAGCATTGGGACTGAGTACGCCGTTAACCGTGTCTTTCATTGTCATGCCCCAAGCCATTAAAGCCGTCATTCCTGCAATTGTAGGACAATTTATTAGCTTATTCCAAGACACGACACTCTTATCTATTGTTGGCGTAGAAGAGTTCTTAGGAATCAGTCGTTCGGTTTTAGCTAATCCTACTTTTCTCGGCCGCAGTTCCGAAGTTCTGCTTTTTAACGGCTTAGGGTTCTGGATTTTTTGTTATGCCATGTCTGCGGGGAGTCGATATATTGAAAAACGCTTGAACACGGAAAATTGATCGCAGCGCAATGTTCCGTTTCTGAGCTAATTTGGTATTAACCTTTTTAAAACTCAATCAATTTCAAGGAGAAATCATTATGAATGGCCAGAATCTTACAAAAAACTTACAGGATACTAACGGTGTAACCGATAGAGAAGAAATGATTGTCGCGCGGGACGTACATAAATGGTATGCCAGCAATCAATTCCATGTTCTGCGCGGTGTCAGTTTAACGGTGAATAAAGGGGAAGTGGTCGTGGTGATGGGACCTTCGGGATCGGGGAAATCTACTTTTATTCGCACCTTTAATGCCCTTGAAGAATACCAAAAAGGTAATATTACGATTGATGGCATTGAACTTTCTCACGATTTAAAAAATATCGATGCCATTCGCCGGGAAGTAGGGATGGTTTTTCAACAATTCAATTTGTTTCCGCACCTGAGTGTATTGCAAAATGTTACATTAGCACCAATTTGGGTGCGTCGTCGCAAAAA
This sequence comes from Spirulina sp. LEGE 11439, assembly GCF_059821285.1. Lineage (NCBI taxonomy): Bacteria > Bacillati > Cyanobacteriota > Cyanophyceae > Spirulinales > Spirulinaceae > Spirulina > Spirulina sp. LEGE 11439. Next base: position 91,357 of record NZ_JCAMRX010000008.1, read on the forward strand.
AGCCGAAGCCGAAGCACTGGCCATGCAATTATTAGAAAAGGTGGGGATTTTAGAACAGGCGAAGAAGTTTCCGGGGCAACTTTCTGGGGGACAGCAGCAACGGGTTGCGATCGCACGGGCTTTAGCCATGCAGCCGAAAATCATGTTGTTTGACGAACCGACCTCGGCATTAGATCCGGAAATGGTTAAAGAAGTATTAGATACCATGCGTTCTTTAGCCAGTGAAGGCATGACAATGGTTTGCGTTACTCACGAGGTCGGATTTGCCGAAAACGTGGCGGATCGAGTTGTTTTAATGGCAGATGGGTTATTAGTAGAAGAAGCCAAGCCGGATAAGTTTTTTAATAATCCTCAACACGATCGCACCAAACAGTTTTTATCACAGATTCTTTAACGCAAACTCTTGAATACCGAAACAGATTGCGATTGATGAAAGGATATCTCTTATCTCTTGTCTTTCGTTAAGATAAAAACACTTCCTTCATTGCCGCGATTAATCCGTAAATCTTCATCAAGATAAGTAATATCGAGCCAACCTTGGCGATCGCGACTGGCAATATTAAAATCGAGGGGGGGAAACTTTTGACCGGATTCAATTTTCTTAATGATTTCCTGCGGAGACTGATAACTGAAAAAGCGTTGTAACCCAAAAATCGATCGCTCGAATTTCACGTTGACGCGACGTTCAGACGCAGGGGAAAATGTTGCCATCACGCAGACCAAACCATCCAAAAAGGGTACGCCGATAACTTCGGCAATATTATAAACTTTTGCGCCTTCCGGACGCAGACATTGATAAATTTGCCCGAGTTGAAAGAGAGGAACGCGATCCAATCCCAACAATTCGCGGCTGGTCGTATAGAGCAAACGCCAATCCCCTTCGAGTAAATGCGTCGCTTCTACGGGTTTTGGTGTGGGATTTTCATCTTCTAATTTTGCGATCGCATCCAAAATGGCAATTTTATCGAGTTCATTGGCGAGAAGCCCCCGATTTTTCCCAGCCAGCGCCCCAAGTAATACAGTTTTCTTATCCATTGCTTCGGTTCTGTCTCTACTCTACAGAAGTCCCTCTTTTCAGTGTACACTCGATATGTTGACCATTGACGTTTTTATTCGAGTATGGCTGTTTATAATCCCGCATTGCGTCAAGAACCTCGCTACGAACCGGCGGCGGTTATCCCCCTCAAACAAGAAGATTCTATGTTGACTTGGTTGCAAGCAGCAAATCGTCTCATTCTCAGAGAAACAAAAGAAGCAAGTTTGCCAGAAGAGGAAGATCCAGATCTCGAAGGTCTCATGTCCATTGAAAACAATGAGGACGATGATTTTAGTTCTAATGAACCAGAAGATCTTGACGGTTAAATCAGCGAACAGCGAACGTTAAAGAAAGGAATCACTATTCAAGTTGCAATAACTGATAGTCATTGATAACGAATAGCTGTTAAAAGACTTTTGCAGTGGGTGAGGAATCGTGGAAGCAAAATTATTTTTGCCAACGGCATTAAGAAAACCTTCGGGAACAAATTTATTAATTTTATTGGCTGGTTTGCTGATGGGATTTGCCTTCGTTTGCGATCGCAATTTACAGCAGATCGGACAATTTTCATTATTGTCACTGCCGTTACTGGTGGTGGCGATGTTGAGTGCGGGAATGGGTTTTTGGGTCATCCCGATCTTGCAACGCTTAAAAGCCGGACAAGTCATTCAGGAAGATGGACCGCAAAGCCATTTAAAAAAAGCTGGGACTCCGACAATGGGGGGAATCTTTTTTGTTCCCATTGCCGCGATCGTCGGTGTTATTTGGGCAGGTTTTGCACCCAATGCGATCGCAGTAGGTGCAATTACTTTATTCTATGGTTTCATCGGCTGGATCGACGATTGGCAAATTCTCCAGCGCAAGTCAAATAAGGGCATTACGCCGCGACAAAAGTTAATTTTACAATTCATTGGCGCGATCGCTTTCTGTGCTTGGGTCTCTCTGACTCAACCCGGAGATTTAACCCATGTTGCCCTACCTTTTGGCATCATTCTACCTCTAGGGATTTTCTTTTGGTTTCTAGCAGTCTTCGTTTTTGCGGCAGAAAGTAATGCCACGAATATAACTGACGGTGTGGATGGATTAGCGGGAGGAACTTGCGCGATCGCACTGTTGGGTTTAGCCGCTTTAATTGCTGTCAATACACCAGAATTAGCCATATTTTGTGCTTGTTTGAGCGGTGGCTGTTTGGGTTTTGTTTTCCACAATCGCAACCCGGCAAAAGTGTTTATGGGGGATACAGGATCCCTTGCTTTAGGAGGTGCATTGGCTGGTGTTGGCATTCTTTCCGGCAATCTTTGGGGCTTATTTGTGGTTAGTGGCTTATTCTTTGTCGAGTCTCTTTCCGTATTGGCACAGGTCAGTTATTACAAAGTGACAAAAAATGCTGAAGGAGTGGGCAAGCGTTTATTTAAAATGGCTCCGTTTCACCATCATTTAGAGTTAAGCGGTTGGTCGGAAACGCAAATTGTCGGTGCGTTTTATTTATTTAATTTTGTCTTAGTTTTGTTGGCGTTGATTCTTTCGGTTTAAAGGATGGTATCAAGATTGATTCCTTGCTCTTTTAAGGCTTATGCAAAGCGAGCAGCCTTCTCATCTCTTGTGAGTAGAGAAATGAGTAAACCATCCCAGCAAAAAAATTTTTGTTTGACTTCAGGAGTGTGGGTAGGAGAGCAATTGATCGTTAAAATTTGCTCGTTTTTTCTACCCACCCTACAGACCATTTAATTCCGATATTTTTCTCTAACTACTGTACCGTCGGCGGCAACTAATTCGATATGTAACGGCATTTGTCCGGCGGCGTGAGTCGAACAACTCAAACAGGGATCGAAACAGCGAATTCCTGCTTCAATGCGGTTTAAAAACCCTTCGGAAAGGTCATTATTATGAATGTAATGCTTGGCAATTTGCGTTATGGTTTGATTCATCGCTAAATTATTTTGTCCCGTGGCAATAATCAGATTCACTTTCTCGATTAAGCCGTCTTCGCTCACTTTATAATGATGGAATAAAGTACCTCGCGGTGCCTCGCTAACGCCGATCGCTTCCAATTCATTAATCCCTGCTTCAGCACGCACCCGTTTTGAGACCACATCGGGATCGTCTACTAATTGTTGAATTGCCTCCAAACAGGTGAGAATCTCGACCAAACGGGCATAATGATAGAAGAACGAAGAGGTAGGGATATTTCCTCCCCGTTGGCGAAATTCAGCTAATTCACGATCTGCCCCTTCCATCCCGATCTTGTCGCAAACATTCAGACGCGCAAGGGGACCGACGCGATAAATTCCCGCAGGATATCCCAAAGGTTTATAGTAAGGAAACTTCAAATAAGACCATTTCTCAACCGCTTCACCGAGAAACTCTTGATAATCATCTTCACTGAGATTATCGGCGACAATATTTCCCTCACTATCCTTAAAGCGCAAATGACCGTCATAATGTTCCCATTCTCCATTTTTTCCCACCAAGCCCATAAATAAAGAGGGAAATTTGCCAAATTTTTCTACCTCTACGGTCATTTTGTCAAGGAGTTCTTTAAAAATATTTAAGGCTTTGTGGGTCGTTGCAAAAGACTCCGGTAGGCGATCGCGAATCCAAGTCCGTCCTTCTTCTGATAAAGGCGATCGCACCCCACCAGGCACCGTCCAAGCGGCGTGAATTTTCCGCGCCCCTAATAGTTCAATTACTGTTTGTCCGAACTGACGCAAGCGAATTCCGGCTCGTGCCAAATCGGGATCGGCTGCAATTAAACCAAAAACATTGCGCTTTGCGGGATCGCTGTCCCAACCTAATAAAAAATCTGGACTGCTGAGGTGAAAAAAGGATAAAGCATGAGATTGAGTAATTTGTGCCAAATTCATCATGCGGCGCAATTTTTCTGCCGCGATCGGGACTTTTACCGCCAGAATTTTATCCCCTGTTTTGGCGGCTGCAAGTAAATGACTAACTGGACAAATTCCGCAAATTCGCGCCGTAATTCCCGCCATTTCTGTAAATGGACGACCTTCGCAGAACTTTTCAAAGCCTCGATATTCAACAACATGAAAGCGAGCATTTTCTACTTCTCCTGCATCATCTAAAAACACCGATATTTTGGCGTGTCCTTCAATGCGAGTAACGGGATCGATAACAACAGTTTTAGACATTTTCGGTAATGGATAAAGGTTAATCAGTAATAGATGATAAAACTAAGACTCATTTCCTCAATTGTTTGTTCTTCTCGATCCCGCACCCTCTATTGTGGAGAAGAAAATCTCCCAAGAAGAGTTTTTCTCTGGTTACTGATAACTGTTTACTAATAACGGTTAACTGTTAGGTGTGGGAGAACAGGAACTAACAATTTGCAAGAATTCTCGAGAGGCTTGTTCGTCTTGAGAAATACGCTGAGTTAAAGTTGCAAAATCCTCCAAGCTATAGCGATCTTGAAATTGCCAAATCATGCACCGACAAGCTGATTGTGCGATGGCCTCGGGCAGTTCTGTCTGAATGGCTGAGGTTACGCAACTGGTCACAAATCTACTGGTAACTTCTTCGGGATAAGCATTAGCAGGATTGCGATTGGGAATTTGTTGGCTATTTGCAGATTTGGGAAGTGCGATCGCGCTTGTCAATAAAACCAGTGTGACAAGACTGAAGCGCGATCGTAGATTGGAGAAAATTTTCATGAATTTGGAGAAAGAATAAGCATTATCCAAATTTTATCATTTCTCTCCCGATCATGTGGGGCTGTTCGCCTTTGAGAAGCGGTTCGATCGTGGCTTTAATGCGGTCGGCAGAAGGAGGACAACCGGGCATAAAAATATCCACGGGAATTACTTCGTGGAGAGGAATTACCCGATCTAGTAATTCGGGAACAATACCGGGTTCGTGGGGCAATTGTGGCGTAACATCTCCCAATTCTAAATAAGCGCGTTTGAGGACGGGTTCGCTTCCTCCAAGCATATTTCGCATGGCAGGAACATTAGCAGTAACGGCACAATCTCCAAAAGAAATTACCGTTTTAGTTCGTTGGCGAACTTGATAAGCCAGTTCCAAGTTTTCCTCATTTGCGATCGCCCCTTCCACCAAACAAACATCAACATTTTCGGGATATTCTTTCAAGTCACAGCCTACGGGACTAAAAACAACATCTGCATATTGAGCCAATTCGATTAGCCATTCATCCATATCTAAAAATGACATATGACAACCCGAACATCCCGCCAACCATACTGTTGCAAATCGTACTTTTGCCATGTTAAAAATCTCCTCAAAACTGGTGACTGGTGACTGGTGACTGTTATCTGATCCATTCGTGTTTTTCGCGGGCATTAACGAGGAATTCAAGTTTTTCGCGATCGCGGATTTTCTCCCCGGTTGTGGTGCCTTTACGAAAAATGGAGCCAGTCGGACAAGCATCCACGCATTTCCCGCAGGAGGTACAAGCAGAAACTTCTCCCCAAGGTTGTTCTAAACCGGAGACAATAAAACAGGATGCTCCTCGGTTGGCGACATCCCAAACGTGCGCTCCTTCGATTTCATCACAAACGCGAACGCAACGAGTGCAAAGGATGCAGCGATTGTGGTCGATGCCGAACATGGGATGAGAGACATCGATACCGCGATCGGGGAACTGGTAGGGAAAGCGAGTGTGATCCATGCCGACTTCGATCGCCATATCTTGCAGTTCGCAGTTCCCATTCGCAACGCAAATCGAACAGACGTGATTGCCTTCTGAGAACAAAAGTTCGACAGTCATACGACGATACTCTTGCAATTTCTCGCTTTGAGTTTTCACTTGCATCCCTTCGCTAATTTGCGTGACGCAAGCGGGAAGAAGTTTGCGGCTGCCTTCAATTTCTACCAAACAGAGGCGACAGGCTCCTACATCGGAAACCCCTTCGAGATGGCAGAGGGTGGGAATGCGAACTCCAGCCTCTTTCGCCGCTTCGAGAATAGTTTTTCCTTCTTCGATGGCAACATCTTTGCCATCAATGGTTAATGTTTTGACTAGCATGGGTAATTGGTAATTGGTAATTGGTAATTGGTTGACCCCTCCAATACCAAAAGAAGAAGCTGAATTAATTGCTGATTTTAGGTTTTCTTCTTTTGATAATTGCTCATTGTTCATGAACCCAGGCAAGCTGCTAAATCTGCCTCGGGGGTGGTAATGGCTTTGAGGTTGTATTGTTGAGATAAGAGTTGGAAAACATTGGGAGTGAGAAAGGCGGGTAAAGTGGGTCCCAAGCGAATATCTTGGATGCCTAAATAAAGCAGTGTGAGTAACACGGCGATCGCTTTCTGTTCGTACCACGAGAGAATCATGGACAAGGGTAAAGAATTGACATCGGTGTCAAAGGCTTTAGCCAAACCGAGGGCAATTTCAATGGCAGAATAGGCATCGTTGCATTGTCCTAAGTCTAATAAGCGAGGGATGCCGCCAATGTCTCCCAACTGTTGGTCGAAGAAGCGGAATTTGCCGCAAGCGAGGGTGAGGACGACGCAATCATCGGGGACTTTTTCCACGAATTCCGTGTAATAGTTGCGATCGGGTTTAGCGCCGTCGCAGCCTCCCACGAGGAAGAAATGACGAATTTGTCCGGCTTTAACGGCTTCGATGACGCGATCGCTAACATTCATGACGGCATTGCGGGCAAATCCAACCGTAATTTCCCGCGCAGGTTCGTCTTCTGTAAACCCAGGGCGATCGAGGGATGCTTGGATCGCGGGAGCAAAATCGGGAATTCCGTCAGTCTCGGGCAGGTGAGTTAAACCGCCATAACCGACGGCACCAACGCTAAAGAGTTTTTCCTCATAGTTTTCGTGAGGCGGCATCAAACAGTTCGTTGTCATGACGATCGCCCCGGGAAATTTGGCAAATTCTTTGGTTTGATTCTGCCAAGCGGTGCCGTAATGACCGTAAAAATGAGGATATTTTTCTTTGAGGCGAGGATAGCCGTGGGCGGGTAAGAGTTCTCCGTGAGTATAAACGTTGATGCCTGTTTCAGCCGTTTGGTCTAAGATGGCTGCCAGATATTTGATATCGTGACCCGAAACTAAAAGGGCTTTTCCCGGTTTGACATTGAGGGGGACAGGAGTAGGAACGGGATGCCCGTAAGTATTGACATGACCGGCATCGAGGAGTTTCATCGCCAAGAGGTTCAATTCTCCTACCTGTAACGCCAAATCTACCCAGTCGGGAAGGTCGAGATCGCTGCAGTCAATGGCGGCGAGGGTTTCATGGGTAAATTGATAAATGCGATCGTCTTCTTCCCCCAATTCATAGGCCAAGAAAGCATAGGAAACCATGCCTTTCAACCCATATAAAACCGTCAGTTTGAGGGCAAAAATATCGGGGTTTCCGTCAGCGAGATCGATGAGTTCGAGGGACGCATTTTGACCTTGCTCGACCAAACTTGCGGAAAAATCTGGTGTAAAATGAGCGATTTTTGGCCATTCTGAAATGCGATCGCTACATTTCTGTTTCAACGCTTCTCGCATGTCGATACAAGTATGCAAATACTGCACAAAGCGTTTTTTATCGAAATTCACATTGGTCATCGTGGCAAAAAGCGCTTTTGCCGTGAAAATATCTGCTTCTCGCGTCGAAACGCCCAATTCTCGTGCTTTTAAGGCAACCGGGGCAAGCGATCGCAGACAATACACGAGTAAATCTTGTAGGGCATTCGTTTCCGGACTCTTACCACAGGCTCCCCATTGATGGCAACCTTGACCGCTAGCAGTTTGTTCGCATTGTTCGCAAAACATAGTTTTAAGGGTTAGTTGTGGATTATTGGTTATGGATTCTTACCTAGCCGGTGTAGGGATGTAGCATTTACGTCCCTACGGATGACGGGTGACTGACTAATTCTTGATATTCTTCCGGGAAATAGTGCAGGGTACTTAAAATCGGGTTAGGAGCCGATGTCCCCAGACCGCAAAGGCTGGTTTCTTTCACCATCTGGCAAAGGCGCTCTAATTTCTCCAGATCGGCTTCTGTGGCTTGCTTTTTCAGAATTTTTGCCAACATTCCGTAAAGCTGCACGGTTCCGGCGCGACAGGGAATACATTTGCCGCAACTTTCCTCTACGCAAAACTCCATATAGAATTTAGCCACCTCTACCATGCTGGTACTTTTGTCCATGACCACCATCCCCCCGGATCCCATCATCGATCCGACTTTAGCGAGGGAATCATAATCAACGGGCGTATCGAGGAGATCGGCGGGAATGCACCCCCCCGAAGGTCCTCCGGTTTGTACCGCTTTAACTTCCCCATCGGGAACGCCGCCCCCCATTTCTTCGACAATTTCCCGTAAGGTAATCCCCATCGGCACTTCAATTAAACCGTTGTTGCGAATTTTCCCGGTGAGGGCAAAAATCTTGGTCCCTTTACTGTTTTCCGTGCCGATCGCGGCAAACCAGTCGGCTCCTTCTTTAATAATGGTGGCAATATTGGCAAAGGTTTCGACATTATTAATCAGGGTGGGATGAGTCCACAAGCCTTTTTCGGCGGGATAAGGAGGACGGGGGACGGGGTTGCCGCGCTTGCCTTCGATGGAACGAATGAGGGCGGTTTCTTCTCCGCAAACGAAGGCTCCTGCACCGATGCGAATGTCGATTTTAAAATCAAAGAGGGAATCAAAGATTTGACTGCCAAGAATGCCGAGGCGTTTTGCTTGTTGAATGGCTTTTTGCAGGCGTTTGATGGCGAGGGGATATTCGGCGCGGACGTAGATATAGCCGTGGTTTGCTCCTACTGCATAGCCTGCGATCGCCATGCCTTCAAGCACTAAATGAGGGTCGCTTTCCAAAACGCTGCGATCCATAAATGCCCCGGGATCCCCTTCATCGCCGTTACAAATGATGTATTTTTGCTCTCTGGGCATTTTGGCCACCGTCGCCCATTTTAATCCCGTGGGATAGCCGCCGCCGCCGCGTCCCCGCAAGCCGCTTTGGGTGATTTCTTGCACCACTGCTTCGGGGGTCATTTCATAAATTGCTTTGCAAAGGGATTGATAGCCTCCTGCTGCAATATAATCTTCAATGCGATCGGGGTTGATTTTACCGCTATGTTTGCGAACGATCGGGGTCTGACGGGCGAAGAAAGGATGCTGTAAATCCCCTTGTATGGGTTGAGCTTCGCCGCTATCAAGGGCTTGAATGATACTGGCTGCTTCCTCGGGTTTGACTTCTTCATAAAGGCGATCGTCGGGGGTCACTTCCACAAGGGGTCCTCTACCGCAAAAGCCCATACAGCCTACTCCCACAACTTCCACGCGATCGCTGAGTCCCTCTGCTTTAACCGCTTGGGTGAGGTTCTTTTTCACCTCGAGAGAATTAGCCGCCTGACAGCCTGTAGAAGTGCAGCAACAAACGCGAATCTCCTTCTGCTTTGCTTTTTCACTTTCAGCTAAACTCAATAGTTCTTGTAAATCCATACTGGTGTTTCTCCTCTCAATAGCGATCGCTACTCGTTACTTTTTACTCAATACCCAATTGCTTCAAGCGTGCCGTTACATCTTCCGTATCGAGTTTTCCGGCCACTTCCCCATCAAAGACCACTGCGGGGGCAATGCCGCAAGCTCCAATACATCGGGCAGAAAGGAGGGAAATTTTTCCATCTGGCGTAGTTTCTCCGACTTCTATCCCCAGTTTGGCTTTCATGTCTTCAAGAATCTGGCCGCTGCCTTTGACGTAACAAGCAGTTCCTAAACAAACCACGCAGTTATGTTCGCCACTGGGCTTAAGAGAAAATAAGTGATAAAAAGTTGCCACCCCATAAACGCGACTGAGAGGAAGTTTTAAGCCTCGGGCGATATATTCCAAGACTTCTACTTCCAGATAGCCAAATGATTCTTGCGCTTTATGGAGAACTTCAATGAGAGCATCTTGACTGTAATGATTGCGTTTCATGGTCATTTCTAAAACCTTGAAACGCTTGTCAATTTTTGGTTTTGCGGTTTGAGATTTTTCGGGTTTTGTTTCAGTTATTGTAGGAGGCATATCTAGAGAATCCTTATAATTTAATAGCGATCGCGGTTTTTCTCCCCCATTCGCCGTTAATTCATTTCTTCATTGTTTATTCTCTCTTGTTTTTCAGTTCAATAACCCTAAAGTTTAGAATTGTTAAACAATTGAAACTAATCTTTTTCTTTGGATTAAAACAACGTTTTTGTTGTTGATGATACGATTTTGCACTATTTTGCGATCGCACCTTTCGCGAAAGCTGTGCGAGGAAACCATAACATTTTTCCGAGAACCCTCAAATATCATTGGATATTGAGTTTTTCTCGATTTGCAGGGAAATATCTCATTCTAAAATATCTCAGATGTCTTTTGTATTTCATCAAACTTTAATCTTATCTTTGTTATTTCTTGAAAAAACAAATGTTATCCTAAGGAAAGACCAACAAAGTAGCAGGTTTTCTGAGAAAACAAAAGCTTGTGTTAGAATGAAACCCTTGCAAGTAACCAACAATCAATAACAATCTACATCTAACCCCTAAAAAGAAAGGAGCAATAAGTTCTTATGGAAAGCAAAGTTACAACTCTCGAACAACTAGAATCATTGATCTTGCGAGTCAAAACTGCCCAAAAAACTTATGCGAATTTCAGTCAAGAGCAAGTCGATCGCATTTTTAAAAAGGCGGCATTAGCTGCCAATACAGCCAGAATTCCCCTTGCAAAATTGGCTGCAACAGAGACAAAAATGGGAGTTACTGAAGATAAAGTGATTAAAAACCACTTTGCTTCCGAAATTATTTACAATAAATATAAAAACGAAAAAACCTGCGGCATTATCGAAGAAGATAAATCTTTCGGCATTCAAAGAATTGCCGAACCTGTGGGTATTTTAGCCGGAATTGTTCCCACTACTAATCCTACCTCTACGGCAATTTTCAAGGCTTTAATTGCCCTAAAAACTCGCAATGCGATTATTTTTTCTCCTCATCCTCGTGCTAAAGAATGCACCATTGAAGCAGCAAAAGTCGTATTGAAAGCAGCCGTAGAAGCTGGTGCCCCTGCTAATATTATTGGTTGGATTGACGAACCGACCGTCCCACTTTCCCAAGCCTTAATGCAGCATCGTGATATTAAATTAATTCTCGCCACTGGGGGGCCGGGAATGGTGAAAGCAGCCTATTCCTCAGGGAATCCATCTTTAGGGGTAGGTGCTGGTAATACCCCTGCTTTAATTGATTCTACTGCTCATATTAAAATGGCAGTTTCCTCAATTATTCTCAGTAAAACCTTTGATAATGGTATGATTTGCGCCAGCGAACAATCGGTAGTCGTGGTGGATGGCGTTTATGAGGACGTGAAGCAGGAATTTTGCGATCGCGGTGCCTATTTCCTCACCCCGGAAGAAACGGAGAAAATGCGGGGTAAAATTATTGTTAACGGGCGGTTAAATGCAGAAATTGTCGGTCAACCCGTGGATAAAATCGCCGCTTTAATCGATGTGACTCTTCCTCCCAATACGCGGGTGATTATCGGCGAAGCAGAAGAGATTGATGTCAGCGAGCCTTTTGCTTACGAGAAATTATCCCCGATTTTGGCTATGTATCGCGCCACAGATTATGATGATGCCGTCATCAAAGCCTGTAAATTAGTAGAATTTGGCGGACGAGGACATACGGCTGCTTTATATACCAATCCCGGAAATAGCGAACATATCAAACAATTTGAGGATCGGGTAGAAGCTTCTCGGGTATTAATTAATACGCCGTCTTCTCAGGGTGCGATCGGTGATTTATATAATTTCCGTTTGGATCCGTCTTTAACTTTGGGTTGTGGAACTTGGGGCGGAAATTCTATCTCTGAAAACGTCGAACCCCAACACTTACTCAATATTAAAACGGTTGCGGAACGACGGGAAAATATGCTGTGGTTTCGCATTCCTCCCAAAGTATATTTTAAATACGGTTCTCTCCCCGTTGCTTTACGAGAATTGGCTGGCAAACAACGCGCTTTTATCGTTACAGACAAACCTCTTTACGATTTGGGAATGACGGCAAATGTGGAAGATGTTCTCGATGAAATTGGTTTAAAATATGACATCTTTTACGATGTCGAACCCGATCCTTCTTTGGACACAGTTCAACGCGGTTTAGTGGTCATGAATACGTTTCAACCCGATGTAATTATTGCCCTCGGTGGCGGATCGCCAATGGATGCGGCAAAAATTATGTGGTTGATGTACGAACATCCCGAGATTGAATTTGAAGGGTTAGCGATGCGTTTTATGGACATTCGCAAACGAGTTTACGATCTCCCACCTTTAGGAGAAAAAGCGATCATGGTGGCAATTCCGACGACATCGGGAACGGGTTCGGAAGTAACACCGTTTGCTGTTGTCACCGATCGCCGCAATGATATCAAATACCCTCTTGCAGATTATGCTTTAACGCCAAATATGGCGATCGTTGACCCAGAATTGGTCTTAAATATGCCCGATCGCCTTACCGCTTACGGTGGCATTGATGCCTTAACTCATGCGTTAGAAGCATTTGTTTCCGTGTTAGCTTCAGAATATACCAATGGGTTAGCATTAGAAGCCATTCGCCTCCTGTTTAAATATCTTCCTAGTGCCTACAAAAATGGTGCAAAAGATCCGAAAGCGCGGGAAAAAGTCCACTATGCGGCAACAATGGCGGGGATGGCTTTTGCTAATGCTTTCTTGGGAATTTGTCACTCGATGGCGCATCAACTGGGGGCAACTTTTCATATTCCCCACGGGTTGGCCAATGCGTTGATGATTTCCCACGTCATTCGCTACAATGCGACGGATGTTCCTTTCAAACAAGCCACTTTTTCGCAATATAAATATCCCAATGCAAAATGGCGGTATTCTCGCATTGCCGATTATTTACAACTCGGTGGCGAAACCGAAGAAGAGAAAGTAAATCTTTTAATTGCAGCCGTAGAAGATTTGAAGCGTCAAGTTGATATTCCTAGCAGTATCAAAGAGTATCTCAAAGATGAGGAAAGCGTCTTTTACGCTCAATTAGAACAAACCGCCGATCGTGCTTTTGACGACCAGTGTACCGGATCGAATCCGCGCTATCCTTTAATTAGTGATTTGAAGCAACTTTTAACCGATGCTTATCAAGGAAAATCTCCGGTTGATGGGGAAGTTTCTCTGAATGGCAATGGTTATCAGGCTGCAGTGAAATTGGAATCGGAAGGTGAGGTCGTTTTACAAAGTTAGTTCTTGAATAATAACGATTGCTTATTTTTGGTAATGTTTATCAAAAATAAGCGATCGCTTTGTTAAAACGACTCCAGTGTAGGGAAGATAGTAACCTATTATGCTAGTTAATGAACCAGAATAAATAAGTTAGCTTCTGCTTTAAGATGTTTGTTCAATTTCTTTTCTTCAGCTATGATAATTACTGATTTTCCCTGTTTTTTCAACTTTTTAACTAAGGATTGGTGTTCTCAATTGCAGGATATCAAGGTTTGCGATCGCGAACTGTAAAAGACAAAGTATCCTGCAAAGTTCTCAAAGGAGCCTTGTAAAAGAACTGGCGTTGAAATTGTTCTTCTTCTACTGCATCAATAAAGTATTGAATTGCAGTTTCGGGATGCGATCGCGCCTCTTTAATACCGATAATCTGTAAGGCAAGAGGGTGATTTTTGACCTCAAATCCGATTGCTTCTAAAGCAGTAATTCCTAAGCCCAAGGTTTGCGAACTCAGATCGAGTTTTGCTTGCAATTTCCGATAAGTCGTCGTTTCTCCTGTACGTTGCAAATATTTAGCCATTCCTGCAAGTTTCTGCCAAACTTCTCCTGAAGTTAAAGATTCAGGAGAAGAATAAGCAAGGGCAAGTTTTTGGGTTTCTGAAACTGCCTTATAAAATTCCTCAGAAATTTTCCGCCAATTCATCGGACAATCTTGGAGGAGAATGGTAGAATCATATTGTTGTTCTGGTAACAATTCTCCTCGCCAATCTAAGAGAATATTGGACGCATAAAAGTCATTTTGATAAACGAGATCTGCACTGCGATCGTGCACTGCAATTAGGCGCACTTCGTATTGATTTTTATAAGTATTGTAATCCAACTCAACGATCGCATCACAAGGGCGATCGGCGGGCAATTCCTCCTTATAATGTCCCCACCAAACCCCCGGAAAGCTAGAAGGAGAAGAATCATCACCCATCTCAAAAGTTGTTTTGATATATTGAATTTTTTTACCGCGACTGTCTTTCGTATTATTATGCCAAACTTTCGTAAACCAACAATTTTCAATCAGGAGTTTAGGGATAGGATTTCCCATACCACAAGGTTCTAAAATATTCAATTCTTTAAATAATTCTTTACCTAAGTCGGCTACCGTTACAGTAATATCTGCACTTACCATCGGAGTTAATTCTATAGTACCAATCTGTAAGCGAACTTCTTGATTAATTGCCTCAGTAAATAGAGCAATATTTTCAATCGGAATACTCAAGCCTGCCGCATAAGGATGTCCACCAAAACGATGCAATAAATGTTTTTGAGAATGCACCAATTGATAAAGGTCAATTTCATTCGCAGAACGTGCCGATCCTCGTGCTAGAGATAATATTTGACTATTTACTGGTGACTGGTGACTGGTGACTGGTGACTGATTCTGTTCTGTACTTAATAGTATCGTAGGACGACCGTATTCTTGAGCAATTTGTCCGGCTACTAATCCCAAAACCCCAACCGACCATTGCGGATCTTCCAAGACAATCACATAGGTTGTTGATAAGTCCAGATGTTGGAGTTTTTTCTTTACTGAATTCGTGACATTTTTTTGTAATTCTTTGCGACGACTATTAGCCAATTCTGTTTCTTCCGCAAGATACCGACAGCGATCGCGATCGTGACTGGTTAATAATTCCACGCAAAAATTAGCATCCCCATGAATGCGACTGACGGCATTAATTCGCGGTCCCAACCCAAAAGAAATATCTGTAGGGCGATCGCCACTTCTCTGACATAATTTTAATAGTAAAGCAACACCGGGACGAGTCGGATGTCTCAGTTGTTTTTGTAATTGTTTGATTCCTCGTTGCGCTAAATAACGACAGTCGCCACTCAATTCGACTAAATCTGCAATCAAACCAATTGCCACTAAATCCAATAATTCTTCAAGGGGTTTTTGCGATACTTGCGGCAAATCTTCGTAAAGTGCTTCCACTAATTTATAAGCAACAGCGACCCCAGAAAGGTGATAGAGAGGATGTGTTTTTGCTAAATAACGAGGATTAATAATCGCGACAACATTGGGGCGCTTTTCTGGTAAAGTATGATGATCGGTGACAATAATATCAATGCCCAATTCTGCGGCGTTATGGATCTCTTCTATGTTGGTACTTCCTGTATCGCAAGTGACAATTAATTTTGTTCCCGTTGCTGCTAATTTTTCCAGTCCCGGTATATTTAAACCGTGGGATTCCGTTAGACGATTGGGGATATAATAATCTAACTGCAAGTATTGCGGGAAAAATTGCCCTAACCCATCCCAGAGGACGCTTGTTGAGGTGATTCCATCAGCATCAAAGTCTCCCCAGATCGTCACTTTTTCCCCTCTTTCTCGTGCCTTTTGAAGGCGTTTGACAGCATATTGCATCTCTTCGCCAAAAGCAAAAGGACTGGCAGACTGATAGCGATCGCAGTTGATAAAACCCGGTAATTTTTCTAAATCCTGCATCTCTCTTTGCCAAAGTAATTGTGCGGCAAATTTTCCTTCGGAAGCAGGACAGTAAGATTTAATTACCTCGATAAATTCCGCAGGAACATCAGAAGTAGGAGGAAGTTGCCAGCGAGGAGGGAGAGCATTCATCTGTTAATTTTATGCTAATGTTTTAGTATAACCGAAAACAAAAACAATGAATGATTGGCAACAACAAAAAAAATGGTATGCGAATCAAGATTTAGCCACACGGAAAACTTGGTATTCAAGGGTTGCTGAGGCGTATAATCGAGCGAGGCCGAGATATCCCCAAGCACTCTGCGATCGCGCTGTTGCAGTTTCCCAATTGCGTCCCGATGCAACTATTTTAGAAATCGGTAGCGGTCCGGGTAATGCAACCATTGGCTTTGCTAAACGCGGTTTTTCAATGGTTTGTCTCGAACCCAGTCGAGAAGCTTGCCAATTTTTACAAGATAACTGTCGTGGGTATCCTTGCGTTAAGATTGCTAATACATCTTTTGAAGAATGGGAAGTAGAACCAGAGAAATTTGCTGCCGTTTTAGCTGCCAATTCATTTCATTGGATACCGTCAGAAATTGGTTATCCTAAAGCAGCAAATGCTTTACAAAAAGAAGGCCGCTTAATCTTATTTTGGAATACGCATCCCGAACCTCGATATGAAGAATACAAGAAATTAAACAAAGTTTATCAAAGATATACTCCTTCTCTCTCTTGCTATGAAGGTAAAACCAAACAAGAAGAAATTTTACAAAGTGTTGCTGAGAATCTTATCGACTCGGGTAAATTTCAAGATTTAATTTCCGAACAAATTGTTTGTCAAACTACCTATACAGTAGATGATTATTTACTTCTTCTCTATACATTCTCTCCTTATCGACGCATAGAAACTCGCGATCGCGAATCTTTGTTTACAGCGTTAAGAGAGACAATTGAAAAAGATTTTGAAGGAAAAATCGAACTTTCTTATCTTTCTGCTTTTCATATTGCCAGAAAAGTCATTTGAGAGTCAGCTTAATGGGTGGTTTTCTGTTTTTTGAGATCGGACTTTTGGAAAGGAGAAGGGTGCACCCCCAAAGGGAGAAAAATAGTTAAAACTTCACCTTTTTGAGGGCGCTGGCGAATCGTTAATTTACCTCCCAATATCTGGAAAAGATTTTTAGTAACATCGAGATTTAAACTTAAATTTCCGGTTTCTGGTTGGAACATGAGCAATTGTCCCATTGATTTCAAAGAGTTGGTTAAAGATACATTTTCCGAAACCAATTGCAATTTTAATTGATGCCCTGCGGTAGCCACTTGAACTTGTAATTGCCCTCCTGTCGGTAAACTGCGGGTGAAACTTTCCATAAGTCCAGATAGGACACGACCCAACATTTCTGGGTTGCTCACAACCGTGGGTAATTGTTCGGGAAGCAACACATCAAGCGTAACATTGCGACCTTGCGCTTGTTTTTTCCAGCGAGGAATATTTTGCTGAATAATATTTTTGAGGGAAATGGGAATTAATTGCATACTTTCCGATCGCATGGGCTTGCTTTCTAACTCAGCAGCTCGGAAAATGAGTTCCATGCGATCGATCTGTTCGGTACATTCGCGATCGATGATTTCCAAACGTTCGATCGCCTTAGCAGATAAATTTTCTCGTTTTTTCAATAACAACCGTGTCAGCATTCGGATTGTTGTGAGAGGAGTCCGAATTTCGTGAGTTAGCGCTTGCAATAGTTCTATTTCTGAAATAATATCTGTATCCAGAGACTCTGACTTCTCTTTTTTTTGCTCACAAGAAATCTCAGGCTTGGCTCGTACAGAAATCAAAGGAGATTCATCAGGTAAATTAGCTAATAAATGGCGACTGAAGGCCGTAACGAGGCGATAGTCTGGAGGAGGAGGGATAAAGCGAGAGACGATTTTGTCAAGGGAAGCAAGGCGATCGCTACAGAGAACGAGAAGGCGCGATCGCAAAGTTTGCCATGCTAAATTGACCACCTCGGGATCGAAGGAGAAGCGAAACTGTAATTTTCCGCTTATTCCTTTGCCCAAAACCACAACCAACCCAAAATGAGTGGTTAAAGCGAGGCAAAACTTCTCACTGGAAAGAGGATCGGCAGCAAGGAGAGGATATTCAAAAACCGTCGGCGTTTTGGTCGGTTGAGGTTGACAAAAAGCAGCAGGGAGGGAAAATTGCCGTTGGCGTTTAGGGGCAAATACGCCCATTTTTAAGTGGGACAATAATTCTGGGTTACATAAAATTGGAGTCGAACCCGACAGTAACAATCCTTGGCAGCTATCGGTATCCTTGGGAATAAGTTTTAATAATAATTGTTCTAATGCCGCGATCGCACCGTACCATTGACCTTCAATTTTTAACAGTGCATTAAGAGTACATAGAGGTTCTCGTTGGGAATCTTGTCTGTTTTGTTCCCAACAATCTTCACTTTGTTCTACCACTTGACTTAGAGTGGGTAACGACCAGTTCAGTCCAACCATTCCTCTCTACCTTTTTACAAGAACTTGCATTTGCAGGCGGCGACATCCCTCCTATCTATTTGATGCTAACGCTTCTCGTGCTTATACTATAGCAGGAGAACCGAACCTTATTCAGTTATCAGTCACCAGTCACCAGTTACCAGTGAGTTATCTTGTAATTTTTTGAGGATTTTGATGAAAAGTTGGATGATAATTTCTTCGTGATTGTCTCGGATAAAAATACTGTAATTGGGATGAGAATTAATTTCAATTAACCATAACTGATTATTGCGATCGCGGGCGACATCAAATCCACCATAACCGATATCGAGATGAGTAAAAACCGGAGCAATAAATGTTTGTATTTCGGCAATGAGATCGCGATCGCAAATATGTTTTGCTTTTGCACCTTCCCAATGTAGCGGACTTAAATTACCTGTGAATTTTGCCTTCTTATTGTCTTTCTCATACAGTAAAACTAATTCTCGATCTAAAAAAACGGCTCGATATTCCTGTTCAATATTAATATATTCCTGTGCTAAAGCAACATAGTCGCTATTTTTACTTTTGATATCAAAAATAGTTTTAAGAGAATTAATCACTTCATGTTCATGACTACATAAAAAAACATTATTACCTGATGTTCCTCGATTTCTTTTGACAATTGTGGGATAGGAAAAATGAGTTTGTATTTCTGCGACGATTTTACCAATTGTATCAAAGTGCAAATAATTCTGATATTTTTCGTCACAAAAAGGGGTTAAAAAGGCAAGAGTTTTGGGACTCTTAACGCAATCCTTAAGCAATTGATAAGTATATTCTTTATCAATCAGAATTTTTGCGATCGCTTGACTGACAATCGGAATTGTATAATTAACAAAATAATAATCTTGAGATAAATGTACCCGGATGAGATTTTGTGTAGAATGGAGAATATCATAATTAAGGTTTAGTCTTTTACAAGCCTCAAGTAAAAGGCGAATATTTGTTAACATAATGCTGAGTTTTTTGAGGAATTATTAAAACTGCTTGTTTTCTGAGCTTTAGCTTTATATTATAAGCAAAACAGGAGCGCAGAGTAAAATGCTATCATGACTCAAAGATATCTTATCAAAAAACTGCACTATGCTGCATTGGGACTCATCTGTTTTACATTAGGACTCTCTCAAACCTCTGTCGTTAACAGTCAAAATTTTGAGAGTTTTCTCCGTCAACCGCCCCGATATTGCCCAGAAAATGGCGGACGGGGAGAAACTTTGGTTCGTTATGTTACAGAGAGTTTTTATATTTATGTTTGTCAAGGCAGCCGGGGACGAGATCGCACTGCCTCGAATAATGCTCTAGATTACTATAGCATCAATCGTCAAGACCCTAATGAATTTCTCCGATTGCCCGCATTTCGCGGAGAAAATGAGAATGAATATTATGCCAGAAGCAAGATCGCTCGCTATCAGATCGATGAGACCCAATTAACTATTTTAGAAAATGGTAAGACAATATTAACAGAATCCGTTCGTTCTTGTATTAGAAATGATATAACTTTATGCGATGGCACATTTTTATATGATTCTGAAGAAGGATCGGCCTTTGAACCTTTTGGACAATGGCCTCCCCGTCCTTCAGAATTAAAACGTTTCTTAGGTCGCAACACTCAAATTGTTGCCCAATTCCTAGAAGATTTAGATTATTCTGCGATATTTCATCGCGATTCAAGATTGGGCAAAATGTATGTTGATACTGGGCGAGGAATGCTGGTTTTCTGGTTTAATCTCGAAACGAATGAATCAATTTATCGAGTCGAGTTTTATTGAAATTGGTTCATTTCTCATCAGTTATTAAAGTTTTATTGGCTCAATCATCCATCACATATATCGAAATTAATTTCTCGCTTATTGAATGGTAAATCTTGATTAATTGCCTCAATTTCTTGCTGTTCCATATCGTTAATTTCGCCAATATAGGAACAGAGAATTTTTCTCATGCGATCGTCATAGAAACGATGTAAACTATGATTGGGAGTTGCGGGAAATCCTCGCCTGCGCTTGTGTCTTCCCCCTGCACCCGGATCGAACATTTGAATCCCTTGAGAAATTGCCCATTCAATGGGTTTGTAATAACAGGCTTCAAAATGAAGACAATCAAACTCATCAAAACTTCCCCAATAGCGTCCGTAAAAGTTCTGATTTTTTCGCAAACAAAAAGACATTCCTACGGGTTTATTGGGGTCTCGTTCGTCTAAATAAGCAGCAAAAAGAACGACGCGATCGCTATACTTAGGATACAATTGCTCGAAAAATTTGCGCGTTAAATATTGACTTCCCCAATAGAATTTATTACAAGTATTGCTGTAAAATTGGTAAATCATAGGATAGAGAAAATGAGGGATTTCTGCTCCTGCATGAACTTCCATCCGTAACTCGGCTTTTGTCACCGATTTTCGTTCCCGTTTAATATTGCGCCGTTGGTTGGCATTAAACACTTTTAAATAATCATCAAATGTCGTAAAATTTCGATTGCTCCAAATATAGCTATGGTGCAACCAACTACTAAACCCATGACGTTCCATGACTTTACGCCATTCGGGATCGACAAAGAGAAAATTGCACCCCGAGAGTTGATTGCGATCGCAAAAATGGTCGATCGCGGCGACCATCATTGCCGTTAAAATATCTTCATCTTCTCCCGGTGCAATTAAAAAACGATAGCCGACTGCGGGAGTAAAGGGAGTCATTCCCAATAGCTTCGGATAGTAAGAAACCCCCAAACGATTCGCCAAATCTCCCCATTGATGGTCGAAAACAAACTCGCCGTAACTGTGAGCTTTAAGATACAATGGTGCGGCGGCGACCAATTGGCGATCGCGCCAGACGGTCAAATGACAGGGTTGCCATCCCGTTTTCGCTGTTGCACTGCGAGAAGTCTCGATATTATTCAGCCATTCCCATTCCAAAAAGGGCGTTTCGAGAGGTTTTGCCAACTCATCCCACGCTGTTTGGGGAATTTCTGACATTTTGTGCAACCAAGTGAGAGAGTATTGGGGAGAAATGTCTTGAACCATAACAACCTATAGAAGAGTCGATCGCGTTTTTCTTAGGTTAATTCATATTTCTTTATGTTTCACAATCTTTAAGAACATTTTAGGAAAAAAGGCGATCGCTTCTCGAGTTCGCTACAGTAAGAGTGAGTATTTGCATATTTGCATCCTCCCATAGCATTATATTGACCCAGCATAAATCGAGAAAGTGGCAATCTCAAAATCGTCATTCGTTCCTTCGCTTTTTCATATCGAGATCGTTGGTTTTCCCTTGTTATTTTTAGGACTCCGAACATGACGATCGCGAGATCGTCCCGATCGCCCTTGAAAAAGAGTAAAAATTCAGGGCATCTTAAAGGTTAGAAGCCAATAGATTTGGGTAAAAATGAAATGCTTTTTGGTTTAATCCAAATTTCCTCCTCTGGCTCAAAAATTTATGCGATCGCGAGTTTAAATTTGCCAATGTTATTTTAAATTACTTCCATGTCTTCTCAGATAAACCGTTTTTTATACTTGGAAATTACCGTCAATGCCTCGCAACCCCAACTCTTAGCAGGTTTAGAATATTGGTTGCAATTAGGTTTGCTAGACGATCGCCAAGTCAAACAATTAAGTCAGCGCTATTTAACCTGCTCTTTACCCGAACCCATGATAACGGTACAAAAAACAGAATCTTCAGTTCGGAAAATCCCCGAAGAAATTCCCATTCCCATCCCACAAAGAGCGCTGGCAACGCAAAATACTGCACCCTATCAACCTTCTGGACTCGAGCAAATTTTTCAATCTTTTAAAGATGAACTGAGTTTGCGCTGGCTCTTCTTCCTCGGAATTTTCCTCATTATTGTTTCCTCGGGGGTCATGGCTGCCACTCAATGGCAAGAAATCTCTTCTATTGGACAATATGGCATCTTATATCTTTATACTTTAGTTTTTGGTCTTTCTAGCTGGTGGACTGGGAAAAATGAAAAACTGAAATTAACCTCGCAAACCTTAAAAATTGTCGCGCTGTTGCTCATTCCCATTAACTTTGTCGCAATGGATAGTTTTGGCTTATGGCGTAATATTTTTGGGTGGTTGGCAATTGCGATCGCGACAATTAGTTTGAGTAGTTTACCCTTTTTACTTTCCCGAAAAGCGATCGCGATCGAAACATCTTTATTTTTAGGATTATGTTATTTACATTGGGGATGGAATTTTCCCGATTTTCCTCTGATTGCTATTTATTTAGGGGCAATTTTCACTGCGATTCTCTTACGACAAAAATTCTCTCAATCCGAAAAGATCGATCCTTTGCAGATCGGTTTTATTCTGTTTGCGCTTCTTGTTTTATTGATTCGAGGTCTAATTCTCGAACAACTCCCCCTTGCTCAATTAAGTTTAGTCATTGGGATTGGAGGCTGGCTATGTACGGAAATTGTTCCGTATCTTAAATCTAATATTGTACTGGCTAAAAATTTAGAAATTGTTGGTATTGTTTTAATAATATTCGGTTGGCAAGTAGGCTTGCAAAGAGAATTTCCTTGGCAATCTGTCGCGGTCAGTAGTTTGGGATTTTGGTGCTTTCTGAAAAGGTTCAAGCAATATTGGCACAAGGGAGACTTACTGGCATTATTTGCGATCGGCGCACAAGGTGGGGTGTTATTAACCCTCTTAATTCCGAGAGAATTTTGGGACAGTTTCTTTATAGTATTAGCCAATTTAACAGGTTATCAAGAGATTAGCGCTGCATTCACGATTGGTGCATCATTTGGTTACGGCTTTCTTTGTATTCATTACATGGAAAAACTGTACCGACTCGACAAACCCAATCTCGCCTATTTTGGTGAAGGATTGGCGCTTGTGTTGGGAGGATTAACTTGCTTGGCTGCATCTTTTGTTCCTTCTTTGCGATCGCTTTCTTTATTTTTCTGGACAATTTCATTTCTCATTATTGCCCATCGTTTCAAAGTTCGTCCTGTCACCATCTATCTCGCGCATATTTCCGGTGCGATCGCAGTTTTCTCGCTTCTTCCTTGGTTATTTCCCCAACTCGCGATCGAAACGTATGGCATTCTTCTTTTCACTTGGGCGATCGTAGAATGGATCGCTTTTATGAGATTAGAAAAAATACAGATTGGAGATCGAACAAAATCAGCAGCAAAACGGCTTTCGATCTGGTCTTTAAGTTGTTGGTATTTAGGATTTATTGGAGCGATCGGCAGTTATTTTTTCGTGAGTATTCTGCCAGTAAAATCTATTGCAATAGAACAATCTCTAATCTGGTTATTCGTTCCTCTGGCTTTAACCTTTGTTTCTCGAATTGGACATCCTCGCAGTCAAAAAATTGTCTTTATTAACGTTAGCGAAGGATTAGCACTGACATTAGGAGGATCGACTTGTTTACTCGTTTCTTCCTCTCCTTCATTACTATCACTTTCCTTGTTCTTCTGGACAATTTCTTTTCTCATTATTGCTCATCGCGTTAGAATTCGTCCTTTTCTTATCTATCTCGCTCATATTTCCAGTACGATCGCAACTTTCTCGCTTTTTCCTTGGCTGTTTCCCCAACTCGCGATCGAGAATTATGCGGTGATTTTTATGGTTTGGGCGATCGCAGAATGGATCGCTTTTATGGGCTTAGAAAAAATACAGATTGCAGACCGAACAAAATTAACAACACAACGGCTTGCAATCTGGTCTTTCAGTTGTTGGCATTTGGGATTTATGGGGGCGATCGGTAGTTATCTTTGTTTAAGTGTTCCTCAAGTTGGAAACATTATCTTAGCCGAATATGCTTTAGTATGGTTACTGATTCCTCTGACCTTAACGATTGTCTCTCGGGTTAGTTCTCCTCGCCAAAAAGAAGCAGTTTTGGCCAGTACGATCGCACTTTTCGCCGTTCAATATTTACTCATTGGACAACCTATCCCCAGATTAATTGGTTTGGGGACAGCGACGGGTCTCATGGTTGCAAATACAAATTTTTTCAAACGCACTGAGACTGCATTCATTAGCATTGGTTATGGATTAGGATTGGGAATTGCTATCTGCTGGCCGAAATTGGCGGGTGCAGAATGGTTATTTGTGGGTGCGATCGCCATTGCACTCCTCTGGAGTTTCCATCGCTTCTTAAAACATCGAGAAGGCATTCTCGCGAAAGTCTATCGAGAAGCTGCCGATATTTGGGCGATCGCGCTCACAATTGCGCTATTGTCTGGACTGTCCTCCACGATCGCGGCAGGATACGGGCAGCTTTTACTCTCCCATTGGGCGTTTTTCATTGCACCTATCGTTTTAACTGGAGCGATCGCCTTGCGCGGCTGGACGAAACCCAGCCATGAGAATGAGATTGTTTGGGGCATTGCTTGGGGGATAGAATTGATGGTTAGTGGCGGTTTATTGCTCATAGATGCGTCCTTATTTACCCTTGCGATCGCTAATATCCTCATAGGTGGTGTGATGGTCTACGATCGCTTCTCTGGCTTGCGATCGCGTTTTGTCTCTCCCGATCGCTTTTACCTCATCTCCTTGCTGTATACAATTTTTGGGTTGCTGCTACGTTGGGGATACTTTACCGCATATACCGGATTTTTGACCTTGGGCGCAGCTTTAACAGGACTGGCGATCGGAAGTCAGCGTCCCAGTTGGCGGGGGTTATCTTACCTTTCTCTGGCAGGTATATCCGTCGCCCTCTACGAACTCACGATCTATCAAATGGCGCAAGGATCGGGAGGCAGTCCGGTGGATGGCTTGACTATCCTTGCAATGATTGCAATGGTTATCGCGATCGCTTATCGGAGTTTGACATTCATCTTGCAAACTAACGATCGTGAGATTTTCTATAATTTGCGACGGATCGATCTGGTTTTTGCCGGAAATATTCACTGGGCGATCGCGAGTTTACTGATGGGGTGGGGATTACTTTTTGGCATGAATTTTCCCTCACAATTACGCCTTTTAGGAACGCCAATTTGGGGAATTATCCCACTCTATGCAGTTCTACAAGGACGTGGCTTAGATAAGCCCAAAATCAACGATCTCTGGGTCATTTTAGGACTCATTGAAGTAGGATTGTTCTCAATTTATCTGCGCTTATTCTGGCCGGAATTTATGCTTTTTGGCATTGCCGCCGTCCCCATCGGTTGCGCGATCGCATTAGCCCTTTATTCTTTACCTTGGAATGTTTGGGGATGGCGCAAACAACCTTGGCAATATTGCGCGATCGCATTACCCATCATCGTTCTTTTAACTCAATCTCCCGATATTTCCACCCTAAATTTACTCATTGTTTCGGCATTTTATTTACGAGTGGCGCAACAGTCAAAAAACTGGCGTTGGACGTATTTTGCCTTAGGGTTTTGTAATTGGGCGATCGCGCGGTTTTTCCAAAGCAATCAGTTACAAGATCCGCTTTGGTATGTTTCTCTAGCTAGTTTATCCCTGATTTATATAGCCCAGTTCGATCCGGCTTTGCAAGACGCTTCCCAAGGGAAAAACCGCCATTTATTGCGGGTTATCGGCAGTAGTTTAACTTGTGTTGTCGCACTGGTATTGCATAGCGAAACAGGACTCGTTCCCGGGGCGATCGCATTGTTGGCTATTTTTATCGGCTTGGGGATAAAAGTGCGGGCATTTTTGTATGTGGGAACGATAACTTTTCTTTTTGCCACGTTCTATCAACTCATTGTCCTCATTTTTCAATATGCTTTTTTAAAATGGGTCATTGGTTTGGTGACAGGTATCATTTTAATTATTGTTGCCGCTAACTTTGAACGCAGCCGCGATCGCGTATCTTCAACTCTGCAAAATTGGTTAGCTCAATTGGACGCATGGGAGTAAAGCCGAAAGAGAAGATGAGAGGTGCGATCGCTTTCTCTTCTATTAGAGCTTGCGATCCACGATATTATCAAGAAAGAGAAAAATTAATTTTCTTTAAGTTGCTTCTCTAAAAAGTATTTTGGTAATCTCTTTAGTGTATTCTTTGGACTCAAGAAAAGTCTGCATTCTATGCTAGATCAAAAAGGATACGCTGTATTCTAGTGTATAGTTAGCTCCCAACGAGATAAGCAATGAGTAACTCTCTTGCGATCGCCGCCGTGACGACCACGTTGCAAAACTTACTTTTCTCGGGTCTCCGAGAAGAACTGGGAAGTGGTAATATCACTGCCTTTCCTCTCGATAAAGCACGCGGCCATAGCGATAGCAATCAAATCAACTTGTTTCTATATCACGCAACCCCCAATCTGGCTTGGAAAAATCTTCCGAAAAGAATGCAAGGGGCGCGAGGAATTCGCGAGGAGTCGCCTTTAGGGTTGGATCTCTACTATTTAATCGTGGCCTATGGCAAAGATGATGATGAAATCGCGAGCCATCAATTACTCGGTCGCGTGATGAGCATCTTTCACGACCATAAAATCCTGAAACCGGCTGAAATTGCCACGGCGACCGCAAAACGATTGCCGCAAAGCAATCTCCACGAACAAATCGACAGTCTTAATATCGTGCCGCAATCTCTCGCGTTTGAGGAGATCTCTAAGATTTGGCAGGGGTTTCAGGCTCAGTATCGGGCTTCGGTTGCCTATCAAATTTCGGTCGTGGTTTTGGATAGTCACGTCCCCGTGAAAGTGTCTTTACCGGTACTGCCCCAAATGAACGGTCGTTTGCGGGGTGGTGCGAGTCCGATCGCCAATTTCGGCGTACCCTCGTTGAAGGCAGTGCAATTGCCCCATCGCCAGCACAGCGCCCAAATGGGGGAGGTTTTCACCCTGCGTGGCACTTTATTAAATGCCCCTAATTTATCAGTGCAGTTGCTTCATCCCCTCCTTGAAGAAGCGATCGCCCTTTCTCCTCTACCGGAACCGACGGAGGAGGAATTGCAGGTGCGATTACCCGATCGCTTGCAAGACCCCGAAATCGTTTCTCGCTGGGTGGCGGGGTTTTATACCCTCTCTCTCGTTATTGTCCGAGAAGAGTACGTGCGGACCAGTGAAGAATTGCCCCTTGCGATCGCCCCACAGGTGGTGGAAATTTCTCCCCGAGAGGCGATCGCGGGTAATTTGACCATAGAGATTGCCTGCATTCCTCAAGTGCGACCCTCTCAACGGGTCATTCTGTTTTTGGGCGATCGCGGCATTCCCGTACAAGAAATTGCCACCCCAGAGGAGGCGATCGCACCTTCTACCTTAACGTTTCGGGTGGGCAATGTCCCGGCGGGGGATTACGTGGTGCGGTTGCGAGTGGATGGTGCGGATAGCATCCCTGTGGATTTTGCCGCGAGACCGTTGAAATTTAACCAAAAAATTGAGGTACGAGAAAGATGAATGAGAATCGTATCGCTTTGGGGATAGCTCTGGAAACCCTGCGATCGCGCTTGCAGCAAATGATAGGCGAGGCGGAGGAATGTTCCCCCATTCAACTGCCCTCTACCCTCGAATATTTAGGAGAGTGTTTTCATCTCTCAATATTGGAACAAGGAATTTTGCTCCTTTGTACGGCCATAGAATTGGATCCGACGATTCCGGAATTGTGCGATCGCTTACAGGGAACGCACAATCGCGCCTATCCGACGTTTTCCTTAGCGTTTGAGGTCTTTGGGGAGCCGAGTTGGGAGGCAATGTCTTCCGAAGGGGCTTTGCGCTATTGGCGCTTGCTGGAGGTGCTGGGACGAGATTCTCGACCCGCGATCGCTTCCCCTCTAAAAATTGACGATCGCATTCTCAATTTCCTCACGGGATCCAATCGCCTCGATCGCCGTTTGGCTTCGCTGTTGTTTCCTTTGGGAAGCTCGGAGGAAGCGGGGCAATTACCCAACCTCGCGCCGTCTCAAGGAGCGATCGTGGCGGAAATTTGTCAAGTTTTAGAACGGGCAGATCCGGCGCAACCCTTACCAATTATTCAGTTAACGGGGGGAAATGCTGCTTGCAAGCAGCAAATTGCCCGAGAGGTGGCGGAAATTTACGGGCGATCGCTATACGGTTTGATGGGGGAACTCATGCCCGCTTCTACTGAATATGCAGAGTTTCTGCGATTGTGGGAGCGAGAAGAACGCTTGCTCGCTTTGGCGCTTTACGTGGATACGCAGGAAGTAACTTCAGGGGTGGCATTGCGGCGATTTTTGAGTCAAAGTCGGGGGTTGCTCTTTCTCGACAGTCGGGATGCGAAAATGCCGGCAAATCGAGAAGCAGTGGCGATCGCGACGGAGAAACCCACTCCCGAGGAACAGCGTCGAGCCTGGGAAGTGGTGTTACCCGAGGCGGCGGAGGATGCGCCTTTGCAGTTAGCGGGTCAATTTAGCTTAAATTTTGGGGAAATCGAGAAAATTGCCGGGTCAACGGCAGGGCGATCGCTGTGGCGTGCTTGTTTGCAACGAACTCAACCCCGTTTGGGGAGTTTGGCGCAACGGTTGGAGGTGAAGGCGAATTGGAAGCATTTGGTTTTGCCAGAGGAAGAGTTGGGGTTGCTCTGGCAGATCGTCCATCAGGTGCGCTGGCGATCGCGGGTTTACGATGAGTGGGGATTTCGCGATCGCTTAAATCGAGGTTTGGGGACGGCGGCGCTCTTTGCGGGGGAAAGCGGGACGGGAAAGACGATGGCGGCGGAGGTTATTGCCCATGAGTTGGATTTGCATCTCTATCGCATCGATTTATCTTCGATAACGAGTAAGTATATCGGGGAGACAGAGAAGAATTTGAGCCGTCTGTTTGCTGCGGCGGAAGAAGGGGGGGCGATTCTCTTTTTCGATGAGGCAGATGCCCTATTTGGCAAGCGGTCTGAAGTGAAGGACGCACGCGATCGCTATGCCAATATGGAGATCGATTATTTGCTCCAGCGCATCGAATCTTATCGCGGTTTGGCGATTATGGCGACGAATTTGAAAGGGTCTCTCGACAAGGCATTTCTCCGGCGTTTGCGGTTTATTATCGATTTTCCCTTTCCCTCTTTGGCCTATCGCCAGCAGTTATGGGAGAAGGCTTTTCCCTCTCAAATGCCGGTCGGGGAGTTGGATTACGCTCATTTAGCAAAGTTTAATCTTACAGGGGGCGCAATTCACAATATCGCCATCAATGCCGCGTTTCTGGCGGCGAAGGATGGGGAGGCGGTGGAGATGGGGCATCTTTTGGTGGCGGTGCGATCGGAGTATCAAAAACTAGGACGACCGATCTACGAGACGGAGTTTCAATGGGATGGTAAAATCGAGGCAGATTTTTCGGCTTTTTCGTTTCCCGATCCGATTCGCTCCCGATCTGGTTTAAATCATTCTCAATTTTAGGAGAACAGCTGACATGAAAGTGAGAATACAGTGCGAGAAAGAGTATCCCGTGGAGGAGAAGCGGGAAGAGTTTTTGGGTTCGGGGTTTGCTCGGCGATCGGATTTGGCGGGGAAGGGTGAAGCGATGCCGATCCAGAGGGAGTATGAGGGGGGAGTGCGTTCGAGTTTTTCTCCAGTGCAGTTGTTGTGTAATACAAGAAATGAAGCGATCGTGCAGAGGACGATGGTAGTGGGCCATATACCTCAAAATGAAATGAGCGGGAAACTGTTGGCGAACATTCGAGGAGCGAGTGCCAAAACGGGATGGCAAGGGTATGAGGATGAGATCGCGAACAAAATCGATGAATATCAGAAAGCTGCCAACACCAATCGGTTCGATCGCTTTGACGATCTTTGGCAAAGAGCGATCGCGGACTTGAAAACCGCCGGGAAGTTAAAAAAGGAGGTTTGTCAAGCAATTCCCCATCCAATCTGGAGTAAAGAACCAGAGAATCCCGAGTTACAGGTGAGAAACCGGAGCAGACTCTCGAAAACTATCGGTCATGAGCCATTTACGAATGCCGAAGAGATATTCTCTGGGCAAGAGGGATCGGAATCAAAATCCGCAGGAGAGTTAGAAGAGGTTCGCAAGCCGGATGAGGCGACGCTAGAGACGATCTGGAATGTGAAGGAGGAACGAGAGGATATCGAGAGAATGGCGGCAGAACGGCAGGAATACAAACAGCACCTGCAACAAGTTCACGCAAGCAGGATCGGGATGCAAGATGTGGAAAACCTGATGCCGAGGGAAGAGGTGCAAGCAAGCGGGCGATCGGATTTATTGTCGCCGTTGTCTGGAGTCAATGGGATACCGATTCAGAGGAAGTTGGCGATGGGAAAAGACGTGAAAAAGCGAGAGGTATTCCCTAAACCAAACCAAACAGGTTTATCCGATCGCCTCAAGGAAGGGATCGAAATGATGTCTGGCTGCGATCTCTCTAGCGTGCGCGTCAATTACAATTCGCCCAAACCCGCGCAACTCAATGCTCTGGCTTATACACAAGGGAATGCGATCGAGGTTGCGCCCAGACAGGAGCGGCATTTGCCCCATGAGGCGTGGCACGTTGTACAGCAGATGCAAGGAAGGGTGAAAGAAGAGTTTAAGGTGAATGGGGTTGGGGTGAATGGCGATCGGGGTTTGGAGCGCGAGGCGGATGTGATGGGCAAGAAAGGCATGCAGATGATGCGAGAAGAGCAGGAAACGAGAGGAACAGCGAGCAAGCAAGAAATCAACATTAGTGTGATGGAGCACAAGACATCAAGGATAGGGAGTAAAAAAGAACGAGTTCGGACAGAGATGGATGGGGAAAAAGCGTCTATGATGCCATTAAGACATCTTATGAGTTCATCGTTTGTATTTCAGCCCCAGAAGCTGCATCAAAAGAGAGAACTACAGTCAAGCCGAGAAATAATCCAGTGTACTAAGAGCGATACCAGAAATTACATAATAATGCAAAAGCTACCTCTATCCAGTGGTAAGAATGCTCCGAAGAAAAAAGACGTACAAAACTATATTGATAATCAGAGCAATAAAATTGAACACAGAATGGGACTTTATGAAGCGTGGAATACAAATCAAAGTGAGGGACACAAGGTAACCCCGCCCATAGACGTTGTGGAAAAGAAGATCGACGAAAAAACAATGAAACGAATTCTACGAGGCAATAAAGCGATCTTGGAAACGGCAAAAAGGCTACCATTTGGAGCGGGAAATATCAAAAAAACCGTGCAGGAGAGTAGTGGAATGTCGTTGGAATATATGGAAGCAGGACGAAACGAGGCAAATTACCAAGGCGAGCAATCCGAGTATAGCGATTCTGACTTGGATTGGATATCCAGCAATCTCTCAGATATGAAACATTTTCCAGGAGGCAATTGTGACGAGCATGCATCAAGTGTATTTGCCTCACTTTACAACAACAGCAAAAATGTCCCAATCCGTCGTAAGAGCTTAAAACTAGATCACGAGATAACGCAACAAGGTTTCACATCGGACGAGGACGCCGACAAAATAGTCATAAGTGACGCTTGGATACCCAAATCTCAATCGGTATTAAAAGAAGACTACTTTTATGGAGATCGTTCTAAATACCCGTACGATATATTCTTCAGTAAGTACAGTCAGGAGGGGCAAAAGGTAAAACCCAAGAAAAGTAAGCAATTAAGTAAGAAAGGCAGGAAGAAGAGAAAAGCATTGAAAGCAATGAAAAGATCTAAGCAAAAACCGCAAGATTTGTGGGAGAACGAGTACAGCACGAAGAATGATGAAAAGATTATATATTACACAGAGGAGGACGAACAAAAACCAAAAGGTCGGCGAAAACGCCGTCGATACATGGATTCATTTTTAGAGGAGCGCGAAAAAATCAAGGACAGGGTAGTGAAAAAACTGAAAAAATGATCGCGGATTAGCATCGTAGTGCGATCGCTATCATGGTAGGTAGGGTGCGTCCGCCCAAGCGAGACGCACCACCCAACGATAAAAACCTGTGCGATCGCATTTGACATTCACGAGGCGATCACGATCGCAGCTCGTGGTATGGTGCGTTAGCGAGAGCGAAACGCACCCCACAAACTCACAAATACCACGATCGCAGATCATGGTACGGTGCGTCAGCGAAAGCAAGACGCACCCCAGACCCCCACAAAAACCAAGCGATCGCTTTTAGGAAAGGGTTTTGGCGATCAAAACCGAGTAGGAAATGGTAGGGTGCGTCAGTGAAAGGTTGTCGCACATCACGATCGCCGCTCGTGGTATGGTGCGTTAGCGACAGCGTAACGCACCCCACCAGCAAAAAAAGGCTGAACCTTTTGCAAACCCGATCGCACCCAACGCCCCCAAAGAGAAAGATAAGACAGAATGCGCCCCCTAGACGCACCTTGCTCATAAAGCCGCCGTACCTTCTCCAGCATCCGTTCTACGGTTTTCCTCGCCACCGATAACCCCCGTGGCGAGAACCAATAGCCCAAAAAATCAAACCCTCGCGAGATGCGCCCGATAAAAGTTTTGTCGGGATGCTTCTCCACCTGTAACTCCTCCATCACCTCATTGGTTGCCTTAATCGCCTTCCTTAACTTCCACCGCGTCGGCGCGAGAATCACCCAATCATCCATAAAACGGACATAAAAGCAACCCAACTCCGCCATGCGGTCATCCAAAGGCTTGAGAAAAAGCGCCCCCATGAGAGGAGAAAGCGGACACCAATCAATTCAAAATTCAAAATTCAGAATTCAAAAAAACCGGAGCTATTTTGAATTGTT
>NZ_JCAMRX010000008.1:124214-170078 GCF_059821285.1 Spirulina sp. LEGE 11439
GGAAGCAAGCGACTTTCGGGAAATAAATCAACAGCCATTAATAAACGCAACCAATTTTTCCAATTCAAAATTCAAAATTCAGAATTCAAAAAAACCGGAGCTATTTTGAATTGTTCCTGTTTCGTTTGGTTTTAACGACAATCGAAGCTAGAATTTTAATGAGTTCTTCTGATTCATTCAAAAGAGGAAGCAAGCGACTTTCGGGAAATAAATCAACAGCCATTAATAAACGCAACCAATATCGAGTTTCCCTCGCCTCCTTGAGGGCAATTTCCAACTTATGAACAAAATCCGCCGAACTTTGGGCAGCTTGAGACTCTTCCACATTAGCCCCAATCGAAGTCCCCGAACGGATGAGCTGTTTAGAAAGCGTTCTTGCTACCCCCGGTTTTTCATCCAAAACCTTACAGAGACTAACAACCCGCACCGCAAAATCAAACGTCCTATCTGTAATTGGTGTCAAAACAATTCAAAATTCAAAATTATCAATTCAAAATTATAAGCTCTTGCTCAAGTTAGAGGCTTAAAATAAAGAAAATCTTTTTTATCTTTTTCATTCTCAAGAACGAGGCTTGAATCCTGATTAGGAGCAATTTTGCATTTTGAATTCTGAATTTTGAATTCCGACGTGCGATCCTCCCGGCGAATCGATCGCAACTCCCGAAAGCGAAACCGTCCCGATAATAACTGCTGCTGAATCAAAGGTTTTTTCTCGTGCCACCACCGCCGAAGCTGCCAAATATCCGCATTAAAATGATAATGGTCGCGGCTTTGGCAAAGCCAAATAAAAGCGCGATCGATCGTTTCATCCGAAGCAATTTTGGTGATTAAATTGGACATGGTAATAGATCGACACCAAGTTTTCAGAGGCGATCGCACTTAGGAGGAATGGGTCATGCGATCGACACCGAGTTTAAAGAGGCGATCTCGGTGGGTATGTGGCGCGTTACACTGTTGCTAACACGCCCTACGGGTAATAGCGATCGCCTTTAGGGGAAATTGGGTTTGGGAAAGTTGGTGAATTTTTTCCTCATTAACCGAAACCTTCGTGCGGTTTGTTTCTCAGTCTACTTCCGCCAGCAGAACGAATAGTTTCATTATACGAAATTAGATATTTAGACCTCTCCAAAAATTCGCTGAAATAGGGCTGAAACACCTATTTTGCCGTACCAAAATCAGGTTTCCAAGAGAGGTCTTTTAAAAGTACCAGTAATTCATCTAAGATAATGGGTGTGGTTTCCCTTTCAAAAAATGGTATCAGAAAGTTTTCCTAATACTCGTCACCGCCGCTTACTGATTACAGGAGGCGCCGGATTTATTGGCTCGAATTTTACTCATCATTGGTGTAAGAATTACCCTAACGATCGCGTCGTCGTTCTCGATGCGCTGACCTATGCGGGAAATCCTCAGAATTTGGCTGACTTAAAGACACGAGAAAACTTTCATTTTATCAAAGGAAATATCTGCGATCGCGCTCTCGTTGATGAACTTCTTAAAACAGAAAAAATTGAAACTATTGTTCATTTTGCTGCCGAGTCTCACGTCGATCGCTCGATTTTAGCACCCGATGCCTTCATTCAAACCAATCTTATCGGCACATTTACCCTCCTCGAAGCCTTTCGCCGCCATTTTCCTCGCATTGCGAATAACTCCCCTTTATTTCTTCACGTTTCCACCGACGAAGTTTACGGCAGCTTAAACCCAGACGAGCCGCCATTCACCGAAACCACACCTTATGCTCCCAATAGTCCTTATTCTGCTTCTAAAGCCGGCAGCGATCATTTAGCGCGATCGTACTTTCACACCTACCAAATTCCGACAATTATTACCAATTGTTCCAACAATTATGGGGCATATCATTTCCCCGAAAAATTAATTCCTTTAATGTGTATTAATATCCTATTAGGAAAACCCTTACCTGTTTATGGAGACGGTCAAAATGTACGTGATTGGCTCTACGTCCTCGATCATTGTCGTGCCTTAGAAACCGTTATTCATCGCGGCAAACCGGGAGAAATGTATAATATTGGCGGCAATAACGAAGTGAAAAATCTCGATCTCGTGAAAATGCTCTGCACGATTGTCGATGAATTAGATCCCGATATTCCCGTGCGTCCGTCCCAGCAGTTAATTACTTTTGTCAAAGATAGACCCGGCCACGATCGCCGCTATGCGATCGATGCCACCAAAATCAAAACCGAACTGGGTTGGACTCCCTCTGTCACTGTCAAAGAAGGACTAAGAAAAACCGTACAGTGGTATCTCAATAATCGCCATTGGTGGCAACCCTTACTATCAGAAGAATATCAAGCCTACTATCAGCAACTCTATGGAAACTTAGTCATTTAATTAAGAATTGGTGACTGGTGACTGGTGACTGGTGACTGGTGACTGTTAAAATATGAAGGTTTATGAAGTTTTTTTGAGCTAATCCATGTTTTTCCGATCTTTTTTCTCTCGCCTTTTTGCACTGGTGCTAGTCGCTGCGATCGCCTTGACGGGGTGTTCTAGTGCTTCTCTCATCTCGGGCAACTATCGTGAAGATACTTTAACCACAATTGAAAACCTCAGCGAACTGATCGAGCTTTCTGGAAAAGAAGAGAATTTTTCTGAAGCAGTTGCCTCGGGACGCAGCCTGATTAATGATTATGCTTCTCGCTATCGCCGCGACAGTCGCGTTTCGGGACTACGATCGTTTACCACCATGCAAACCGCATTGAACAATCTGGCTGGGTTTTACGGTACCTACGGCATTCGTCCCCTGACGAGTAAATTAAACAAGCGCCTCAAACAAGAATTCAAAGAAGTTGAATTCACGCTCAAGCGCGGATTCTAAGCCAAATTAGCGACTATTCCGCCCCCCAACTCTCGATTCTTTCATTGATAATTGAGGTCGGGAGACGACGAGGAAATCTCGCCATGTCCAACCGACCTGTTGATAATTGCTCATTGAAAAGAACGATGTCAAGTTCTCAAATACCTATCCGATCGTCTTTTTGGCGCAAAATCGTCTCTGGAATTGCTATCGGGGCGACGGCGATCGCTCAATTGGGTTTACCTGGTGCGGCGATCGCCCAAAGTGGGGCCTATTGTCGGGCAACTCCAGACGCGATCGCTCAAAAAGAGCTTTTACGCCAACGTGCCACCAATGGGGACGGCGATGCCAAAATTGAATATCAAGCCTTTATTAAGGCTCAAGGCGATCGCCTCGCCCAATGTCGCCGCCAAACTTGGCCGCGCACTCAAGCGATCTGGTTGCGAGTGCATCCTTGCGATGCCCGTCCGGGGGAACTCGATAAGGTTCTCGACCACATCGTCAATAAGGGCTATAACGAGGTTTACGTGGAAGTCTTCTATGATTCCCGCGTACTGCTTCCCGCTGCCGATAATCCCACCCCGTGGATCTCCGTCGTCCAATCTCGAGGGGCAGAAAATGTAGACCTCTTAGCCGATACCATCCAAAAAGGACGACAGCGCGGCTTAAAGGTCTATGCCTGGTTGTTTACCATGAATTTCGGCTATGCTTACGGCGTGCGCCCCGATCGCCAAAATGCCCTCGCACGCAACGGTCGCGGCCAAGATAGCACGGCGATCGTCCCTGATGGTTCTCAAGTCTTTATCGATCCCTACAACCGTCAGGCGCAAATCGACTACTATCAACTCTTGCAGTCTGTTCTCAAACGCCGCCCCGATGGGGTACTCTTCGACTATATTCGCTATCCGAGAGGCTCGGGCACCGGCTCTGTGGCCAGTAACGTGCGAGATTTATGGATTTATGGAGAAGCCTCTCAACAAACACTTTTGCAACGAGCCAAAAACAATCAAGGACGAGAACTCATTCAACAGTTCTTGCGTCAGGGTCGCATCACTTCAGGAGACGTAAGTGCCGTTCGCCGTCGCTATCCCAATGAAGGTAGCCCTCAATGGCAAAATCGGCGCTCGAGCAACCTGCAAGCAGAATTGTGGAAGTTAACCGTCGCTCACGCTGCCCAAGGAGTTTTAGAATTTCTCAAGTTCTCGACCAATACTATCTCGCGGCAGAACCTTCCCGCCGGAGCCGTCTTTTTCCCCAGTGCCAATAAACCCGTGGGAAATGGGGGATTTGACTCGCGCTTGCAACCTTGGGATAGTTTTTCCCCGAGTTTAGAATGGCACGCGATGGCTTATTCGATCTGCGGCAATAGTGCAGATTGTATCGTGGCGGAAGTTCGTCGGGTGTTAAACCGTGCCAATGCTCAAACTCGCGTAGTTCCTGCCCTCGCTGGAGTCTGGGGAGAAAATTATCAAGGTCACATTTCTCTCGAAGCCCAAATGCAGGCGTTACGCCAACAAGTGCCGCAATTACAAGCGGTGAGCCATTTTGCCTATTCTTGGCAGGAACGGGAAAGCGATCGCCAGCGTAAGTTTTGCGAACTATAGCCAAATTCAACAAGCGCGTTTATCTTTGAGGTCTAATCTTCTTGTTAGCCCTTAAAGATAAACTTTTCTTATGTCTCAAAAATCTTTGCCGATTAACTTTCGCTTTCAATATGTCAACCAGTCGGGAAATGCGATGGGTTGGGGAGCAAAAAAAGCATCTCTCACTGAAGAAACTATTCAACTTAAAGATAGTTCCTTAAGTTACAAGGCAATTTTGGATAGCACCTGTCGCGATCGCCGCATGGTTCTGACTCTCGATCCCCTTGAAGTCAGGGATTCGGAAGTTTCTCAGCATATTATTAACAAGAATCTCTTGATTTTGGACATTACTCAAGCCAAGCCTATCGACTTAGAAAGAGTCATCGATCGCATTAGTTCTCGCTATATCGCCGAACGACATGGGGAACAACTCGAAAGAGAAGGGAAGGGACGGGAATTTCGCGTCGTGACTTGTCCTCATTGCGATGCAACCGTCGATGTTTCTTTGCTCAATCAAACGCCTTATGTTTATTGTCGGTATTGCGAAACAATTTTTCAAGAACGAGGAACACTAAAAACGATTGGCGAACAATATCGCTTATGCGATGAATGCGGCTGGTTCGATCGCGTCCAAGGTTACACAGAATTCTATTTTTATTTTCTTTTGGTGATTTACGGATTTCGCTGGCAGAGGCGGCATCTCTGCGATACTTGCGTCAATGGTTTATTTTGGAAAATGTTAGCGATCAATTTCATCTTTATTTTGGGAATTTTCCCGACAATTTGGCTGAAAATTCAATCGTTAAAAGGACGCGATCGAGATTTAAAAGAACTCGCCAAAGCCAATTCTTTAGGTAAGCATGGCAAATATCAAGAAGCGGAAGCGATTTATACTCGCTTATTCGAGCGCTATCCTCATCATCCCGGACTATTACTCAGCCAAGGATTCGGGCATTTAAAAGGTCAAGATGGTACTGGGGCTTGGCATAAATTCCAAAAATCCCTACAAGGTTGCAGTAATTATGCCCCAACGATTCGCACGATGAATCGCATTCAAGAAGCTGCTGCTCAGACTTCTCAGCAAAAATGATGCGTTGGGAATGGCGTTATGCGATTGCCTCAGAGCCGAGACAAGTCATGCCTTGTCTCGACGGGGTTTTACTTCACGATCGCAAAACAAGGGGCAAATTTACAGTAAAACAAGTTCCTTGCTCTAATACGCTTGAAACTGAAATATCGCCCCCATGAGTGCGAGCAATTTCTCTGGCGATCGCCAAACCCAAGCCAGCTCCGGTTAATTGAGAAGCACTATCTTGATAAGAGCGAGCGCGATCGGCTTGCCAAAAACGCTCAAAAATGCGATCGCAATCTTCAGCAGCAATCCCAATTCCCGTATCTTCAACGCAAACCAAAATTTCTCCTTCTTCTCGCTTCGCACTTATTATAAGTTTACCCTGTTCTGGTGTATAGCGAAGAGCATTTTCTAATAAATTAACAAATAGGCGGAAAAGTTGGGTTTCATCTCCCAAAACCTCTAAGTTTGCGGCAAAATCTTCTCTTAAATTGAGTTCTTTTTCTACGATTATTGATTCATAAAGAATCAATAAATTTTGTAATAATTCAGTTAAGTTAATCACTTTTTTGGGGAGTTGAATATCGCGATCCAAGCGTGCCAACATCAGTAAATCTTCTGTGAGACGGGTAAGCTGATTGCTGGCACTGGCGATCGCGCCAAATTTCTCTAAATCTCCTGCTCGCATTCCTTGAGGATATTTTAAAGCCACGGCTGCATTAGTTTTAATTGCCATTAAAGGGCTTCGTAATTCGTGGGACGCATCGGCGGTAAATTGTTGCAAGCGCTGATAGCTTTCTTCAATTGGTTTCATGGCTTTTCGGGTTAACAATAACCCTCCGATACCACTCAATCCTAATGCGATCGCAAAGCCAATTCCCAATCCCCAATCTAAATTTTCCACAGTTTTTTCTAAATCATCTAAATCTCGGGCAACGCGCATATAAGCGATCGCTTCTCCTTCTTCAAGAATAGGAAGAACTATAATTTTGAGAGATTCGGGAAATAATATTGTTTGGACGGGTTGCTTGCGATCGAGAGTTGATTGTAAGCGATTGTCGCCAATCTGAGCGAGTAATTTACTGTTGCGATCGAACCATTGAATCGTGGTTTGTTGAGGGATGCTAACACCACTTAAAGCCCCATTATAACTCGCTTCGATTTCCTCTAGCCCGTCTTCTTCTTGCAGTTCCTCCGCTGCTAATTGTGCTAGTGCCGTGAGTTCTCGCACGAGGCGATCGTGTAAGCTTCTCGAAAAGGTTAAACGAATGGCGATCGTAAATATAACTAAAATAACTGCAAGAACGATTAAATAATAAGTAATTAATTGTAAGCGAATTTTAGAAAACATGAACTTTTGCTTGGATACAATAAGTTGGGAGCGAGGAAGAAAAACCCAATATGCGATCTTGTCTATATTGGGTTCTCTCT
Source organism: Spirulina sp. LEGE 11439 (assembly GCF_059821285.1). Taxonomy (NCBI): domain Bacteria; kingdom Bacillati; phylum Cyanobacteriota; class Cyanophyceae; order Spirulinales; family Spirulinaceae; genus Spirulina; species Spirulina sp. LEGE 11439. The sequence continues at coordinate 131,116 of NZ_JCAMRX010000008.1, forward strand.
TTTTTTAAGTTAAATCTTAATCGTTAAACCACCATCGACAACGAGGTTATGCCCCGTAATATAAGAGGCTTCCTCAGAGGCAAGAAATAGAACGGCATTAGCAACTTCTTCGGGAGTTCCTTGACGTGCTAAAGGAATGCTGACATCTAAAGAAGATTCATCTAAAGGCGTGAGTTCGTAAATCGGATCGTTAAAAGGTGTATCGATCCAACCCGGCGAAACACTATTGACGCGAATGCCATCTTTCGCGTACTCTACGGCTAATTGTCGCGTCAGGTTAATGAGTCCTCCTTTGGTTGTATCGTAAGCAATTAAATCCGGTTCTCCCATCATTCCCGAAATGGAAGCCGTAATGACGATCGCGCCGCCGCCTGCTTCTTTAATAATGGGAATACCAGATTTAACGCAGAAATAAGGCCCGGTTAAATTCACCGCAAGAGTTTGATGCCAATGTTCCTCTGCAGGGGTTTCAGCAGAGCCGATAATTAACACTCCAGCATTGCAATGTAAAATATCAATTTTACTGAATGCGGCAAGGGCTTGTTCGTACATTTTTTGCACTTGTTGGCGATTGCTAATATCGACTGTAATTGCGATCGCTTCTCCTCCGCGATCGCGAATTTCAGCCGCCTGTTTTTCGGAACCTTCTGCATTAATATCCGCGATGGCAACTTTAGCACCTTCTCGAGCGAAAAGTTTTGCTGTTGCCGCACCAATACCTGAAGCCGATCCCGTAATCAGGGCGACTTTATTCTCTAAACGTCCCATAAAAACCGATCCTAATATTTAAGATTATATTTCGAGTTTCTATTTTGGTCTAGTTTTCGCGATCGCGCAACATGCACTGAAAGAAAAGCGATCGGAAAAGTAAGTTGAGTTGCACTCTCTCCACTCAACTTACTGCCAGTTTAAGGATTGACTTTTTGCCCAGCTTCAGGAGGTAAAGTTTTAAAAGGTAAACCATCAAACTTCTCGCTTTCAGCCACTTTCCAAAATGCCGTCACGAAAGTCACAATAAACACCAGAAAAATACTGGAAAGCATGACGATATACTTGTGCATTGAGCGCGGGGATTTACGATTCATCTTGTTTGGATCGTTAACATTTTGCACGATTTTAATCTCCTACGAAAAAACAACGATTAATTAGTCAGAGCAAACAAAAATAGTATTTTGCTTACTCTCAAATGAAACTATTTTGGCATTAAAGGTAAATAAGGAAATAAAGGATGCCAATTCATAACAGTCGCTGCAACTAAGAAGAAAAACAAGCAAAAGAAAATCGTTCTGAATTTAACTTGTTTCTTTTGCCAAAGCACGCTCAAAATTGCCCAAGTTACCAGCCAACCGATCAGCATTATGGTTTGTTTGCCAGAATAGCTACCAATTTCACCATAAACTTCATCAGGATTCTTACTGCCCGGAATCCAATCCCCCAAACTCCAAACAATCGTATTCCATGCTTTAAAAATTGAGGTCAAATGTTGGTTGACCATTAATAAAAAGCAACTAAAAGAAGCACTCACGAGAGCCGCCGCCGCCGTACCGGAAAGAGAGGGAGGATTTTGCGATCCTGCTGCTAAAAAGCGAGGAAATTGTTTGAGAATATTCCAAGTTTTGCTATAAATTGGCAGGCTTTCTGTCGATTGTTTCATCATGTTCGATTCTCCTACATAAAATCAATGATTTTTGATGCACTCAGAAAACTATTTGTTTTCATTTTTCACTGTTCGTTGATAACTGTTTAAAGTGCGTGCATTCTTGCTACATTTAAACCGCTAACAAAGCCGCCCATTGCAAAGAACATCATGGCGATTAAAGCAATGCAAGTTCCTACTAAAACCGTGCGATTCGATCGCTCTAAAATTGAGTCGCCATATCTCCAGAGAATCCACGTACAAGCAGCCCCCAAAGGCAGTGTAAATAAGACGGTAAATTCGTGATATTCCATGAAAAGATAATGCACCAAAGGCGTATTTTCTCGCAGCCAAGCCCGAGCGCCACCAACGGGTGCGCGGTAACGCATATATGCCCAATTGCCCGAAGCGATCGCTAAAAAAGATAACACTGTCGCCCAAAATGTTAGGGTTCGCATTTGCGGGAGAACTTTATGAGATCCTCGCAATAAAGGAAATGCTAAATGTCCCGCATAAGCGATTACAATGACGGCTAACATGGCAGCCATGCCGTGAATGCTACCCATCCAACGCTGCCAAGGACTGGGGCTGAGAATGTTAACTAAAGGCAGAAAAATAAATAATCCTGCCGAAAGAATTGCTAGTCCGTAAATACAAACCGTAGCAATGTGAATGGTTTTTGGCAATTCCGTCGCAGTGGGGGAATTTGTTTCCATTTCTCCATCGTACATTTTCATCAATCTCCAGAATTTGTGATAATTGCCCTGTTTTCGGAAGTTCATTAACTTCACTCAAACAAAAAAATGTCAAGAAGTTGACAAGATAAAATCAAAAACTTGACAAGTTCTTCCATGGAGCGATCCTTTTATTCAAAAATCTATCACTCGATATCAACTCAAATTGCTTATTTTTCACTCTCAAAAAATCGATCGCCCTTCGTGTGTCAATTAATCAATTCTACTGTCGCTGAAGCAAGCTAGAAACGATCGCTTATCTCAACACTGTCATTTTAGTCATTAATCGCTCTAAAACTTGCTTTAATACCATTGCTGTCCAGTCGATATCTTCTCGTGTCGTTTCTTTCCCCAAAGAGAAACGAATTCCCGCTAATGCCATGGCATCATCGTATCCCATTGCCTTTAAAATTGGGCTAGGAGTGAGTTTGCCGCTATGACAAGCCGATCCAGCACTCATAGCAATACCGGCGAGGTTCATCTGACGCACGATCGCTTTTCCGGTCACTTCTCCGGCGAGGGGAGTCGTCAAACAAAAACTAACATGATGAGGCAAACGATGTAAGCGATCGCCTGTCGAGACTAAATAAGGACAGTCTGCGAATAGGTCAAAAAGGCGATCGCGCAACTCTCTGAGTCGAGATCTCTCTATTTCCAGTTCTTGGATGGCCAATTTTGCTGCCACGCCAAAACCAGCAATCGGTGCGATCGCTTGAGTCCCCGAGCGCAACCCTCCTTCTTGTCCTCCTCCCAGTAACAAGGGCAGTAAATTAGCATCCCGACTGACAAATAATGCTCCGATCCCTTGGGGTCCGTAGAGTTTATGACTTGATAGGGACAGGAGATCGACCCCCAAACGCTGTACGTCTAAGGGTAAGCGTCCCGCCACTTGTACCGCATCAGTATGAAATAATACACCGCGATCGCGGGCAATACGGGCGAGATTTTCAATGGGTTGTAGGGTTCCAACTTCGCTTTGACCGTAAATCATTGAAATGAGAACGGTGTTGTGTTGTATGCTGGCTTGTAATGTATCGGGATCGATTCTTCCTTGACGATTCACGGCAAGGCGAGTGACCTGCCAGCCCCATTGTTCTAGCAATTTTACCGGTTCTGCGATCGCGGAATGTTCGACGCTAGAAATAATTAAATGTTGGGGTTGACGATATTGTCGAGTCACGCCAAAAATCGCTAAATTATTGGCTTCGGTTCCCCCTGATGTAAACGCGATTGTATCGGGATCGGGCGCATTAATCAAGTTAGCAACATGAAATCGTGCCTCCTCGAGGCTCAAAGCTGCTCTTTCCCCCCAAGTATGCAAACTCGCAGCATTTCCCCATTGAGTTGCTGCTACTTGTTGAATTTTCGCGGTTACTTCTTGACGTTGGGGAGTTGTTGCGCTGTAATCGAGATAAATTTGCATAATGTTCAGAAAAAGAGATGCCTGCTCTCAATTAATCATTGCTCACTGTTCATTATTTTCACCCCCCCGGTTTACAGACATTGTAATCTTCATGAGAAATTACTGCTTCCGGTACGAGTAGATTACCGCAATCGCGACAGATCAGGCGATAGTTACGAGTGACGGGAATGCTGATAATAAAGCGATCGTGACGCAGGCGCTTGCCTCGAAATTGGCGATAATCTTGTTGTTCTTGAATGCTCGTGATAATTTGTCTGGCTTTTACGACAACATTTTTAGGCAGATCCGTCAGATCGATCAGATCGTGAGCAAAAGTTGCTTCCCACTTTTGCTTTTCTTGTTTCTTTTTTTCCCGATCTTCGTCTTTTTGAGCGCATCTGTGGCAAATTTGTCCGTAGCCTTTGTGACCGCAGGGAAAGAGTTTTTTTCGTCTAGCCATGATTCTTTATAAATCTTGCTCGACTGTGATGCTGTAACCAATGCCATAACAATTGTATGGGCGATCGCATAAACGATCGCGTTACTGCAATACTGCAAGATGGCGATGGTATTTTGTAGAAACTGCCTGCGACAACGGCAATCTCAAACGCGATCGCGTTGCGGATTGAGGTTGAGAGAGCAGCAATAAGAACTTTACTTTAAGTAGATTTCCTCATTCTACGATACCAAGGGAACTTTGCGCTACCCTCATAGTGCGTCCTTTTCTTGACGAAAGGGAGAGGTTGAAAGTCAAAACTTAGAGATAGTCTAAAAATGATTTAGGGACAATATTTAACTCTCCAGACAAACAGCGATCGCATTGAATCCAAATTGCTCGTTTCTGACGCTTCCCTTCTTGAAAGATAATCTCTTCGCGTTGGTAAAATTGAGTATCAGCAAAGTCGCAGCGATAGAGTTGTAAGATTTCATGTTTGGGCTTGCCATTGAATACGAACAAATTTTCCAAACATCCCAAATAGTGAATATTTGTTAAATCGGCTTGCAATTCTTCTTGAAACTCTCTCTGCAAAGCTTCTAAACTGGTTTCGCCAAAATCAACACCCCCTCCCAAGGCGCGATAAAACCGTTCATTTTTAACGCGATCGTAGCCCTCAGACAGAAAAATGCGATCGCGATCGCGAATCAATCCTAATGCCAAAACCCGAATTTTACCTGCTTTACTCATTTAATTTTCTGAGACATCAAAAACAGCGCGATCGTTTTGTTGCAACGGCCAATCTGCATTCTCTCCACCAATAATTAGCTGTTGAATATCGACATATTCTTGACTCAAGCGAAGGAGGGCATTAATTAATACATCAAGGGCGATCGCATCGCTGGTTCCGAGATCGAACCAACATCGCCCCCAAGTTCCTAGATATTCAAATTCTCCCATATTGTGCATGAGTGCCATGAGGGAATCATCTGAAGATTCTGAGCGATATTCTAAATAACTGACTTCAACTCCAGTGTCAGTCACTTGTAGATTTTCAGCATTAAATCCACCTAATTTTCCCAAATAAAACCAAGAGTCAAAAACTTCCTCAATATACTGTTGTTCCATCGGAGAAGGAGTCGTTGAAAACTGCAACCAAATCCATAAATCAAATGGATTGAACTCTCTAAATTGAATTTTCATAATCAGTTATTAGTGACTTAACGATCGGTTATTCGTTATCGATTACTCGATAGCTCGTTCCATTCAGATGCAGCGTCTTCTAGTGCTTGTTCGATGCTTTTTTCTCCTAACATGGCAGCTTGTAAGTTACTATAAATCACCTTTTGTAGTGCTTTGAGATTATCCATTGCTGGAATTAAAACTTCAGCTTTGTTTAATTGTTTTGCTCCTACTTGGGAGGCGCGATCGAGCGGAGAGAGAGCGGTTTTTTCGTTCAATTCGCGAATATATTCTTGTACTGAATCTTGGGTTGACGGTAATACATTAGCCTCTTTCGCAAAGGCTAATTGATTGGTGGAATTAGTCACAAATAAAGCAAACTTAAGGGCATCTTCTGGATTATCCGTATCTCGAGGGATGACCAAATTCATTACCGCAACATTTTTTTGTTCCGTTTCTCCTGTCACTTGCGGCGCAACATCGGAAACTTTAGCAACATCAGGAGCATTCTTTTCAATAGTGGGAAAAAATTGCGCTCCCGTTGCTAATAAAGCTGTTTCTCCTCCTTGGTAGAGTTCGATCGCATAGCGATGTCCTTGGGTTAAGACTTCAGGAGGAAGGAGTTCTTTTTGATAGAGATCTACCCAATATTGAAACGCGGCTTGACCTTCCGGGGTATTAAACGCCGCTTTCCCTTCGTCATCGAGCAAACGCACTCCCATTTTGACCAAAGATTCTAAAATCTCTCCGGAATCTTCGGGAACGAAACTCACAAAAAATCCATACTTTCCTGTTTTTGCCTTCACTTTCTTGGCTAAATCTGCTAATTCCACATAAGTACCGGGAGGTTTGTCTAGTCCAGCCTCTTGCAAAAGAGCTTGATTGTAAACAATAATTTGAGTAGTTAAGTACCACGGAATGCCAAAACTTTTGTCCTTGAGGGTACTCGCCTGCCAGATATTGGGAAGATATCGCGATCGCTCTTCGGTGGAAATAGCGCGATCAAGGTCAAACCAAGCATTGCGACTTGCCAATTGCGACGCAAAAACAGGATTGAGATTGACCACATCAGGAGCCGTTTTCGCCGAAACTGCCGTGAGAATTTTACTCTCCATCGCACTCCAAGGTACATCGACCCAGCGTACTGTCACCCCCGGATTTTCTGCCTCAAATTCAACAATCAGATTGTTAAAATAGTTATTGAACTTCGGCTGCAATTGCATCGTCCAAAATTCGATTTCCCCCGTGTCATCCGCCACAGGACGCGACCCACAGCTAACAGACAGGCTCAATAACAACCCCGCGAGAAGAGATAGACCCAAAGGAAATGGCTTCATTTATTCATGAATAATGAACAAGGAATAATTATCAATGAACAATGCACAAATATCAACTCAATAGCGTAAAGATTTCCTTTCTGCTTTGTACAAAGGCGATCGCCAAGCACGGATAAATTAGGGGAATGAGATACAAATAATCGAGGCGATCAAATGCCTCGATTTGGGTTATTTTGGGTTAGGGGACGTTAGCAATTATCATTTCTTACTGAATGATCGAGCATAGTAGTGTGAAAAAGAATAACCTTACTCAAATCAATCGCTAAATCTTATGTCACTAAAGTTAATATCACTCAAATTAGCTTTGCTCTAGATTTAAGAAAAACTGAAGAAAGAGAAATCTTCTATTTTCTTCTCCAACTCAGCGATCGCGCATTTTTGGACAGTTACTGAAGGGTTAATATTGATTTGCGTTAAACTCGATGTATTCTCTATCTCAGTTGGCAAATGCAAAGATTTTTTATTGCGATCGCAGGTTTCTCAAGCATTCTCTTTTTTCTCGGCTGTGCTTCCGATCCTGATGCGATCGACGCTTCTGCGGAGAAATCTGACAATCCTTCGGTTGAAGAATCTACACCCCCTCATACTGCATCTCGCCAACAAGTTATTACTCAAAATACGGCTTTAATTTCTCCAAATGGGATGGGAAAAGTTGAATTCGGCATGACTTTGAGAGAAGTAAAAGAAGTTTTAGGGGAAGAAGTCGAATATATTATCGAATCACCTTATATTGTCGATTTTGATGCGATCGCCGTGCGTCAAGATGGAGAAGTTTTATTTTATATTATTCACCTTGCCGAACAACCGTTACAAGATGGGGATTTAGTAACAATGTTACAAACCAATAATCCAAATTTCAAAACCGAAGAAGGTGTTTATGCCGGAATGCTAATTCAAGATGCAGAAAAAATTTACGGAAAAGCAAATTTATTCACCAGTGAACTTGAATCTCGAGAATCGGTTAGTTTCCAAAATCAACCCGAAAAACGCATTCATTTTGGGACATTAGGTGGCGGTGCGCCTGCCGATCGAAATGTAAGCGAGTATTCGGGAATTTATCCAGATCCCAATGCTCTACCTCGAGAAACAAAAGAATACAGAGAAGATGCTATGATTCAACATATTTCAGTTACCTGCGATCTCGATATTTGTTGGGAGTATGAAGAAAACTGAACAGGGGTGTTAAGTTTAACACCCCCTATCGATCGCTTTTTTAACTAGATTCCTCCACAAAATCCAAAGATGCAGAATTCATGCAATATCTTTGTCCAGTGGGTTTGGGACCATCATTAAAAACATGACCCAAATGAGCATCACAAACTGCACAAAGTACCTCAGTTCGAGTCATAAATAAACTGCGATCGCTTTCATAACTGACATTTTCTTCTGATACGGGAGAATGAAAACTCGGCCATCCCGTCCCAGAATCGTATTTTGTTTCGGAACTAAATAATTCTGTGCTGCAACAAATACATTTATAAGTTCCAGACTTTTTATTATCGTGATATTTCCCCGTAAATGCACGTTCCGTTCCTTTTTTACGAGTCACTTTAAATTGTTCTGGGGAAAGCTGTTGCTTCCACTCAGCTTCTGTTTTTTGGATTTTCTCAACCATTGTGCTAAATCAGTGAACAGTTATCAGTAAACAGTGAATGTTTAGTTTATTTTACCGTTTTTTGCATTCTTTGACGATTATCACTCATTAACTCCTTTCTTCTCGAACAAAAATACGCGATCTCGTTCGTAATTCAAGGTGAATTCTGGTGAAGTTTTCAGGTGTTCCACCATTTTCGCAGCCAGTTCCGAATTACTATTCCAGCCGGGATGAGTAACATTAATTAAAACTGTATCAAATTGAGTTGGATCTCGTTCTTCGTTCTCCACAATTAATTTTAGCAGAGAGCGATGACTCAAATGAGGAGCAATCTGAGCAGAAGTTAATAAGCTTTTCTCATTTTGAACGAGAGCAATTGCTTCTCGGGTTGCTTGCCAAGTCTCCAAAGTATGCAAGTATCGAGTCCCAAAATAACCAAATTTAGCAAGAGCGATAAAAGCAATTAAACTCCAAATCAACATCGCTTTCGGTGTTTTCAAATAACTTTTTCCTGCAGCCAGAGAAGCGATCGTACAAAGCATGAGGAATGGAAAAATCGGCAATGAATATTGATGGAGTAAATCTTTGTGGGGAGTGTAATCAGTCAGTAAATTCAAGGCAAAATCTGGAATAGCTGCAATAAGGGGTTGTAAATGAAAAACAGAAAGTCCCCAAAGAATCGGAGAAAGTAACAAGAGGAGATATTCTAAATTAGCTGAGGTAAAAAGAGATTTCAGTACGAGATGAGGCTTCAGGAAGAGATTAAGCAAAATCTCCGGAATGGAGTCACCAAAAACAGCATAACGTCCTAATGCTTCCACGCCTTCAGGACGAAAAGTGGGGATAATCACTTGAGTCGCAAAGATTAACCAAAAAATACCTAAAAGTAAAGCGATCGCACCACACCATCGTCGCTTCTCACAAAAAAGCAACCAGAGTCCCATCCCGATCGCTGTGAGGGATAAAGCCGCACGACAACCTAAAATCAAAATAATTGCGATCGCAAACCAGCCAACTTTACCCCGTCTCGCGGCTAAAACCGCCCCAAAAATCAGAGGAATGGCTAAAACTGAGGGATGAAAATCGAATAGATTGACGTTAAAAATGAGAGGATAGAGGAGATAGACCCAAACGACTGCGCTACTCTGCCTTTCCGTTAATCCTGCATCCTTGGCGAGATACCAGAGGGGTAAAGCTGCAAGAGAAAGCGCGATCGCTTGGATGGCAAATAACCAATGAACGTCAGGATAAAGTTTGTAGGGCAATGCCAATAAGTATAAAATCCAATCGGCATGACTGCCTAAAAAATGATAGTCAATAAGAGAAACGATCGCGGGTTTTCCTTGACTGATTAAATAAATCGCTTGATCGAAATGGCTGAGGTCATAAGCTGTCGAATGGAACAGGGCATGGCGTACACTACTACAGGCGAATAAGATCGAACTTGCTAGGGCGATCGGCACGATGAGAGGATGGGAAAGAATATGAGACGAGAGCGATCGCTCTTTTCCTTGGCTCTCACCATCTTCTGTTGACCTCCAATTTTGCATTCTTGTAATGAATCTCAGCAAACTACACAAAAAGTTGCAACAATTTAAACAATTTATCAAGACTGAGAGAGAATATCTAGGCGATGCCCAAAATACACCGTTTCAGTTTCTCGCATTCTGTTTCGCATTCTGTTGTGTCGCTATCTTAACTTTTCTTCCCTTTGGCAACATTCTCCGGATTATTTCTTCAACGGGTACAAATGTTGTTTCTAACGACTTGGCTTATTATACGTCCGCGATCGACCAATTTTTGAGTGGGACTTATAATTTTACCCATCTTTTTAATGATAGTTTTTCGGGCAGCCATATTATGGCATTGCCGTTATTCGTGCGTTTAATCGCTGCTTATTTCTCCCATTGGAATATTTATTGGGAAATCGGCGTTGGCATATTTTTGTTTGTTTGTCAACTCTTTTTCCTTCACGATTCATTAACAAAATTTTCACCCTATTCTCGACTGAAATGGTTGCTCTTACCATTACTCTCTTGTTTAATTTTTTCAACCGTTCATATTAATATTTTTACCTTTGGTGAAACCAGTTTAGCTTTAGGATTTGTTGGTTTTGGGGTGAGTTTTGGCATTTGGGGACTGACAACATTTCTCGATCGCTGGCTGGGTATTTTCAGCTTAGGAATTGGCGGTATTATTGCAGCTTGGTCTTGGGGGGTTGGGATAATGTTTTTACCGGTCTCTTTTTTGGGTTTATTTTTATTTGGCGATCGCCATATTGTCCGTTATCTCTTTTTATGTTTGACTTCCTCCATTGCTTTATCTCCTTATATTTATCATTTACTGGTTCGAGGAGGCGGAAATAGCCAGATTTTAACCTTATTCAATTTTCCGCTTTTTATTAAAGCAATTGGATTGCCTTTCGGGTTAGGCAAACAGATTTTAATTGGTATTGGTTTTTATGGAACAGGTGCGATCGGTTTTGTTTTTCTCCTGATTGTTTTTCTCCTGATTGGGGTCCGGCGATCGCAGAAATTTATTAAATCGGCAACCCCAGCATTAATGATTTTATCTTTTGCACTTTTAAGTCTTTGGCAAATCACAACATTTCGCGACGATCTCGCCCCTTGGTATGTTACCCCATTTATGAATTTTTGGCTGGGAATTTTAGGTTTAGCTTATGTTCTTTATCTCAATCCAAAAGTAGGAATTACAGGAAACAATAAATTTTTGCATATCTTTGCTACAGCGCGATCGGCAAAAATCTATAGCTCAGTTATTTTCTTTGCTTTAACTTATTTTTATGTAATGTCTGGAATTACCTACCAAGACAAAACTTTTTATTTGTCGTCAAGGATTCCGGCTGCCGCCGCTTGTTTGCAAAACTATAGAACTGCACCCACATATTGTGAAGAGCATTTATTTCAAGCAGGTTATGGTGATTTTACCTCTATTCAAAAACTGGCCAATCCTTTAGAAAAACATCAATTATCTGTGTTCTCTCCTCAACAAACTCGGACGCTCCAAGGAGACTTTATTTTAGATACCGTTCGCTTGAAAGATAATCCCGATCGCAATCTAATTTACTGGAGTTCAGATTGGAATAAAAATATCAGGTCTTGGCGAGATTATCAACATCTAAACTTAATAATTCCAGATTCTAGCGAAGTTGAATGGACGATTGAGATTCCTAAAAATACGCAAAAGGCAGAATTTTATACTGCGATCTCAGCCCAAAATTCGCGATCGCAACCCGTTACCTTTACGATCGAGATCGAGACAGAAAATGGACTCCAGACTGACAAGATCGTTAAAACATTGAAACGCGATCGGCGATCGTGGTATCCTCTTTCTATCCCCTTAACTCAATATATCGGACAAACCATCTCTTTGCATTTACAAGTCAGGGCAAGCAAGAATCATTCAGAGGCTTTGGGAATATATCGCTATCCTTTTATCGATCTGACATTGAACTCGAAAATAAATGCAGATCGAAAGATTGAAATTCTCCCGACAAATACAGACTTATCTCCTGTATTTCCAGCCAAAACTAGCAAAGATTTTCAATTTGACTTGCGCGATCGCAATCTTTGGAAAATTGCAGGATTGGAAATTCCCGATCCTGCAATTCTCTCAAACTCAAAATGGATTGTAGGTTCATTCCCTCCTAGTTTAGAATATAATGCACCTTTAAATCTCTGTTGGGCAGATTACGCCTATTTTTCTGTCAATATGGTAGTTTCTCCCGCGATTTATCCCCAAACTTTGAAAATTGATTATCGTTTGAGCGATCGCGAAACTTTTCATAAAGATGATTATTTTAAAATCCCTTTAATTGCCGATGGTCAAATGCACAGCTATACTTATAAAATCAGATTACTGAATTTGGAAAAAGAAGCGCATCTGGCGGGAATTAAAATTAATCCTTTTGTCGTTCATGATATTCTCCAAACGGGAGAACAAAAAGAAGAGAATTGGGTCAATATTACCGATCTTCGCTTTCTACACCGAGCAGGAAAAACCTTTTGCAACTAAATACAATCGCTTATGAAAATTCAACCGACTCGCATTCCAGAAGTATTATTAATTATCCCCAAGGTATTTGAGGATGAGCGCGGCTTTTTTTATGAGAGTTACAATCAAAGAGAATTTACGGAACTCACTGGACTTTCTCCTATTTTTTTACAGGATAATCATTCGCGATCGCTACGCCATACATTGAGAGGACTTCACTATCAAATCCAACAACCTCAAGGCAAATTAGTGCGCGTCATTGCTGGAAAAATTTTTGATGTTGCTGTGGATCTCCGCCAAGACTCACCCACATTCGGACAGTGGATGGGATGTGTTCTCAGTTCGGAAAATCGCCATCAACTTTGGATTCCTGTTGGTTTTGCTCACGGTTTTCTCGTCCTGTCTGAATCAGCAGAAGTCCTCTATAAAACAACAGATTATTATGCTCCACAACACGAACGCTGTCTTCTGTGGAATGATGAAAATTTAGCGATCGATTGGTCTCTTGACGAACATCCTATTTTATCCAAAAAAGACAAACAAGGAACGCCTTTCAAAGATGCCGATTTATTTACTTGATTCGCGTCTCTTCTCTCTTTTTTTAGATTTATGAATTCATCCATTCTTTTATTTGGCAATACCGGACAATTGGGACGAGAAGTGCAGCAGCAATTAGAGTCACAACAACAAAATTATGTTGCATTAAGCCGCGATCGCTGTAACTTTACTCAACCCGACAGCATTCGAGACGCAATTTCGACTTACCGGCCTAGTATTATTATTAATTGTGCGGCTTATACAGCAGTAGATAAAGCCGAAAGCGATCGCGATATCGCTGAAATGGTCAATGGCACATCATTAGGAGTTATGGCACGAGAAGCTACAAAAATCAATGCTTTTCTCCTGCATATTTCTACAGATTATGTTTTTGATGGGACTAAGAATATGCCTTATGAAGAAAGCGATCGCGTCAATCCGATTAATACCTACGGTGACTCTAAATTATTGGGGGAAAAAGAAATCCAAGAGAATTGCGATCGCTTTCTCATCTTGAGAACCAGTTGGGTTTATGGAGTCTATGGCAAAAGCAATTTTGTTAAAACGATGCTGCGATTAGGTGCTGAAAGAAAAGAAATTTGCGTGGTTGCCGACCAAATTGGTAGTCCCACTTGGACGGGAGATTTAGCGAACATTATAACACAAATTCATCCCAATTTAACAGGAATTTACCATTATAGTAGTAGTGGGATTTGCAGTTGGTACGATTTTGCTGTTGCTATTTTTGCAGAAGCAAAATTACTAAATTTCCCCCTTAAAATCGAAAAAATTATCCCGATTACAACGGTTGAATATCCGACTGCGGCAAAACGGCCGACTTATTCCGTGCTTTCGTCTCATAAAATTTCTTCTAATCTAGAAACTATTCCCCCTCATTGGCAATATAGCTTGCGAAAAATGCTGCAACAACTCAAAAAAACTGAGGAACATCAAGAAAAATAAAATAATATTTAAGATTATTAACGACTCAACACCCATTCTAGAATCAAGAAACTTATGGCTATACTGAGAGTAATGAGCGAAATAATCCAACTAAAGAGATCGATCCGGTAAGAGTTTCTTTTTTCTTCAGCTTTTTCTTGACCATAACCCCGCAAAATCATCGCTTGGTAAACTCGCTGCGATCGCTCGTAACTTCGGATGAGTAAAATTCCCGTGAGTTGTGCCAATATTTGTAAATTTTTGCGAGTCAAGCGATCGCGTTGAAATCCTCGTAACTGCATCGCCCTTTGCATTTTAATTCGCATCTCTTGCAACTCTTGTAAATACCGATAGGCCAGCAATGCCATATCGACAATTAAAGTCGGAACGCCGAGCGATCGCATCGCCTTTAAACTCTCCCCTAATGGTGCAGTGCCAAACAAGAGCAAACTTATCGTGAGAATAGATAAAAATCTGACCAGAATTAGTGTTAATGCTTCGCATCCCTCTTGTTTGACACTCAACCAACCCCATTGCCATAACACCGTTTCTCCTGCTCCAAAAGGCAAAAAGAAGACCATTGCAGCAATAAAAAAACCGGGATAGCGCAACCGAGTCAACCAAAAGACAAAAGGCAGTCGAGACAACAGATATAAACCTGCCGTTATTGCAACCATCAATGGCAGTAATAACAAATGACTGACAAAAGCAAAAGCAAAAATTAAAGTCAATAATGAAACCAATTTAGAACGCTGTTCCCATCGGTGAATCGGTGACTTTAAGCCGGCATAGCGATCGAGATTCACTTTATTTTGTTATTGATAGTTGGTTATGGGTTATTTGTTCATTGATAATTGTTCATTGCTCATTGAAAAGCGGATTGGGTTGAGGCTCTAAGATCGATTGGACGGGGACGATCGCAATATAGGGAGACAATAAAGCCTCATCAACCCAACCAGAATAATAACGAACCTCAGTTTTGCCTCTCGTTAATTCTAGTAAATCCAGATCCCCCCGCATTACTGCCACATCGGGCGGTCTTTGCTGATTCAATCCTGCTTGTCCGATACCCAAGGCACCACCTCCGACAAGATTTAAGGAAACGCCATCAAATCCACGTTGGAAACGCCGGCCATTCCAATGCCATTCCGCTCCCGGCCAGTATAGCGGTGCTAAATATTCTCGTGTTGTTTCACCCCACTGAGACCAAGTTGTTTTGCCTCCGACAACCGAAGTCGTAAACCCTTCTTCATAAGCCACCTCATAACGTCCGGCTGCATTATCCTCGTAAGCGAGAGGCGATCGCCACAGGACTTCAACCCGATCGGCTGCGAGGGTCAGGGCGGGTTTTTGGGCAGCCAAGCGATGGTACAAAGTTACGCCACCATTGGCCAGATCGGCCATAACCGCAAAGCGCCAACACTGCCAGAGATCCGATCGCGCAACTTCTTGCCAAGGGAGCGAACAAATACCATTTCCCGTTCCCACCCATAATGCGGCCCCATCAATCCATAATTTTGTAGGAATTGCACCAATGAGAGGACTATTACGAAGGTGATAAGTGGTTACAGTGTCAGAGTCAAGATCGTAAGACACTAAACCCATGCCGGGAAGATAAGGATTCCCTTCCCCCGATGTCTGCGTTGTCAGCCAAATTTTTGCGTTTTCCGGCTGCGATGCGATCGCCATATCCGTAATAATCTGACCTTTAATGCTGTCGGGTTGTTTGAGTTCGATCTTTTGGCTTTGCGGATCGTAAAGCACTAACGTCGCAATACCCGTGAATCCTTCTCCTTGGGGTGCAGAAATCGCAAAGAGCAAGCGATCGCCGTCAGGAATGGCGATCGCAAAATCGGGATAAGCTAAATCGACCCCTAACTTAGCCTTTTGAATATCTGCGCGGGTGTAGAGAGTGGTGACAATGGGTTCCGTTGCCTCGGGGGGAATTAATTCGAGAACGGCTTTTTCCGATCGCCGTCCTGAAGTAAAATCCGGGTCTAATACAGCGCGATATTGATAAGTTTGCCCTTGTAAGGTCACAGTTTGATAAGACACTTCTCCCTCAAAGAGCAAATCGGCAGGATCGAAAGTTCCCTTTTCTACCGTCCAGCTTTCGGTATCCCGACAGAAAATAAAGTCATAGTTCAAACTTTGAAAGCGAAGAAACGCTTCATTGGCGGCAATATTTTTAATTTGGAAATCAAAACGATTGAGAGAATCTCGTTCGAGGGGATCGACCAAAGCCGGAGGAGATTCCGGAGGAGCAGGACAAGTCGCCGTATTGCCCCCCGGAAGATTATTTTCAGCCTGCCGATCGCAAGCCCCCAGCAAGCTAACGAAGAATAACAGCGCAATTGTTCGTTTCATGAAACCTAAAATGACTGAACAGTTTCTTGTGATGATTGTGAAGGAATAGAAGAAGATTCGCGAGCATCGAAAACCTCTAAATCGAACCAGAAGGTACTTCCTAAGCCAATTTCGCTAACAACACAAATACGAGAGCGATGTCTTTCAATAATATTTCTCACAATTGAAAGCCCCAAGCCCGTTCCTTCGAGGGTATGAACGCGATTTTCCACCCGAAAAAAGCGATCGAAAATAGCAGAGCAATCTTCAGGATCGATTCCCGTTCCCGTATCGGAGACTTCAATGCGAACTTTGCGAATGCGATCGCCTTCTTCGCTAACAGGATCGAGATCGATTTGATAAGCGCGAACGATCACCTTTCCTCCCGACTCGGTAAATTTTAGAGCATTGCCGACGAGATTGGCTAAAACTTGCAAAATTAAATCGTAATGTCCTAAAACCGGGGGTAAATGAGTTTCAATTTGACAACTCATCTCAATTTTTTTATCTTTAGCATTGAGTTGATGACTGCGAAGTGTTTGTTCGATGGGGCGATCGATTTCAACGCTTTCTAAATTGTAAGTTTTGGAAGATTCCAAGCGCGATAAATCAAGAACGTCATTGACTAAACGGGTGAGGCGATCGGTTTCATGATTCGCCGTGTGTAAAAATTCTTGTCGTTCTGCTTCTGATAAATCTTCACCGTATTCATAAAGGGTTTCAATAAAGGATTTAATATTAAAAAGTGGGGTTCTGAGTTCGTGAGAAATATTACTAATAAATTGACTTTTAGCTTCATTTAATTCTGCTTCTCGGGTAATATCCTGTACCGTCATGGCAATGCCTTTAACATTTTCCCGCTCGCGATCGAAGACTTGCGTTAAGAGAATCCGAATCGTGCGTTCGGTCGGTTCAGAAATCGTGATGCGAAATTCATCTTTTTCTTTTGGGATTCCTTGCCCATGGCGATCGGGATTTGGAGTCAGATTTTCAATGAGATTGCTATGAGAATCGCGATCGCTAGAATTATGCTGTAGGGGTCGGGTTAATTGAGCGCTTACCGAGAGAGGTAATTCTTGTAAAATATTTTTCCCAATCGTTTCTTTTCCTTCCCAGCCAAAAATTCGCCGTGCTGTCGGATTGACCAAAATAATTTCTGCCTCATTATTGAGCAGCACTGCACCATCGGCAATCGTCGAAACGAGGGTTTCTAGTTTCGCTTTTTCTGCGGTTAATTCTTCAATATTTTGTTCTGCATAGCGTTCTAGACGCTCCGCCATTTCATTAAAGCTAAAAATCAATTCTCCCAGTTCTCCTTCCAAGGGAAGATCGATACGCTGCTTAAAATTTCCGGCTGCAATGTTTTTTACGCCCAGCAATAATTCTTTAATGGGCTTGGTAATCGTGAGCGCATTAAAGACAACACCCAATAAAACCATCGCCCAGATTGAAACAAACACCGCGATCGTCACATCTCGCGTTAAATGGGAGGAAGCGACAACTGTGGGATTGGGATTAATTCCCACGGCCAGCACTCCGAGATAGCGATCCTGATAATTAAGAGGAACAAAAACATCCGTGACTCCACCTCGAGGGGTGTTATGTTGGCGAGTCAGGGGAAATGTTGCATCTCGAGCGTAGTTATCGGGTAATTCAATATGACGTTTAATAGTCAGAGAATTTTGTACTTCTGCCGCACTATAAGGAATGCCAAAAAAAATTTCGCCACCGGAATCTGCATATAAAAGATAGCGAATGCTTGATGTTCCCCCATAAAAGCGACTGGAAAAACGAGCGACTTCCGTTAGATCGTCTTCCGCAATTAAAGGAGCAACATTATTGGCCAGCAAAAGCCCTAAATCTCGCCCGAAGCGAGTATCGTTCATACTCGCATCTTGCTGAATGGTATTGACCGCCCAGAACGTTAAACCGCTCATTAAGAGAGAGACAGCAAGAGTTGCTCCTGCCATGAGTCTAGTTTGCAGGGTAAATTCCGACCACCAACGACGGATAATTTCTCGAATTTGATTGAGGAGTGCCAGCAAGGTGATTCGCTCGAGACCGTTTTAGGGTTATTATAAGCAATTTTGGCATCTGGGGAAGACGGAAGAAATGGAGGAGAATTTATTTTTCATCCTTGTCCGCCCAAACATCTTCTGTTTCGGTCTCTGTCCTAGAAAGAACATTACTTTGAGCGGGTTCGGTTTTGGGGCGGACGCGATGGGCGATATCTCGACGGTAATAGATTCCCGGGAATTCAATGCACTCGATCGCTTGATAAGTGGTGGCGATCGCCTCGGTAAAATTTTCTCCGAGTGCCGTCACGCCTAAAACCCGTCCGCTATTGGTCACAATTCCCTCACTTTTCTTTTTAGTACCAGCATGGAAGACCAAGGCATCTAATTTTTCTGCGGTAGGAATGCCCGCGATCGCTTGGCCTTTTTGATAATTTTCGGGATATCCTTCTGCTGCTGCCACAACGCAGACTGCTTTCTCGGGTTTCCATTCCAAGGGAGGCAAATCTGCTAATTTTTGTTGAGCGCAGGCCATTAGGAGCTTCTCGAAAGGGGTTTCCAGCAACGGTAAAATAGCTTGAGTTTCGGGATCGCCGAAACGACAGTTAAACTCGAGAACCTTGGGGTCTCCTGTCGGAGAAATCATTAAACCCGCATATAAAACGCCGCGATAATCGATATCTTTGCGTTTTAAAGCCCCAATAATCGGACGAAACACTTGTTCTTCGATCCGAGCCATTAATTCAGGGCTGACGATGGGGGCGGGGGCATAAGCGCCCATCCCTCCCGTATTTAACCCCGTATCTCCTTCGCCGATGCGCTTGTGATCTTGGGCGGGGAGTAAAGTGCGAAAGGTAATCCCATCGGCGATTGCAAAAACGGAAACTTCTTCGCCGCTCAAAAATTCTTCGACTACGATTTTACGAAATCCCTTTTCCCACAGGATATCAACAGCAGTACGAGCTTCTTGAGGCGTTTGCGCGACGATAACCCCTTTTCCCGATGCGAGTCCGTCAGCTTTCACGACAATGGGTGCGCCTTGTTTTTGAATGTAGGTTTTTGCTTTTTCTGCATCGGTAAATACTTCTCCTTTCGCCGTAGGAATGCCAGCATCTTTCATTAAGGCTTTAGCCCAAGACTTACTCGACTCAATTTGCGCCCCCGCTTTAGTCGGTCCAAAAACGGGAATATTTTGCGCGAGGAGATAGTCTGCCAGACCCGCCGCGAGGGGAGCTTCCGGACCGATAACCACGAGAGAAGCGCCTTGTACCGCCGCAAAACGGGCGATTCCTTCAAAATCATCGATTCGCATTGGCATATTCTGGCATTTATCGAGAGATGCCGTGCCGCCATTGCCCGGAACGCAGATAACGCGGGTAATTTTGTCAGACTGAGCGAGTTTCCATGCGATGGCGTGTTCTCGACCGCCGTTACCAACTACCAAGACCTTCATTCCGGCTTTACTCCAAAACGTTAACTGTCGTCGGAGGACTAATTATAATTCATAAAGGTCGCGTCGCGTCCCGATTTCCTCAATTTTCTTCTCCTTGGTGCGATCGTAACTCTAGGATGACTAACGTTAGAATATACAAAGTAATAACTAACTTGGAAGAAGTATGTATGAGTTTTAATTTTCAGCAAACATATTCAATGGCAGCAAACCCAATTCCTCCTACATCGTGGGAAGATTATGAAAATCATATAATTCAAGACTATCAAGACTTGTTAAATGCTAATTCTGATGAGCAAACAATGCAGGATTTTTTTGAGAAAAATCCAAGTTTTATTCCGGGAGCATATGGACTACAAGATAAGACCAGCCATAATCCACTGCATTGTTGTTTATTTTCGCAGCCAAAATTATCTAGCTTATCCTCTAAAATACCGGATTTCATGTGGATAGCCAAAAATAGCGATTGGATAAATCCGATATTAATAGAAATTGAAGCACCAACAAAAAAGTTATTTAATAGAGATCATTCGATAAAACAAAGTTTTCATCAAGCGCATCAACAACTAATGGATTGGAAAGCATGGTTTAAGGATCCTGTTAAACAGCTTCAATTTAGAAAAGATTATAACATTGATATTCATCCATCATTTAGTGAAAGACAAATTAAGCCATATTTTATTTTGATTTATGGAAGAAGAGAAGAAACAAAAGACTCACCAATTAGAGTTGAAAGAAAAAGAGAACTAGCTCATTTGGACGAAATGATTATGTCTTATGATAGACTTAAACCGTCCTATGATAAGATTGATTATTTTTGCGGAAAAAGAACAGCAGATGGATATAAAATGATTTCCTTTCCCGAGTATCTATATTTATATCCAGATATCACAAAGGATATGTATCTATTTTCTAATAAAGAACAATCAATTCAACAAAACGAAAAAATATCTCAAGAAAGAAAAGATTTTTTGATAAAAAGACTGGAATATTGGATGGATTGGGTCAAATCAGGAGCAATAGGCATGATAAGATCGAGCGATCGAGAATAAATTTTTTCGGTACCAAAAAATGATAAGACAGTGGCGACAATATGCAGGGGGTTTGGGGGAGGCATCTCATCCTCCAATGGCGGTGCGACCCCACGTCGGCGAAAGACGCAAGGGAACGCGCACCGTTGGGGTCTGGGGGGCTAGTCCCCCAGAGAGATTTATGATTTTCAGCAAAAATCGAGTGACATTTTGACGTTATAAATTAACGCGATCGCAAGAAATTAAAGAGCTTTCGCAAAAAGTTTTGCGCCCCTTCATTCTTGGCAAATTTTTGTTTATTCAAGAGCAATCCGGTTTTGCTATTCACTTCTGAAAGCGTTGGATAAATGTGAATTCCCGTGAGAGATTTAACGGGCAGTTTATTCGCCATTGCCAGCACGACTTCATGAATTAATTCCCCGGCGGAAGGTCCGACAATATGCGCTCCTAAAATCTCCCCATTGGCACGGGTAATAATTTTGCCAAAGCCTTTCGTTGCATTTTCTGCTTGGGCGCGATCGACTCCGGCAAAGGGTTGTTGTAAGACAAAAACATCATCCCCATATCGCTCTCGTGCTTGCTGTTCTGTTAAACCCACTCGAGCGAGTTCGGGTTCGGTAAAGGTTGCCCAAGGAATAACGCGATAATTGGCCTTACTGGAGAACAGTTTCGTAATGGGAGAAAAGAGTGCATTCGTGACAGCAACGACTGCCTCATAGCCGGCAACGTGGGTGAATTGATAGCCGCCAATAACATCACCACAAGCTAAAATGCGCGGATTTGTCGTCCGTAAATCCAAGCCAACTTTAATGCCTTTTTTGTCGTATTGCACCCCCGCCGCTTCTAAGTTCAAACTATCGACATTAGGAATACGTCCCGCCGAAACTAAAATTTCATCGGCAATTATTTTCTCTCCTTCTCCATCTTTAGGACCTGCCCACAAGCATTTTTGGCCGTCAATAATTTCAACTTTCTTCGCTCTAGAATTCTTGAGGATGCGAATCCCTTCTGATTCTAATTGTTCTTGTACGATTGCTGCCGCTTCAGGGTCTTCTTTGGGCATGATTTGGTCGCGACTGGCAATCATTGTTACTTGAGATCCCAAACGATGGAAAGATTGTCCCAATTCGCAACCGATGGGACCGGCACCGATGACAATTAAAGAATCTGGACGTTCTTGTAAGGAAAAAACTTGTTCGTTGGTTAAAAAACCCGCTTCTTGTAATCCTTCAACAGGTGGGATCGCCGGACGAGAGCCAGTCGAAACGACAAACGATCGCGCTTTTAATTGCTGTCCGTTCACCTCAAAAGTTTGGCGATCGACAAACTGCCCCGATCCGAAAATTACCTCAACCCCCAAACTACGAAATCGTTCGGGAGAGTCGTGAGGTTCGATCGCCTTAATCACACTTTGTACGTATCCCGTCGCTTCCTCAAATTTAATTTTCGCGGGCTCGGTATAGATACCAAAGCGAGACCCGTGTTTGACTTCGTAGGCGACTCGGGCGGCGTGAATAAGGGATTTACTGGGAACGCAACCATACCAGAGACAATCTCCTCCGAGTTTTTCCTTCTCGACTAAAGCCACTTTCGCGTTCAGTTGGGCGGCGACACTTGCCACCACCAAACCGCCAGATCCTCCCCCGATAATGACGATATCGTAATCAACTGCCATCTTGCTATTTTCCTTTGCGATCGATTTTGCTTTTAGTTTAGTGGAATTGCGGCAATCGAGATGAGGAAGGGCTGAATGAGGCATGATAAAAGAAAGAAGACCAATATGGAAACAATCTCGCTAACTATTTTTGGGTTTAAATTTTGCTATACTCAAAAATCCAGAAAATCTATCAATTACATATTGTGTTTGTGCAAAATTGTCAACAAAAAGCAAATAAACTTGATTTTTCCCTGCGATCGAAATCATTTGCCAACAACTTTAAATTTGTAGATCTTTTTTCTGGAATCGGTGGATTTCGCTTAGCATTTGAACAAGCTGGCTATCAATGTGTTTATTCTTGCGAAATCGATCCCGCTTGTCAAGAAGTTTACTTTAAAAACTTTGGTGAAATTCCCGAAGCGGATATTACAAAGATAAAGATCGATAACTTACCCGATCATGATATTTTAACAGCCGGATTTCCCTGTCAACCTTTTAGTATCTGTATTATAATGGAAAAATTAGCGATCGCACTGTTAAAGAAGCTTTTTTAAATCTGGTTGATTTTGTGCAAAATAATGGCGATCGAGCAGAAATAGTTTTACAAATTCTTTTGCATCAAGTCAGGAAAGTTGTTGAAGCCAATAAAATTAAAATTATTCGGATTGATAATCCAGAAAAATTAGATATAAAAACTATTATTAGCTGTTTAGAAAACCATTTTAATTATAACCATAAAACTCACGGAGCTTCAAAACTTCCCGTTCTGGCTTTTTATGCACTTTATGAATTAATAATTGAAGAAGTTGGCCGATATGAAGAATGTATCCTAAAGCCATTAGGAAGTCACACAGCTTCCGATCGTACTTCTAAAAGCGCAGGAGATATTGAAATATGCAATCTCGATGGTGAGTTAATTGAAGCCATTGAAATCAAACATGGAAAAGCCATTGATTTGCAAATTATTCGTATTGCTCAAGATAAAATCATTAAATTTAACCCACAAAGATATTGTATTTATTCATCAGCAGATATTCAAGAATCGGAAAGAGAACAAATTGAAAATGAAATTGAAAAATTCCGCAAAGCTCATGGTTGTCAAATTATAATCAATGGAGTTCTACCAACTTTAAAATATTATTTGAGATTAGTTATGTCTTTACAAAAGTTTGTTGATGGATATTCCCAATTAGTTGAATTTGATAAAGAGCTACAAAAAATTCATAAAGAGCAATGGAATGAAATTTTAACTCTCACTCTGCAAAATCTAGAATAGTTAATAAAAAATACGTTCTCACTATCTCAATTTCTTACGAAAAAGAGCGCACTGAAGCACGCTCTTTTCATTCTATTTGCTTGGGTAAAAATCGGGCTTAAAACTCGATTTCTGCACCTTGGACTCGTTCGACTTGTTTCTTCTTCAAAACAAGGAAAGTTTGCGAAAGCGCAATACCTACAAAGAAGATTAACAACCAACCAATACGAACGGGATCTTGCAGGACGATTTCCGCATCTTCCTGACCAAAACCCCCAACATTCGGATTCAAAGTTAACGCTTCTCCAGCCGCGACTTCTTGACCTTCAGAAACGATAAATTCCGGACCCGGTGAAATCGTTTCCACAACAGATTCGCCGTCGGGAGTTTCAATCGTTACACTGTAATTAAACCCGTCAGGTTGACCAATTTCAGTAATAGTTCCCGCCACAGAAGCTGTAAACTCATTATTATTGGTTTTCATTCCCGTCGGATAAACCTGTCCGCGACCGCGATTTCCGCCTAAGTGAATGGGGAATTTCCCAAAGTTAACATCTTTATTGGTTTTGGGGTCAGGAGAAAGAATCGGGAAAGTGAGTTCTTGATATTGCTCTCCGGGCAAGGGACCGACAATATAAACATTATCTTGGTCTTCCCGATACTTTTGGAAATAAAGACTGCCGACTTTTTCTTGTAACTCTTCAGAAATACGCTCTGGAGGTGCAATGGTAAAGCCATCCGGTAACATTAAAACCGCACCGACATTCAAGCCGCCTTTCGACCCATCTCCCAAGACTTGCTGAGAATCTAAATCGTAGGGAATGCTAACTACTGCCTCAAATACCGTATCCGGTGTAACAGAGTGAGGAAGTTCGATTTCTACGGGTTTTTCCCCTAAGTGACAGTTGGCGCAAACAAGACGACCTGTTGCTTCACGAGGGGTTTCTGGTGCGGTTTCCTGTGCCCAAAACGGATAAGCTGCAGCCGTTTGGGGGGCGATCGCATCGCTGGTAAAAAAGATTGCAAGGGTAGCTAGGAGTAAGATCGCTGTTTTTAAGGTAACTTGCTTACTCGTTTGCCACAAATTTAAAAAAGGTGTTCTCATCTCGATCGCTAAAAACTTCAATTTCTGCTCGAATAAATATCAATCCTCAAGGACAATTAAGCCCACCAAGGATCTTCGTCGGTTCGGAAATCGGTTTCCGTCCAAGGGGTAAATTCTACTTTGTCATCTTCGGTCACGGTGGCGTGAGCCAAGGCGAGAGAAAGCGGTGCGGGGCCGCGAATCACTTTCCCTTCGGTGTTGTATTGCGAACCGTGACAGGGACATTTGAATTTATTCTCTGCCGTATTCCAAGGGACAACGCAACCCAAATGCGTGCAAATGGCGTTTAAGCCATAATCGCGCAAAGTATTATCTTCGCTGATAATCAAGTAGGTCGGATCGCCTTTTAAACCTTGAGTGAGATCGCGATCGCCGGGGATGGGATGGGCGGCCAAAAATTCGCTAGCCAGAACATCATTGCCTAAAGCATCTTTCGCCGTAACGCCACCGCCAGCACCGCCACTCGAAGGCGGAATAAAATATTTAACAATAGGATAGAGCGCTCCGAGCGCCGTTCCCGTAATCGTGCCAAAGGTCAGCAGGTTCATAAATTGCCGACGACCGATATCGGGTACATCTGAGGGGACGGAAGATTGTGCCATATCAAACTATGCCAGAATTTGTTTTTTGTTAAGAATTCTGAAGAAAATTTCAGAATTGCACGCAGTCCTGCTAAAGCAAGTCTGTTAAGACTTTTCAACCCTAAAAAAGTTTAGAAACGTTAACAGTCTGCTTTAAATTATTACAGAAAAGGGGTAATTGCAGGCTTCTACCCCGCGATCGTTCTCGGGATTAAGGAAAAAATTGGGAGAGTTATGACAGGAGAGGAACTCAGGGAATTATTACTGAAGAAATGGGGACGTTCTTACGATGTGCGTTTGCGGCAAACGAAGGGAACGATTTACGTGCAGGTGATGTGGAAATATTGGGAACAGCAGTCTTTTCCTCTAACGGAGGCGGAGTATTTGGCGCATTTACAAGGGGTGACGACTTATCTTAATGCTTGGGGAGGAGAGTCTCAGGTACGAGATTACCTCGAAAAAACAACGGAACGCCCGCGCTTGGGTAAAGCCGTCAGTATTCCCCTCGATCTGGGGGAAAGGGCTTCAGAATGGATTGTTGGTGATATTTAACGGTTTGTTATTGGTGCTTTGCTAAGGCGATCGGCGAGGCGAGTGGTTTCGGGGAGGCGATAGCGAGGGGCGCAGTGCAGGACGTAATCGATCGCTGTGGGTAAACTAATTTTATGACCGATGGAAATGTAGAGGGGTTTAACATTGGTTTGCGATCGCAAAACTGCCCCAATAATTTCCCCATTATCTCGCAAGGGTTGCCAACTGCCTCGCTCTGTGGGAACTTCCTCATGTTTGCCGATAAAGCGGGTTTTCGCGACTCCAATGGTGGGTAAGTCAAGTAAGACTCCTAAATGGCAAGCCAGCCCAAAACGTCGCGGATGGGCATATCCTTGACCATCGCAGAGAATGAGATCGGGCAGGGTGGCGAGTTTGTCTATTGCTTCGATCAGGGCGGGAATTTCACGAAAGGAAAGAAACCCCGGAATGTAGGGAAAGTTGGTGGGACGTTTAACCTCGGCGCGATCGATGAGTTGTAAATCGGGAAAATTTAAAACAACAACGGCGGCTTTGGTGGTGGAATCGTCTTTGTCAAAGGCTGCGTCAACTCCGGCAACATGGCGCACTTCCGTAAGGCGATCGCCTTTGATAACGCGATCGCGCAACTCTGCTTGTATTTGCTCTGCTTCTTCTTCTGTGGGCGACCAATTATGCTCGATCTGCAATTTCATTTCATTACTTGTTACTCGTTATTTCTGCATTGTAACGAGACATTTCTGGACTGCGATCGCCATAAACTCCGGTAATTTGCTGATGACAGCAATCAATGGCAAAATCGTTAAAGTCTTGGGGGGAGACTCCAAACATGGATTCAAAGGTGTCCGATCTCACGCGACAGAAGCGAGGGCGTTGTTCGTAAATACTGCATTCTCGAGTCTGGCGATCGAAATGGATGCACCAACCCTCTTCTCCTACCATGCTTAGATAGCGATCGAGATCCTCGGGCGAGAGATATTCTTCAAGTTCTGGACGATCCTCTGGCTCGAGATGACAGCAAGCACCGCACTGTTTTACGCACCGCCAAACTTTCATAATTGATTTCCTCGCGATCGCATGATAAAACCCAAGCCCTTTATTATAAACCTCAAATTTTCAACGAGATATCCCTAAATATAACGAATTATGTAGTTTTGTATCATTGATGAAAAGAGGTCGCCTTCCGGTTATGATATACAGTGAATTTTTGGTTTCTTTTCTCACATTGAGTTAACTAACAGCATAAAAAATATGAGCATCTTAACAGACATTTTAACAAATGTTAACTTTGAAGTGATTTTTCAGCTTTTGTTTGTCGGCTTGATTCTGATTTCAGGTCCTATCGTTATCTTTTTGTTGGCTCTCAACAAAGGCGATATGTAAAGCGATTTTCCTTAAAATCGTTGTCCTTGAAATCCTTCGTTCGAAATCAGTCCAAACTCATTCGATTGAAAAAGTCCTCTCTTATCTGAGAGGGCTTTTTTGATATTAGGTTTACTGGGTCAATAACGGGGAGTGCGATCGCGAATTGAATCGAGGATAAGAGAAAATGCAAAGCAATATTAAAACTTAAAGAACTTGTAATATTTTGCGGAAAATCCTTGTCATTCTCTGAAGATAATTATTATGTTGAAAACACGTTAATTTCGATTCAAACAAAATGAACGTTAAAGCATTTCTTCTGGCTTCCGTTATTGGCTTATCGGCTCCCGCGATCGCCAATATTGCGATCGCACCTCCAGCGATCGCTCAACCTGCTCCTCTTGGTACATTTGCCAATAGCGAATGGGCGGTAACAATTAGTTATTACAATAATGCTTATCATTATGTTGGTGCAAACAAACAAACAGGAGATTGGTTGGAGTTAAGCGGTGCTTCTGTGTCGGGAAATAACAATCGCGCTATTTATACATGGAATAATAGCGGTTATCGATATCAAGTCAGTTGGCAACCCAGCGATCAAAATGTTATTCGCTTGCAAGTTTATACCCCCAACGGACAACAAGTTTTAAATCAGTTGCTCTATCGAACGGATGGGTAAAAGATAACAGATAATTGTTAAAAATCAGGGTCATCTGCTAAAGTTTCGATTAATAAATCCATGCGTTCTTTGCCTCGATTCAAGAAAGTTTCGCATTGACGTAATTGTTTAACTGCAACTTCAAATTGATCGAATACCGCCTCAAGAGGTAACGCTCCCGACTCAATTTGTGCCGCGATCGCTTCAATTTCTGCGACGGCTTCCTCATAATTCCATTCTGATTTATTGGTCATTTGCTTCGAGAATTTCTGTAACTTTGACTTTGAGTTGTCCTGTTGCTAATTGTACGGTTAATTCTGTCTCGTCGTCTAAGTTTTGTGGGTGACGAATAATTTCTCCTTGCGGGTTTCTGAGAACGGCATAGCCGCGATCGAGGACAGCTTGCGGATCGAGGGCTGCCAGTTTTTCTCGTAGCAAATTTTGACGAGAAAAGGCTTTTTGTAACACTAAGGAGCGATCGGGAAAAACGTTTAAATATTGTTTGTATTGTTGCAGGCGATCGCTTTCCTCAGCAAACCTTCCTGCAATGGCATTTAAAAAGATTTCTCGGCACTGTTGTTGCTGTTTTTGTTCGAGAATCCATCGCTCTCGTATCGCCTCGAATAAACCCATTTTAGAGCGATACAGATCTGCTTGTAATTGCTGCGAGTCCGGGACGATCGCTTCTGCTGCTGCTGTAGGTGTATGGGCGCAAAAATCGGCAACCCGATCGGCAAGGGACTCATCTCGTTGATGTCCGATCCCGGTCACAACAGGACGGTCGCAAGCCGCGATCGCTCTCACGACTCGTTCATCATTAAAACAGCTTAAGTCCTCCGTCGCCCCACCCCCTCGCGCTAAAACAATTAATTCGGCGCGATCGTCTCTTTCCACCCGTTGTAAGGCTTTAACAATCGAAGGCGGCGCTAAATCCCCCTGTACGATCGCTGGGGACAACAGCACTTTTAGGCTCGGATAGCGCTGTTTGAGAGTGCGTTGAATATCCCCCCATGCGGCGGCGGTGGCAGAAGTAACAACGGCGATCGTTTGAGGATGGGCAGGTAAAGGACGCTTTCTCTCGAGGTCGAAAAGTCCTTCATCTTCGAGACGCGATCGCAGTTGCTTATATTGTAAGGCTTGCAGTCCTTCCCCCGCCGGCAACACTTGTACGACGTTGAGTTGGTACTCCCCTCGTTTGGGGTACAGCCGCAGACTTCCTAGGGCGACCACTTGCTCTCCCGGTGTTGGCGTTTGCACTAACTTGGTTCGCAATTTGCCCCAAACTACGCAACGAATAGAGGCATTGTTATTGCGATCGCCGAGAGTAAAAAATAAGCCACTTTGGTAATCTCGAGCGCTGGTCACTTCGCCGATCGTCCATATTTGTTGCAAATATTCGTCTTCTTCAAGAAGGTCTTTAATATAGTCGG
This sequence comes from Spirulina sp. LEGE 11439, assembly GCF_059821285.1. Taxonomy (NCBI): domain Bacteria; kingdom Bacillati; phylum Cyanobacteriota; class Cyanophyceae; order Spirulinales; family Spirulinaceae; genus Spirulina; species Spirulina sp. LEGE 11439. Next base: position 160,348 of record NZ_JCAMRX010000008.1, read on the forward strand.
TAAGTTCGGCAACGGAAAAAGCAGTATTGGTCAGCATAATAACTATTGAAAATCCAAAATTAGCATTAATCTAGTAAAAATACTTGTTGTCAATGTTTTGTGAATTATTGTCAACTGCGATCGTATCATTCCTCATACGGGATCGGGATGGTTGATGATCGTTGGTGTTTTAATTCATGACTATTATTTATTCAACCTTTACGTGAAAAATTAGATCTTGCATATCAAATGCAGGTGAGTTTGTATCGTTTGAACCAAGTTCCATTAAAATAACAAAGTCATTAATGCCGAGCTGAAGCGATCGTGATTCTCGATCGAGTAATGGGCTAAGTAAGGTTAAAATTTCCTCTTGTTCATCAAATGGAGGATTAAATTGACTAGAAATTTGTTCAGAAAGGCTGTCTCCTGCTTGAAGAAGCATAGAATTTTTGGAATTGGTATCAAAGGAATAACTCGGACATTCACTCGATAAATATTGAATAGTTTCAGTAGTCGCTTGGAATGAAAGTTTACCATGAGATTCTCCTAAGTTAATCTTATACACTTGCCCGACAGAAACAAATTGGGATAGATGAACAGATTGCCATATCTCCGAGTTTCCAGTTCGATAGTCTAGAGCAATTGATACGGGAAGTCCTTTTTCTCCACAGGTTAGCTCTGTTGCAATGATTTTTACAGATAGCTTCTTCTGTTGATTGGCAACGACCGTGCAGGAAGCAATACAAAAAGCCAGTATGATTATGAGGAGCTTTGAATTTTGTCTATTGGAATTGTATTTCATAATATTTTTTTGCTCTCTGACTAGAGCTACTGAACTTTTTTTTACTATCGTTATATAATATTTTCCAGATTGTTTGTCTTCTGAATTTAATATCTTTTTGCGATCGCAGCCTCAAATCAATAAAGTTTTTTCTGTTGTTAATTCCCCCTGTTTTATCTTGAGATGCCTCTGTCTCCTTTAGATCTACTGAAAATGAGCGCTCGATCGCTCTCTAGCAATCCTACTCGCTCTCTACTGACCACTTTAGGCACATTTATCGGCGTTGCGGCGGTGAATGCAACATTACAAGTGAGTAATATCAGTAAAGCGACCATTCAGAGCCAACTGGATAGCCAAGAAGCTCCACAAATTCGGACGGGACTGCACGGAAATACGATGTTAATGGAATCCGACACGAGATGGCTGCGATCGCGTTTATCGGGGGTGAGATCCATGAGTCGGAGAACTTTTTTTGATAGCGGACGGGTTAATGTGGGCGATCGCGAAACTTGGATTTGGTGCAGTGCAGTTTCTTTGAACTATTTGCAAACTTCAGGACGAGAAGTCACGCAGGGTAGATTTTTCGATCGAGATGATTTTCAGCAATTTCGTTCCGTAGCAGTCATCGATGAATCTCTGGCTGAAGCCTTATTCGCCGAGGAGAGTCCCATTAACAAAACAATTTTTCTGCAAAATATCCCCTATCGTATCGTCGGCACGATCGAAGCCAAACCCATTACCAATGATGGTGAAATTTGGCATACCATGCTCGTACCGCTCTCATTATATGCCGCTCGTCGGGGCATTGAAGAAGCTCGATCGCTGCACCTGCGCCCAGATCGATTAGAAACGATCGCAACACAGGAAACTGAAGTCAAGCAATTATTACAACAAAGATTTGCTCCCAAGGAAGCATGGTCTCGAAGTAACGTAGAAGACATTTTACGGCAGCAGGATGCCATGAAAATTACCGAGCGAGGACTCTTTGCTGTCGGCGCGATCGCTCTCTTAATTTCGGGGGTAGGGATTGCCAATATTACCATTGCCTCTACCCTCGAACGGACGCGAGAAATCGGGCTGAAACGCGCCCTCGGCGCAACTCCCCGAGAAATTCTTTGGCAATTCGTGCTCGAAGGTATTTTGGTAAGTTTAGTCGGTGGGATGAGCGCGATCGCCGTGGTGAATGTGGGAACTCGTTTGGTGGCGCGTCAATTTGACCTGCCCTATCGGTTTGATATGACCACGGCAGGGTTAACATTAGGGATGGCGATCGCCGTCGGAGTCGGAGCGAGCTATTTTCCCGCTCGCTATGCCAGTCGCTTAAACCCAATTTCCGCTTTACGAGATAAAGCCTAGACAATGAGCAATGAGAAATTATTAATTGTTTTATGCCAAAATCAATTGCTAGAGTTTAGATTGATGTGAGGTGAAAGAATTTATGACTCGCAAACCTAGATTGGGCCGATCTCGCTTCCCTTCTTTACGTTCTATCCTTGTCGCCGCCTTGCGAAATGGGAGTTCGACGCTTTTCGCTGTGATAGGAACTTTAGCAGCATTAGCGATCTCCAGCAGCGATCGGCAACAATCCGCCGCCGTCACCGAGCAGAATGGAGATCCTCTAACTTCTTTCTTTCAAACATCTTCACCCTCACAAGATTCCCAACTCGACACACCACTTCTTGAATCTATCCCCGATCGCAGCGATCCTAAATTGATTCTTCCCTCCCCCAAGCCTTCTGCTCCATTACCCAAGGAAAACAAAAAGGAAAAAGAGAAGAAAGAAGAAGACAGGAAAGGCGATCGGCCTCCTCGGTTTCGCCTCTTCCAATGGCCCGATCGCAATTCTCAGACCCCTCAAACCGCAATTTCTCCAACAGTTAAAGAACAGACAACCGCGATGCGATCGCGAGAAATCCCGACGACGGAACAACCTCCAACACATCAAAATCCTCAAATTATTCCGGCAGATAATAGAGAACAAGAAGTCCCTCAAAATCCAGAACCTTTAAAAGCAGAAACTGATACTATTCCTTTTGCGCTTGAGGATGTGGTTCATTTAACAGTTGCGAACAATACTGAGATTAAAAATGCCTATCTCGCTCGTATTGTCCAGAAAGCTGAATTAGCCAGCGCTCGGGCGGAATTTCGCCCCCAAGTTGAACCGATTTTAGCCGGTCGCTCGAACGGACAAGGAACGAATTGGGACATTTCCGACAGTCAAGCTCGCATTGAATTAGGAGCGGGAATTTCTTTATTAATGCCCACAGGAGGAAGGTTTCGCTTAGATTGGTTGAGTCAATTGCGATCGCTTTCTGATAGTCAAGCCAATGAAGATTCTTTACGTCAGCGAGTGAGCCTAAGATTTACCCAACCCCTCTTACGAGATGCCGGAGTTACGATTACCAAAAGTAATTTAGATATTGCCCAACTGCAAGAAGATATTAATCTCTTAAATTTACACGATACTCTCATTGAGGAAATTACGACCTCAATTCGAAGTTATCGAACTTTATTAACACAACAAGAACAAGTCAAGAATACTCATTCAGCCTTAGAAACAGCAAAACAACAGTTAGAACAACAACGAGCATTAGTCGAAGCCGGCAGAGAAGCGCGTTTTCGCTTATTGAGAAGTCAGCAAACAGTAACGAATTTTGCCGGGCAATTAATTGAGGCTCAAAACGCCGTTCAATCTTCTCGTTTAGCCTTGCTCAATCAACTGGGAATCGATCGCGATCTGAATATTGTTGCTGTCGAAGATGTTCGCCAAGAAACCGAAGAAATTCTCGAATTAGAGACCGAGAAAACTCGCCAAATTACTTTTTCTAACCAACCGAATTATTTAGCAGAATTACTGAAAATCCAAGTTTCTGAACTCAATATCTTGCAAGCTAATAACGATCGCCGTTGGAATTTGGATTTAGAAACCCAGTTTGATGAGGCCTTAACTCGTCAAGCTAACTTTTCTGCCGGACTGGTTTTACGGCGGAATTTAGGTAACCGCTTTCAAGATGAAGAAGCCTTTAAACGCGCAAAAATTTTATTACTTCAGAGCCAAAACGATCTCGCTCAACTCGAAGAAACTATTGATATCGAAATTAGCGATCGCCTCCGAGATATTAAAGTTCGATTTCAACAAATTCAATTGGCACAAGAAGCCGTAGAATTAGCAGAAGGTGAATTACAGGCTCAAGAAGCTCTCGTTAAAGCCGGGCGTAGCGATAATTTCCAACTACAACAAGCTCAACAAGATCTACTCGATGCTCGCAATGAAGAAATTCGCAAACGCATCGAATATCTTAATACTTTAACCGATTTACAACAAACTCAAGGAACAACATTAGAGAATTGGAATATTATTTTAGAAACAGAAAGATAAATTTGGTGGTTGGTTATTGGTTACGCAAATCTGATAAAATAATTAAGATAGTTAGACTAACTCAAGAATCCTCAACAAGTTTGAGATTTGAGTTTGTTTAAGTATGTTTTTTGCTTACACAAACATTGTTTGTGAGTTTTTTGTAAATACTTTTGTGTTCTTTGAGATACAAACAACCAATAATAAATTTATGAAAATCTGTTTGAATGTCTCCGAACCCGTTACCATTCCAGTAGAACAAGAATCTGTTCCTATTCAACACTATCTCCGTCAACCCCAACGCTTGGTTAACGCGATCGCCGATCCAAAATTGATGGAAATCTTGGGAAGCGATCGCTATCGTTTAAAAATGCGGCCTCTGAATCTTCTCGACCTCTATCACTTTCAGCCGATGGTCGTGCTTAAAGTTTGGTCGAGCAGCCGAGGCAGCGTTTATTTACAGTCGGAATCCTGTGAAATTCGCGGAATTAATTACATTAATACCCGCTTTTCTCTCAAAGTTAATGGGTTACTCACTCCGATTCAAAAAGCCGGGAAAACTTATCTCAAAGGAGAGGCTTTTGTTGAGGTGATTGTCGAGCTACCTCAAGTTTTCGCATTAACACCGAAAGCTCTCCTGGAAACCGCCGGCCAGAGTTTAGCAAAAAGCGTTTTAATGAGAATCAAACAACGCCTCCTCTCTCACCTTCTCGCAGATTATCATCAATGGGCAAAAGGAACAGAGCAAAACGCGCTTCGCGATCGCGAATCTTCCTCCCTCGTTTCTAATTCTTCATCCTTGGCTTAGTCATGTCTCAGGGACTTATTAACTCCGCACACAATTATCCCGCACACCAGCGTCCAATTTACCTCGATTGTCACGCAACAACCCCCGTTGACGAACGAGTTTTAGCAGCCATGTTACCTTATTTTACCGAGAGATTTGGCAACCCTTCCAGCATCAATCATGCCTATGGATGGGAAGCTGAAGCCGCCGTCAAACAAGCGAGAGAACTGATTGCGAATAGCATCAATGCAACCCCAGAAGAAATTATTTTTACCAGTGGTGCCACAGAAGCCAATAATTTAGCCATTAAAGGAATTGCTGAAACCTATTACACTCAAGGCCGACATATTATTACCGTTCAAACCGAACATCGCGCCGTCCTCGATCCCTGTCTCTATTTACAATCCCTTGGTTTTGCAATTACTTTTCTTCCCGTCGAAAAAGATGGCTTGTTGAATTTAGAAACCCTTGAAAAAGCCCTTCGTCCCGAAACAATTTTAGTCTCGGTCATGGCCGCCAATAATGAAATTGGCGTATTGCAACCTTTAGCAGAAATTGGGGCAATTTGTCGTAAACATGAAGTTTTATTTCATAGCGATGCCGCCCAAGCGATCGCAAAAATTCCCCTAGATGTCGAGAAAATGAATCTCGATCTGATGTCTTTGACCGCGCACAAAGCCTACGGACCCAAAGGCATCGGCGCATTATACGTCCGTCGCCGCAATCCGAGAGTGAAACTCGCCTCGCAAATCCAAGGCGGGGGACAAGAAAAAGGATTGCGATCGGGGACCCTCTATCCCCCACAAATCGTTGGATTTGGCAAAGCAGTAGAACTAGGACGAGCGGAAATGGCCACCGAAAGAGAGCGCGTGGGGAAATTGCGCGATCGCCTCTGGGAACAACTCGAGGAACTCGAGGGCATTCACCTCAACGGACATCGCGATCGCCGCCTTGTTGGAAATCTTAATATTAGTGTCGAAGGGGTCGATGGCTCAGCCTTACTCTTGAGCCTGCAACCCATTGCAGCCCTCTCCTCAGGTTCTGCCTGCACCAGTGTCAAAACCGCGCCATCCCACGTCCTCACTGCCTTGGGATATTCAGATTCCTTAGCGTATGCCTCCCTGCGCTTTGGCATCGGACGCTTTAACACCGAAACTGAAATCGACCGCGTTGCCGAAGCCACCTCGACCGCAATTCGTTCTCTGCGTCAAGCCAAATCGACCCCCGGGACAATCTCAACTCAGAAGCCTAACGCAAAACAAACGAACGAGGTATAATTGGATGAGAAAGAAATAGTCGGCATTGATAGAATCAAAATTCTAGAATCAAAATTCCCACCTATTAAACCTCATCAGTTTAAATTTTTGAGAAACAAGCAACAATCTTTCGCTTGTCTTACAATGAATGCGTGTATGAGGGAATATCGAAGGGAAAAAGTTACCAAATTCACTTGTTCTTGCCGCTAGACCGTTCTAGGGAGAGCAAGTTTAGGGAGAATACATCTAGAGACAACACGAACTCAAAAATATACCAGTTTGATGTTCGGGTGTAGCAATAGACTCAAGTTGTCACGGAAGAGGCTTCGAGTGCTAGAAGTCCAACCGAACCAAGGTTGAGCATTGAGCCAATCTCCAAACTATCCTTTTTCTCATTATCCCTTTCTCGGGGTCTCGCATTTTGGGTAGAATTTTCAATTCTTCTCTCATTTCAGCCTTGCTATTTCAGAAAATTTTTCTTAACCCCATAAAGCTTCTAGACAAAACGCGATCGCATCCAAAGGCGACATCGCTTTCAGAGCAGGATTACAAAATCCAACGATCGCGCATGGATGCTTTCACCGAATCAATAGAGTATTGAGGAAATTGCATGCCCAAGCAGATTATTATTGCCGAACAACATCAGATCGCTGCCATTTTTTCTGAAGATCGAGTTCAAGAATTTGTTGTCTCTACAGGAACCCAACAAGTCGGAGATATCTACGTCGGCACCGTAGAAAACGTCATTCCTGGAATTGATGCAGCCTTTGTCAACATTGGCGATGCCGAGCGCAACGGGTTCATGCACGTCACGGATCTCGGTCCCTTGCGGTTGCGCCGCAGTGCGGGAGCCATTACCGAACTGCTCACTCCCAACCAAAAGGTTCTCGTCCAAGTCATGAAAGAGCCAACGGGGAATAAAGGTCCCCGGCTGACGGGAAATATTACCCTCCCCGGACGCTATTTGGTCTTAATGCCCTACGGACGCGGAGTAAATTTATCCCGTCGCATCAAAAACGAAACTGAGCGATCGCGCCTGAGAGCCTTGGCCATTTTGGTCAAACCAGCGGGAATGGGGCTGCTGGTCCGAACGGAAGCGGAAGGGAAAGACGAAGAAGCCATTATCGAGGATTTAGAGTACCTCAAAAAACAATGGGAAGACATCCAACAACAGGCTAACATCACCCGACCGCCCGCTTTACTCAATCGCGATGATGACTTTATTCAGCGCGTCTTGCGGGATATTTATAGCGCTGATGTCAATCGGATCGTGGTGGACTCGAGCGAGGGAGTCAAACGAGTCAAACAGCATTTAAAAGGCTGGAGCGGCGGACGATCGCCCGAAGGCGTGCTGATCGACCATCATCGCGATCGTCAGCCGATTCTCGAATTTTTCCGCGTTAACGCAGCCATTCTTGAAGCCCTCAAGCCTCGGGTCGATCTGCCTTCTGGTGGGTATGTCATCATCGAACCTACAGAAGCCCTAACAGTGATTGATGTCAACTCCGGCTCCTTTACCCGCTCGGCGACCGCTCGAGAAACGGTCTTGTGGACCAATAACGAAGCCGCCACGGAAATTGCCCGCCAACTGCGCCTGCGGAATATCGGCGGCGTGATCGTGGTCGATTTTATCGACATGGACTCTCGCCGAGATCAGCTTGACTTATTGGAAACCTTCAATGAGTCCTTAAGCGGAGATAAAGCTCGCCCGCAAATTGCCCAGCTTTCAGAATTGGGCTTAGTCGAATTGACCCGCAAACGCCAAGGCCAAAATATTTACGAACTCTTTGGCAAAGAATGCCCCACTTGTGGCGGTTTGGGCCATATCGCCAATTTACCCAGCACGGACAATGAGAGCGAACCGGCGATCGAAAAGAGTCCCCCAGTTATTGCCCCTCCTGCTCCCAAAATCCCCGAAAAACGAGAGGAGGAAATGGAAGCACTCTTAGATATCGGCATTGAAGACAATCCCCAAGAACTCGATCTACTGCATCATCCCAGCTATCAGGATCAAAATTTAACGGGAAATCGCCGCCGCCGTCGTCGTCGAGTGGGAGAGATGGAATCTCCGAGCAAAGGAACGAAAGTTCGGCTCAACGGAGGCAATGCTCGCAATGGAGAAAATGAGGAAGAACCTGCCTCAGACACAGAAACCCTCGATCGCTACGATCGGCGTATCTCTCGACGAGATACCCCTCCCGAGAAAGTATCTATTGAGATGACGACTCTCGAACAAGATGTCTATGCGTTAATGGGAATTTCTCCTTTAGTGCGCGTGGATCGAGAGGTGAAAGATCCGCGTTCAGTCGTACTGTCAATTAGCGAACCCGAATCTTCTGAGGAAAATTGGGAGTCTGAAGAGGAGGAGTTCAAAATTGAAGTTGCAGCCATCGATACCCGAGAAGAGGTAGACGAGAAGCTCGAAGAGATCGAGGAAGTCACCGATACCCAAGAGGAAACCGACAATGAAGAATCGGAGAATCGACCTTCTTTAATTCGCCGTCGCCGTCGCCGTTCGTCCGCTCAGTAAATCGATTCAATGTCAAGTCGCGACCCCGTCCCCGAATTTGAACGCTCCTATCTCCCCGAAAATGCGAATCTGCAAATGTTTGTGGCGGGAGTGGATGAAGTGGGACGGGGTGCTTTATTCGGTCCGGTCGTCGCGGCTGCGGTTTGTCTGCCTCTGGGTCGATGCCAGCAATTACAAGGCCTTGGCGTTCGCGATAGCAAGCAGCTTTCGCCCCGAAAACGCACTGAATTGGCTCGAGAAATTCCCGCGATCGCAACAGACGTTCGCATCGGTTACGCCACAGTTCGGGAAATCGATCGCCTGAATATTTTGCAGGCTTCTTTATTGGCCATGAAACGGGCTGTTTTAAAGTTAGAAGCAATGCCGGAATTTTGCGCGATCGATGGTAAATTTCCCATTCCCGAGCTGGCGATTCCTCAAAAAACGATTATTGGCGGCGATCGCCAATCCCCTCTGATCGCAGCGGCAAGTATTATGGCGAAGGTTTGGCGAGACGAATTGATCGTGCGTTGGGCGCAAAAATATCCCCATTACGATCTCGCTGCGAACAAGGGATACGGCACAAAACGCCATCGTCAAGCGATCGAACAACAGGGGATTTCTTCCCAACATCGCAGTTCTTTTAAGCTGGGAAATACGAAATAACTGCAAAACAACAAAAGATGAGATAGTTTGATAGGTTTACTTTGTAATTTCAAGTAGTTGAGCTAAAAACTTCTTTTCTTCCATCAACAAGCTAATTGGGTGTCGCTCATTTTTTGCATTTGGATATATCTCATGATGCCAATCATCCCAGATTTTAGTAGCTTGATTCATGAATTCACTTGAAACTTTTTCTGTATTTTCAGATAATTCTAGTTTCAAAAAATTAAGAATATTATTAATAATTTTATTGTTTATATAATTTTGATTTTTTTCAATTTCTTCTAGTTCTCTATGGCTGAACTCTACTTTGAAATCTGCTTTAAAATTTTTAAATTCTTCATCATTTAACTGAAAGCCAACGAATAACATTGCAATTGCTGATAATGCTCTTACAA
>NZ_JCAMRX010000053.1:0-43093 GCF_059821285.1 Spirulina sp. LEGE 11439
GATAACTGATAACTGATAACTGATAACTGATAACTGATAACTGATAACTGAAAAGTGGAACGTTTAATTATATTTACGCGGTATCCCGAACCGGGAAAAACGAAAACTCGTCTCATTCCTGCATTGGGTGCGGAAGCTGCGGCAAAATTGCAGCGTCAAATGACAGAACATACCTTAAAACAAGCGCAAAAATTACTTAAATTTCGATCTCTTTCTCTAGAGGTTCATTTTGCGGGAGGAACAGAGGAATTAATGCGATCGTGGTTGGGATCGGAGTGGGTTTATTTTCCCCAAGCAACAGGAGATTTAGGAGAACGAATTCAAACGGCTTTTGAGAAGGGGTTTTCCGAGGGAATGAGGCGCATCGTTATTATTGGCATAGATTGTCCGGAATTGGATTGCGATCGCCTTTATGAAGCCTTTGAGACCCTTGAAAACAAAGATTTAGTGTTAGGGGAAGCTGATGATGGGGGTTATTATTTAGTCGGGTTGAGTCGAGAAATTCCGCAGTTATTTCAGGAAATTAACTGGGGGACTTCGCAAGTTTTGCGACAAACTCTTGAAATTGCAGAATCTTTAGGATGCGCGATCGCCAAACTTCCCGTTTTAAGCGATGTTGATTATCCCGAAGATTTACAAATTTGGGAACGGGTAATGGGTACTGGATAATGGTTTCTTTTCCTTAACTGGTGACTGTTAACTGTTAACTGCTTAAAAGCGGAAATCCGAGAGTTTCTCGTTGTTGTAAATATAATTGAGCAACTTTGCGTGCTAAATTGCGAATGCGTCCGATATAACCGGTGCGTTCAGTTACAGAAATAACGCCCCTTGCATCGAGTAAATTAAAAGTGTGGGAACACTTTAATACATAATCGTGACTGGGGAGAACTAAACCGCGATCGATGAGTTGTTTGGCTTCTTGTTCGTAGAGTTTGAACAAGTTAAATAAAAGATCGGGATTTGAGGCTTCAAAATTATAGGTACATTGTTCGATTTCCCCTTGAATAAAAATATCCCCATAATTGAGATTTTCGTTCCATTGAATTTTGGCGATCGCTTCCACATCTTGCAGATACATGGCCAATCTTTCCAACCCATAAGTAATCTCAATGGAAACGGGACGACAATCAATTCCTCCGCACTGTTGAAAGTAGGTAAATTGGGTGATTTCCATCCCATCCAACCACACTTCCCAACCGACTCCCCAAGCACCTAATGTAGGAGATTCCCAGTTATCCTCGACGAAGCGAATATCGTGATCTTCTGGGTGAATTCCCAAGGCTTTTAAGGAGTCGAGATAGACTTCTTGAATATCATCGGGAGAAGGTTTGATCAGGACTTGATATTGATAGTAATGCTGATAGCGATTAGGATTTTCCCCATAGCGTCCATCCGTGGGACGACGACAGGGTTCAACATAGGCAACAGACCAAGGTTCCGGGCCGATCGCTCGCAGGAAGGTATGATAGCTCATGGTTCCCGCACCCTTTTCCGTATCGTAGGGTTGCGCGATGAGACAGCCTCGATCGCTCCAAAAGTCGTGGAGTTGGGCAATGATGGATTGAAAACTTAAAGACACAAAAATTCAGGTATCGGTTGGCAATATTTTATTATCAGCGATCGGTTCATAATTCGCAATCTGGCTCGCATGATTGAGGGAAAGTCGAGAGGAGTTATAGCGTGGGAGACTCGGTATAATTGAGGAAAGTTGAGTAAACTGCTGCTATGACGGGAATTGTTCTCAATCTCAAACCTTTTATCGAGTTCAGCAATGACCAGTTTTACGAACTGTGTCAAAATCATCGAGATTTGCGATTTGAGCGGACTGCATGCGGAGAATTAATTATTATGCCACCTTTAGGAGGAGAAAGCGGTAATCGAGAAGCTAGTCTAATTAGCGATTTATTTATTTGGAATCAGCGATCGCGTCTCGGTAAGGTATTTAGTTCTTCAACGGGTTTTATCCTTCCTAATGGTGCAAATCGTTCTCCGGATACTGCTTGGGTTGCTCTAGAAAGATGGGAAGCACTGACACGAGAACAGCGTCAGAAATTTGTCCCACTTTGTCCCGATTTTCTCATTGAATTGCGTTCCGAGAGCGATTCTTTGCCTCCAGTGCAGCGAAAAATGGAAGAATATATCGAAAATGGATTGCGTTTGGGGTGGTTAATTGACCCTAGAAATCGACAAGTTGAAATCTATCGACAAGATCGGGATAAGGAAATTTTGGAACATTGCGATCGCTTGGAGGGAGAGGATATCCTTCCGGGGTTTGTTTTGGATCTGTCTGTGATTTGGGAGGAGTGAAGAGGAGTGAATATGAATTACGGTAATATCATTGAAACCATTATTCAAGAACAAGCAGATTTACATCAGTCTAGTTATGTTCCAACTGAGATTGTTTTCGATCGCGATCGCTATTTATTAATTCAAGTGGGGTGGGTAAACAGTCATTGGGTTTTTGCTGCATTTCCTGTTTAAAATCTTCTAAAGAACGAGTTCGTCCCGCATTGATATCTTCTAAACCTTCTTGAATGCCTGTAATTGTTTCTAGATATTCCATCATATCCAGCAATTTTTGATAGGAAATGGCATCTTGAACGACCAATTCAGCTTTCCCATTGACTGTTAATACAATAGGGTTTCCCGTTTGCTTCATCTGTTCGATAAACTCAGATGTATTGCGCTTGAAACTAGATAGAGATTGGATATAACGGTTCTCAAATAGATGGAGTACAGTTCAATCGAGTAAAGACAAGGCTTTTGGGTGCTGTTGATGTACCTCGGTAAATCGAGAAACGCTATATCGCGACTCAGGTTGAGCATGGTCGGAGTTTCACTAAATTTGCATTTAATTGAATGTTATTATATTTTGATTAACGCGATCGCAGAACTCGAAATCAAACAAGATTGAAAAATGGCCCCCCAGCGATCGCGGTATAATACCCAAATTCAGTCGATCGCGCCCCAATTATGAGTTTTCGAGACGAATTTGAATTACTATTGCGAGCCTGCTATCCCCTTATTTATATTCCTACCCCGGAAGAAGAACGAGCAGAAAACGCGATCGCAGCATCGGCAAAGCGATCGGGAAATCGCGCCGTCTATACTTGGGATTTTGTCGAAGGCTATCAAGATAACCCCAACAATGCCGGAATGGGTCGCCGCAACCCCCTACAGGCGCTAGAATTCATCGAACAACTCCCGGATGCTTCTCCAGTTATCTTCGTCCTACGAGATTTTCAGCGCTTTTTAGAGGATGTTTCTATCTCCCGCAAATTACGCAATTTAGCGCGAAAATTAAAATCCCAACCGAAAAATATTGTCATTATTTCCCCAGAAATTACCATCCCATCAGAATTAACTGAAGTTTTTACCATTGTTGATTTTCCTCTCCCCACTGCTGAAGACATTAAAACCGAAATTCAACGCTTATTAAGCTCCACAAGACAAACTTTAAGTGAAAATCTTTTAGATGAACTGACGCGATCGGCACGAGGACTCTCTAAAGAGCGAATTCGGCGGGTTTTAGCCAGAGCGATCGCGGCACATGGAAAAATAGAGGCAGAAGATGTGGAGTTAGTCCTCGAAGAAAAACGCCAATCGATTCGTCAAACCCAAATCCTCGACTTTTACCCTGCCAGAGAACAAATTTCTGATATTGGCGGCTTGGATAACTTAAAAGATTGGCTGTTGCGACGAGGCGGGGCATTTAGCGAGAAAGCGCGGGAGTATGGCTTGCCTCACCCTCGAGGGTTATTGTTAGTGGGCATTCAAGGCACCGGTAAATCCCTCACTGCAAAAGCGATCGCGCACCATTGGCATCTTCCTCTTCTGCGTCTCGATGTCGGGCGCTTATTCGGGGGTTTGGTGGGAGAATCAGAATCCCGCACCAGACAAATGATAACCCTCGCCGAAGCCCTCTCCCCTTGCATTCTCTGGATAGATGAAATTGATAAAGGATTTGCAGGTTTTGAAGGCAAGGGAGACTCCGGAACCACCAGCCGCGTCTTTGGGACCTTTATCAACTGGCTGGCAGAAAAGCGATCGCCAGTCTTTGTGGTGGCGACAGCGAATAATATTCAGACATTACCCCCAGAAATGTTAAGAAAAGGGCGATTTGATGAAATCTTTTTCGTGGGTTTGCCTTCTCAAGAAGAACGCAAAGCCATTTTATCCGTACATTTAACTCGCCTTCGCCCTCATAATTTACAAAACTACGATTTGCAACGATTGGCTTACGAAATACCAGATTTTTCGGGCGCAGAAATCGAGCAAATTCTCATTGAAGCAATGCACATTGGCTTCAGTCAAAACCGCGATTTTACCAACGATGATATTATTGAAGCAGCCAGTCAAATTGTCCCTCTCGCACGCACGGCACAAGAAAAAATTCAATTTTTGCAAGATTGGGCAGCAGCAGGAAAAGCAAGACTTGCCTCTCGGAAAACGATAGACGAACGATAAATGTTTTAGCATCAGTCAAATGAATAAAAAAAGAGCGAATCAACCCAAACAAAAGCATTATTTTTTTCTCAATCCTTACGCAGACTGTGCTTTTACAAAGTGTCCAAAATGTGACGCAAAAACAAAAATCCGTAAATTTCCTTTGGTTATTCATATTGAACCCAAACAGGTGTTATTGCTGAATAAAAAATGTAAATACTGCACTGACTGTGACTTAATTATTGTCAAACAGAAGCAGCTTGAATCTTTGATGGCTGCTCAATTTCACCGAGTCGATCCTGAAATTGTAGGCAATCAATATTTAGTGATGGGGACTCTTGAGAGACGAGATTGGAAACAAGGAAATCAAGGTTCTCTTACTTCCCAAGAGATAATCGATAGAATGTATCTTTTTCAAGACTACTGGGACTTTGAGGTTATTCCGGGTGGATGGTATGTGGATGAGGATTAACTTTATTGATGTTTCATTTTGGTATTGACAGACTCGCCGATCCAATTGAGATAAGCGCTAGATCCGGCAACAAGAGGAATTGCAATAATTTCGGGAACTTCGTAAGAGTGAAGCGATTGAATTTTCGTTTCGAGAGCGGGAAATAATGCCAGATCGGTTTTAATCGTTAATTGCCACTCGCGATCGCATTCAATTTTATCCTGCCAGCGATAAACCGACTGAATCGGCGCAATACTAACACAAGCCGCTAATTTTGTTTCGACTAAACTTGATGCGATCGCATGGGCTTCTTCTTCCGATCCTGCTGTCACGAAAACAAGCCCATATTGGTTTGAACTCTGAATTTCCCATGATTCATCAATCATTATTTTAATTGGGAATACTCCATTGCAAATCGATCGTCGAGAATTGATAAGCAATTGCTCTTGGTTCTATTTCCCTTGCTTTAGCACTTCTTTTCTTCATCTTGACTTTCTCCAAATCCACTTGCTGCAAAATCGCGCCTGTTAAGTTGGTTCGATCTAATAAAGCCTCGGTAAAATTAGCTCGGGCGAGATTGGCACTTTGGAAACTAACATTTTGTAAATGTGCTCCTCGGAAGTTTGCACCTACTAAATTTGCCCCTTCTAGATTCGATCCTCCCAACCTTGCACCACTGAAATCAACTCCTTCTAAATCGACTCCAGCGAGATCGACATCTTTGAGAAAAGTTTGACTCAAATTTGTCCCGTTAAAAGATGCACCATAGAATTTAGTCCCGGTTAGTCGCGCCTCGTACAAATTTGCCCAATTCAGATTCGCGCCACTTAAATTGGCTTGTCGTAAATTGGTTTTTTGTAAAGTTGCTCCACAAAGATTGCAGCCCCATAAATTGGCACGCCGCAAATTCGCATAGGATAAATTTGCGCCACTTATCCTTGCTCTAGGGAGTTTGCTGTCGATCATAAAAGAACCGTTTAAATTAGCCTTAGTCAAGTCTGCTTCAACGAATTTACAGCCACTGAGTTTGGCAAAATTCAGATTAGACCAATTTAAGGTGGCTCCACTTAAATCTGACTTGGTTAAAAAAGCACGGCTTAAATTGGCTCCCGCAAGATTGGCTTCTTTCAAGATCACGCCAATGAGCATTATGCCTTGTAAGTCGGCTCCACTGAGATCGATTCTGGAAAAATCTCTCTCGCCTTGTTCGTATTGTCGAATTAGGTGACGAACTTTCATCTTTTTATAATTTAACTGAGAAATATTGACTGCTGGATGGTACTTTTATTTTTCCCATTTTACGAGTCGAAGATCCCTATATTGCTCAAAGATTTGCGAATTGTTAAAAAACTTTTAAAAAGTTACGCGTTACATTTCTGCAAAATTTGCAACTCTTAACAATAGCTTCAATATTTACAGGATTAGCAGGGTAGGTAAAATTTTCTCGAGAGGAAAAAGCACAAAATCGCTTCAATTTTCATCCCTGCTTAGAGAATATACTTGTCCGTCAATCAATAAACGAGTAATCCCTTTCGCTCTTAAGTGCGGCTTTGCTTTTTGAAACATTTGTGAATCTGGTACTTTGATGACGCGCTGAGAACGCTTGGAGAAACGACGGGCAATTTTATGATTGTCAAAAACGGGGAGGGTTTGCTGGCGAAACTCGTCTGGGGGAATATCACCCAGATCGCTGAATTCTTCTAAAGGTCGGGTAATTAATTCGGCGGCGCGATCGATGACAAGGTAACAATTGCGCGGAAAACTAGCTGCGGACAAGGGAAGTATATTAATATCAGAAATCTTGGATCTTAGGTGAGGCAAGCTGTCTTCTCTGTCCCAATCTCCTTCATCTAACTCATCTTCTTCGTCTTCTTCATCTAGTTCGTCATCGAGATCGGTTAAATCTTCTCCCAACATTTCTTCAAGAGCATGAACGTCAACCTCTGTTTCGTTGTCCTCTGTTTCGTCTTCCTCGAAGTCAAAATATTGTTGAGATTCCTTAACTTTTAACGTTGGCATTGGCTTGGAGGTTACTGCGGGAGTTCCTTCAAGTTCGAGTTCGGGTTCGGGTTCAGGTGTAGGTTCGGGTTCGAGTTCGAGTTGAGGTACAGGTACAGATTCGAGTTCGGGTTCGGGTTCGCTAACAGAGGAGCGACGGCGGCGCGATCGCCTTATTTTACTTTGCGATTCATCTTTAGCAGATGGTTCTTTTTTTTCTTCTTCAGCATCAGTTACGAGATCGGTTTTTGAACTTAACCCTAAAGAAGCTCCGACACTACCATTATCTTGTTCTTTCTGTTCTTTGAACTGGTTCAATACTTGAGCGGCACCGCTTGGGGTTCGGCTCAAGCGTTTTTGCTGGATAAGTTCTTCATATTCATCACCAGCAAGGCGACTTTTTAAAAATCGACTGATCGTAGAACTGCTGACGCTATATCGTTCTGCTAAGGTTGAGGTTGTTTCTTTGGGTAGCCGATACAGATCGAGAATTTCTTTTTTGTCGGACTCCGTTAACTTTCTGGGGCTCATTTTTTGGTTATTTTTTGTTAGTTGTTGGTTGTTAGTTGTTGGTTTGGACTTCCCATTCTCGAGCGAGAGGCGATCGTTCCAGCCAATTGATAAATTCTTGTCGCTCTTTGTCTCCCATATCTTGGAGAATTTCCTCAATTCCTAGAGCAAAGTTGGTATTGCCAAAAAAACTTTTCCCAAGCCGATAGAGTTCTTCGAGAAAGAGGGTGAGGTGTTGTTCTTGCCATAACGGCACTTCAAAATTATCTTTGAGAGGATCGACATCAAGGAGGCGATCGAGGGCTTCTTCTGTGTCAGCTTGGGGGATTTGTTGGGCAGCAAGCGCTTTGCTTACTTCTTTTTGAAAAACTTTTGCTTGTCGTCCTCCCAAGAGTTCCTCGAGATCGAAATAAACTGCTTGTAAGAGGAGTAAACTGGCTTGAATGCAAGGAGCGGGGGCGATCGCGTTTTCCCCGGTTTTCGCTTCTTCCTTGAGGAGATCGATTTTATCGATTTGAGCGCGTTCCCAAATGCTGTGGCGCTTTTTTTCTTGCAAGAGAATGCAGAATTTTCCCTGATTATCGGTCAGATCTTTCCAGAAGTTTTTTGCTTCTTCGGCTTGAGCGGCATCATAGATATTAATCAGACGAAAGGTCTGATCTTGATATTTGAGGATGGGAATTTGTCGATCTTCTTGCTTGGGGTGCTGAATGTTGATAATTTCAACATCCTGCCTTTTGAGAATAAACATAGTCGGCTCGAGCGTTCGGAGAGGGGGTGAGGCATAGACAGCTTCGGGCAATCGTAGGATCGGGATTTTAGGCTGCCCGGTTTGGCGATCGCGCTTTGGGGCGCTCTCCTAGTTTACCCCGATCTTTACCCGATCGCGGCGATGTCAGAGTTAAACGATGAAGAAGCCACTCTATTTTGAGATCGCGCGATCGATTTGTGCCATTAAGTTTTGTGTTTCTGCAAGAACAACGACGATATTGTGATAAAGCGTGAGATCGTCAAAGAATTGATTAATTGCTCATTGAAAAAGAGGGTTACACGACAACCCTCTATTTATCTAGCATTGTTTATTGAACTAGCGGAACATACTACTGACCGAACTATCTTCGTGAATGCGCCAAATGGTTTCGCCAATCAAATTTGCCACCGAAATGACCTTCAATTGTTTGAATAGATTAGCATCGGGAACGGGAATGGTATTGGTGACGATCACTTCCTCAAAAACACCACTCGAAAGACGCTCGATCGCTGGAGGAGAAAATACTGCATGAGTCGCACAAGCATAAATTTGCCGCGCCCCTTGCTCCCGTAAAAACTTCGCCCCTTCTGTAATCGTCCCCGCCGTATCGATCATGTCATCGACTAAAACTGCTGTTTTGCCTCTCACATCACCGATCACATTCATCACTTCGGCAACATTGTGAGCTTGACGGCGCTTGTCAATAATGGCGAGAGGGGCATCATTTAACTTCTTGGCAAAAGCCCGCGCTCGGGCGACCCCACCGACATCGGGAGAAACTACCACCAGATCGTGTAAATTTTTACTTTGCAGATATTGCAAGATGACGGGAGAACCGTAAACGTGATCGAAGGGGATATCAAAATACCCTTGAATTTGAGCAGAATGCAAGTCCATCGCCACAATGCGATCGGCCCCCGCTTCCGTCATTAAATTGGCGACCAATTTCGCTGCAATCGATTCTCGTCCGGCAGTTTTGCGATCGGCTCTCGCATAACAATAATAGGGAATTACCGCCGTGATTTGTCTGGCCGAAGCTCGGCGACAGGCATCGATCACGATCAATAATTCCATCAAGCGATCGTTAACGGGATGGCTGCAGGGTTGAATTAAGTAGACATCGCACCCTCGAATCGATTCTTGGATTTGGACGTAGAGTTCTCCGTCAGCAAAACGCTTGCGGATCATCGGTCCCAAATCCATCCCCAAATAGCGAGCAATTTCCTGCGCGAGCGGAATATTCGCCGAACCCGAAAATAGCCGAAGGCGATTATTATCGGAAAGGGGGGTCAGCATTGGCTGAAGATTAACAGTTGCAATACGGCTCACGGCAAATTAAAAGAACCTCATTTCTTCGCAATCTTACCATTCCGATTATGCTATAAGAGAATTTATTTTTTTAAAGAAAACGAAAGTTTGTTAAAGATTAGATAAAGATGAAAATCTAAAGATAATGTTAGGGAATTTGCGGGGAAATCTTCAAGCATCCTAATAACTTTCCTGATGTTGCGGGGAAATTCTGGGTCATTTTTAGCCCAAACTGCACGGAAGGATGCAAAATTTAAACAGAGATATCCGTAAATTCTCTCGATCCTATCCGGAAAATTTCCTCCTATTTCTAGCCCCATGTCATTCACGCCCGATAAGCTCTTAAATCAACGCTACCGCCTGAAAAAAATTTTGGGTCGAGGAGGGTTTGGCCGCACCTATCTCGCGGAAGATACGGGGCGTTTTAACGAATTGTGCGCCCTCAAAGAAATTATCCCCGATCGCTCGTCACCAGAAATTCTTGCGAAGTCGAGAGAATTATTTCAACGGGAAGGGGCAACTCTGTACCATTTACAACACCCTCAGATTCCTCAATTTCGCGCCACGTTTGAAGAAAAGGGGAGTTGGTTTTTGGTACAGGATTATATTGAAGGGAAAACTCTGCGGGAATTGTTGAGAGCGCGTCTGAATACAAATACCCTCTTTTCTGAGGCGGAGGTGGGGCAGTTATTAGAGCAAATTCTCCCGGTTTTGGATTATCTCCACGGGGAAGGGATTATTCATCGAGATATTTCTCCGGAAAATATCATTGTGCGGGAAAGCGATCGCTTGCCGGTTTTGATTGATTTTGGGGTGGTCAAAGAATTAGTCACTTTGATTCAGTCTCCTCAACGTCCTCAAGGAGCAACGGTGGTGGGTAAAATCGGTTATTCTCCCAGCGAACAGTTCCAACGCGGGGAAGCGTATCCCAGCAGCGATCTCTACAGTTTGGCCGCGACAATGGTGGTGTTGATGACGGGACGCGAACCGAGGGATTTATTCGATGAGGAGAATTTAGCGTGGGATTGGGGACAATGGGTTGAGATGAGCGATCGCTTGGGACTGGTGTTAAAGAAAATGTTGAGCCAGCGACCCGGCGATCGTTATCCTTCTGCAACAGCCGTTTTGCAGTCATTACAGGGAGATTTCGTCCTGACCCAACCGCCTACCGCAGAACTGTCCCAAATGGCAACGGTTGCAGTGGGAGGAACGCAGCCAACACCGTTATCGCAAACTCAAGCAGCAACTCCAAAAACCACTGTTCCTCAAGCCCAAAAAGGCCGTCTCGATCCTTTATTTTTTTTGGGGATGACCCTCGTTATTAGTTTGGTGACAGGGGTAGGGTCGTGGAGTTTGGTGACGTGGTGGCTGAAATCGCGATCGCCTCAAGTTGAAGAAACGATTGTACCGCCTTCCTCATCTCCTCCTTCTCCCTCTCCCTCCCCTTCTCCTACGCCCACCCCAGAGCCGCCGCAACTTTCCGAACGCAGCATCGTGCTTTCTGTGGGTCAACCGTTTAGCGAACGATATTCGTTAGGGAAAAAGAAGGATCGGGTGCGCTATAAGTTTTCGGCGCAAAAAGGACAAACTTTGGAAGCGATCGCGAGAAGTGGGGGCGTATGGATGACGATTTTGAACTCGCGAGGGCGTAGTTTAAGTTCTGATACGGAAAATGTGCAAAGCTGGGAAGGAAAGTTACCGGAAACAGGGGAATATGCGATCGAACTGGTGGCGATCCCCAATGTTCCGCAAAATAATTATCGCTATCGTTTAACTTTGGTGCTGACCGACCCCGAGCAACCTAAACCCGACCCCACGCCAGAGTTCACGCCTTCTCCGACTCCCAAACCCGAACCGACACCAGAGTTCACGCCTTCTCCGACTCCCAAACCCGAACCGACACCAGAATTCAGCCCCGATCCTGTCTTTACCCCTGAACCCTCTCCCCCATCTCCTTCGCCTTCTCCTTCGCCCTCTCCTTCACCCCAAGCCCAACAACCTCGCTATGATGTTGAACCTGTAGAGGTTTCGCCAAATATTGAAGGGTCGAAAATACAATTGTTTGGTACGACTTCCCCCGATCGCGTTAAACGTTATTTGGTCTTTGTGGAACAGGGGCAAACCTTATCGGCGGAAATGCAGTCCGGTCGCGCGACGATGAATATTCACTATCCCAATGGGCAATTGATGGAAGAGGCGGAAAAGGTGGTGTTATGGGAGGTGGAAGCGCCGCGATCGGGAGATTATCAAATTGATATCATGGCGGCGGAAGTGACGGATTTTGCGCTGGATGTGAGAGTTAAATCGCAATGATGCCGACCAAATTCAAGAGGACGCGCATTATCTGGACGAGATTCGCCGCGATCGAAGAGTTTAGAAACAGGTAAAGTTACAATTTGACCGTTAGTTTCTGTGGTCAGTATTGTTGAAAGATTAACATCTCGCAATACCGAAATTGGAATCGTAAAAATAATATGAAAATTCGATTGTACTTTATATTTGCGATCGCTATCTTAACTATTTTATTCCAAAGCCGTGCGATCGCGTATCTCATCTCATTCCAGAATCGCAAGCGTAAAATTTTGTTACAAAACTTGAAACAGGTCAAAATCGGAATTTTTTGTCTGGAGAAGTTCACAATATCGATATTTTCTAGCTCAATTTTCAACCCCTTATAATACAATGCCGACAGAATCGATTGTTTCCAAGAGAACCAAACAATGAATATCGAACTTCTCACGACTTGGATTCACCCCATGTTAGCCGTAATTTGGGTGTTTCCCCTGATTGGGATTGTCACCTATTTTTCCCTACAAACGCGCCAGCGTCGCCTGCAAGCGGCAGCAGGAGCAAAAAGTAAGATCCCCCCCGCCGTCGGTCTCGAACACGTTAAAATGGGTCGTTGGCTGGCAGGAAGCGTCGTTGTTTTATCTCTAATCGGATTTGCTCACCCCACGATCGCCAAAGGATTTATCGGCAAAAATTTAATGGCTGAAGCACCTTTTCGGGGCATTTTCTTGATTCTCGTTTTTGTATTTACATTAATTTCTCTGATTTTACTCTATCGTGCCAAACCCAAACTTTGGCGCGCTCTTTTTGCAACCTTAACCAGCATGGGATTGATTATTATTGGCTCTCAGGAATGGATTTTTCGCCGTGGCAATGAGTGGTACTGGTCGCACTATTACTACGGTTTATTTGCCGCAATTTTCATGGTCATTTCCTTAGCGATCGTGCCAGAAATTTATAAAGATCGCTCTTTAGCATGGCGCAGGCTTCATATTGCTCTCAATAGTTTCGCCCTGCTTTTATTCATCGGACAAGGCATTACTGGAATTCGCGATGTTGCTGAGATTGCTTTCTATTCAGCAAAATAGAATTGGTTATTTGTTATTAGTTTTTGCCTTGCCGATAACTGATAACAAATAAAAGATAGTTTCTTGCAATATAAAATAATCAACTTTAGCAGAAAAATGAACAGAAAATATTTACAACTGATCGTAAAACTCTCATGTCTAACTCTTTACTCTTTACTCTTTACTCTTTACTCTAAAACTTCTGCCCAAACGGTTAAACCCGATCGCTTTTTCTCTGCGGATCCTGCCGACATGGATGCCAGTAAAATTGTTGAGGCCAATTCTCAACAATTAATCGAGACGAGAGATTGCGAACGTTGCAATTTGATCGGTGCCGATTTGAGAGGTCAAAACTTAGAACGTTCTTATTTAAGAAGCAGTAATCTAGAAGAAGCAAACTTAAGATTTGTAAGTTTGAGATATGCCGATTTACGAGGAGCAAACCTCGGCAGCAGTAACTTAAGCCATGCGGATTTACGAGAAGCAAAATTAATTGGTGCCGATTTATTTCAAGCGAATTTAACACAAATAACAGCCATTGAAGCTGATTTAACTGGTGCTTTACTCGGAGGAGCAAATCTCAATGATGCCTCATTATTTCAAGCTAATTTAACCGATGTCGATCTCAATCGAGCAACTCTCGATCGCGCACAATTACAAGAGGCGAATTTAACCCGGGCCAATTTAACTTTAGCCCGCTTGCAAAAGGCGAATTTGAGTCAGGCCGACCTCAGTGGTGCTGACTTGAGAAAAGCAGATTTGAGCGATGCCGACTTGAGCAATGCAACCTTAGAATTTGCCGATTTAAGAGGTGCATTTCTTTTTGGAACGGATTTAAGCAATGCTAATTTATGTAGTGCAGCCATGCCCGATGGTACGATTTCAGAACAAGGCTGTCAACCAGAAGCAGAAGTAATTCCTCCTGAAAACCCAGTTGAGACAACTCCCAATAACTCCCCTCCCGTAGAACCCATTGAGATAAATTGAATGGTTATTAGCGATGAGTTAAATTAACCCAAAAATTTCCTAAGAGAGGAGTAACCAACAACCAATAACCAACAACTAATAATTATTTGGATCTAATTCATCCAGAATGGTAAAGCGGACGTGATTGATGGCTAACTCTCCAATGGAAACTTTTTCCTTGGAAATGGGAGTATCTTGAATGTATAATTTTTCAAAGGGAACGCCTTTAGCCATTTCCGCATGATACCAAGCCAAACCCATAAAAAAGCGAGTGGGATAAGGTCCCCCTTCGTTAATATCATCGGGGTTGGATTCCATCGGCAACCAACCAAAACCGGGGAGATAAAACTCCATCCAAACATGATTAAAATCCGGTTCGAGAGGGAGGGATTGTTCTAAAGGTTTGCTGGGACATTTATAGCGTCCGACAGTGCGGGAAGCAATGCCATTTAACCGCGCCAAAGCCAGTAAAACCCCCAAGTATTCGCCGCACGATCCCACTCCCCTTGCTAAAGCCACATCGGGAGTATCAATATGGGGTTTGATACCATAGGAAAGGCGATCGTAAACATAATTGCGAATGTTATACATTTTCCGCAAAACATTGGTTTCACCATCGATCGCATCTTTGGCGGCTCGTTGAATGATCTCTTTATCCATGGCCAAATTATCATTATCGACCAGATAGCGATCGCAATATTCTGAGGGCATTTCCGGCACGTTTTCCCCGTCTTTCGGTCCGAATTGATACTTGATACCCCAAACTTCTAAGAGGGCTTTCCAACCAAAAATATAGCGCTGGTCTGAGGTCAATTTCTCGAATTTAAACACGGCGATACGCTGGCCGTCGATGATTCTTTCTTCAAAAGGCAAGCCAATGGGTTCGACTTTTCGCACTTTCTGCCGTTGGGTTTCGGCGGGGAGAGCAATACGCCATTCTAAATCTTGCAGTTCGATCGGATCGAGGGGGGATAATTCTTCGGTGTAAGACATCTCCACTAAATACCCATTAGACCGAGCAAAGTTTTCCTCGGGATGGTAATGGAAATAAAGAGGATGAATAAAAGTGCGATCGCGATACTGTAATTCGTGATTGGGGTGGGCGTTGGGGTTGTCGCGAATATAGGGTTCCTCGTGGGCATAAGCGACGTAAAGCATGTCTTTTCCTGATGCAGAATCGGCATGAAATGCCAGTCCTGTCGGATTTTCAAAAGGCGTTAAAACGCTAAATTTTAATGCTCCCGTGGCGCGATCGAGACAGTAAACACTTTGTTCGTCATCATCGCACAACCACAATTCTTCTCCTTTGACAGTAATATTTTCGACCCCGATTCCCGGTAGAAACAAGCGCGTAATTTCTCGCCGCGTTTCTCGGGAGAAAATAAAAATACAACCCTCGCGCATGGAAGTCACATAAATCGTAGAATCTAAGACCGCAATGCCATTGGCAGGATGATAAAGGCTGATAAAACGATGAGGCTGAAGGCCTTCGCTTAAAGAACAAAAATAAACATCTTCATTGCGAGTAAACCAAAGCGTATCTTCCGCGATCGCCAATCCTGTTGCTCCGACAAAATCTTGCCAGCAATGATGGTTGAGAATTGTCGTATCGTCCGTGGCGGGATCTATCTTAAGCAAGTAGCCATTGGTGGCATCTAAGGCATAGAGCATCTCCCCTTGGAAAGCAATGCCGCGAATAGAAGCCGCCGCGATCGGGCGAATAGTTCTGGACTTTTGAGCCAGATGAGGTAAAACAGAGATAGGCGGATCTGGAATCATTTTGGATTTCGGTGAAGGTCAAGGAGTCACGATTGGGTTTTTGATGATGTCTCGTCTTCGATTGAATTGTCTCAGATCGATTAACTTAACAGAATCCAGACCGATCTCAATGCTCGGGATGAACTTTTAAAGGTTTTAATAACAATGAAACTCGAGGGCAGGAAAGAGCATCTACAGCAAAGAACGGGACTATCTTATCTCATCTCATCGGATTTATATTGGATTTCTATCGGGGTGCAACGGGCAAATACTCATCTTATACATTACGCGTTATCAGGATAAGCAAATTATGCGTTTTTTAACATCTCGTCTTTTTCCCGCTCTGGGTTTGGCCGTGGGAACGGCTTTATTAACCGGATTATCTGGCGCGATCGCCCCAACGGGAGAATTATTAGCTCAGAGCATTCCCAGCCAGTGGACCAATGCTAATTTTACCCCTCCTGCTAATTTGGGCGCTCCCGATCGCAGACAAGCTGGCGGGACTCGCAATGGTGGAGGTTCTTTGGAATTGACAGCATTAGTACCGGCGGCCAATTTTGGCGTGACAGTGGCGGATAATACTTCTGTTTTTGTTTATTTGCCCCAAGGGAAGGAGAACAAAACCCGGGATCTCCAGTTTGAACTCATCGATGCAAGCGATCGCGTGGTTCACGCCGCCGAGTATGAGGTTTCTGGGGCTGAGGGAATTCTCCGCATTGCCATTCCCGAAACGAACGAGAAAGGAGAAAATTTGTTAGTTGAAGGGCGCGATTATTATTGGATCGTGACGATGTACGACGAAACTGATGAAGCCTTGGTGTTAGAAAGTTGGATTCGCCGCGTTCCCGTTTCTGGAGAAATGGCCGCGCAATTGTCCGGTAAATCGGCTCGCGACAAAGCTCGCCTTTTGGCCGAGAACTCGATTTGGTATGGGGCGTTAAATCAATTGGCGCTGGCCTATCAAGAAAATCCCACGGATGCTGCGATCGCGCAAGATTGGCAACAATTGCTGCAAGCGGCAGGGTTGGAGAGTGTTAGCAAACTCTCTGCCAATGCGTTTCTCGTTCCGGAAACAGTTACATCCAGCACCTTTTAGAGGATGCGATCGTGCAGTTTTCTGAAAAACTGAGAGAGAATGCTCCCTCAGTTTTTTGTATTTAAGGTTCGGGTCTCGTAGTTTAATACAATTGAGGAACAAAAAACTGCTCGTTGAGCGGGGGACGAATGTAGTTTTGAGGAGCGCTTTTGCGAGGAGGAAGTTCTAGGGGTTTAGGGGTCATATCAATGTAGGGAATCTTGCTGAGAAAATGACTGATGCAATTGAGACGAGCATGTTTTTTGTCATCTGCTTTTACCGTAAACCAAGGTGCTTCGGGAATATTGGTATGGGCAAACATGACATCTTTAGCTTGAGAATATTCCACCCAGCGATCGCGCGATTCTAAATCCATCGGGCTAAGTTTCCAACGACGAGCCGGATCTGTGGTACGAGATTGAAAACGGCGTTCTTGCTCTTCATCTTTCGTTCTGAAGTTTTGAGCTTAGTTTTCTTCTCTTGCTTGCGTTTTTTCTTCTTTTTCTTTTTCTGACTGGCTTTGGGGAGATTGTTGTTTTTTTTGTCTGCGATCGCAGGTGCGGAATTATTCTCATTCATGGGTTTAGTTTTCATTACACAAATGGTCTTTATCAATTACTCTTTCTCAGCTTGAGCATACGAGAAAAATCAGGAGATTGATGGTTTCCTCTGTCTCTCTTGGTCAGCAAAAAAAAACATCAGAATCCCTTTGAATTTGAAGGTCAAAGCAGCATTCGGAGTCAGTACTTTCCTGTTACTTTTCCCCAGCAATCTCGATTTTAAAAAGATTCGAGAAATCCGGATTTTTCCTCGCAATGGATGCTTCTATATCAAATAAACCCAAAATGTCTCGAGCAAACAGTACTAAAAGAAGAGCGATGGGCGATCGCAAGGGGAATTGTTGGCAAAATATGATAGCGATCGCACCAGAGAAGAATCTCCGTCGCGATCGAACAGAAAAGGCAAAGGTTTTGAGTTAAAGGCTTTCATCGGTGCGATCGAGTAAAATTGGCTTCATGTTAATCTGTTGAGCCTATCACCACGGAATATGGAGAGAAGGCAGTAAATCTCTCAGTTTTTGATTCCAAGGTGCATAGTACTCATCTAACAATGTTTTTGCTTCCTTGGGTATGGGTTTATATGGCTGGGTATTTCCTTTTGAAGACCGTCCTCGAATCACCCATAAATCACGTTTATTTTTTTCGGCTAAAGGTTGATAATCAAAAGGCGGTAATTTGAGAAATGCAAGGATTTTATCCATCATTTGAAATGGATCTCGTTGAAAGTTTTCTAATAAGACAATATATAAACGATCGCGCGGAAAATATCGCCACCATGTTTCTAAATGTAAGGCATAATGTCCAATACTTAACAAGCGATCGCAAGAATTTGCTTCTTTTGCTGATAGTCGTTTTTTAATTAAGGAGACAAAATCGGTATTCACATATTCAGGAATCGATCCGATAACTTCTTGTGCAGCTTTTCCCATTTGATAAGCTGAGTAAGTGCGTAGGGTTGGGTTTCTCAATAAAACAATAAATTTCCCTGAAGGCATCATTCGCGAAATCAATTTGGGAATGGCTAAATTGCGATTATATTTATCCCAATAAGCTGGCGTTTTCTCAAATGTTTGGAGAGAACGCGATAAAAACTGATGCTTGTCTTTCGATAACAAATAAGCAGGATTGAGAAGATAACGAATCCATTCGTTTTCCATATCTATAACTTCATCAAAAAAGTGGCATTCTTCAGGTGCGCCTTTGAGATTGGGATGAAGATCGAGCCAAGTATGGAGTTCGCGAGTGCCGCATTTCTGTGCGCCAATAATTAGAAAACTTGGGACTGCATAATAAGCATGGTTTCCTTCAGATAATGGATAAGCAATAACAGTTCCTGCATCCAGATCGTGGAGTGTAATTTCAGGATAATAGATTACTTTTTTCGTCATAAATATTTTATATATTTTAGAGTTTTTTGTATTCAGAATAAGAGAGGTAAGTTGGATATTTTTCTAGCCAGCAGTCGATCGAAAAAGGGTAGTATTTTTGAAAATTTATTGCATTTTTAGTACAAATTTGAATCATTTTATGAAGTGTTTTATGTCTTAAGCCAAAGTTTAGAGCGCGTTGAATGTTGTTCTCTGAAAAATCCATAAAATTTGCGGGAATCTTTATATTTTTCTGTGCTTTCATAAAATTCTCTTGCATTGTATTAGTATATTCTAAAAAGAAACGATCGCTATCATTCTCGATTCCCAAAAAATGCTTTAATGCTTCTAGTGATTTTTTTCGATATTTTTCTTCAACAATATTGATAATGAGAATATCGTCTCGAGGAAAATATTGATAGTATTGTGATAACTGCCAAGCATAATTACTATAATTTAGATATTTGTTGGGAATCGTTGAAAATACGCGATCGATCTCTAATGGCTCGCGATCGACCAATAAGTTATGGAAAAAATGAGAAATTGCTCTTTGTAATGGATCGCGAACGAGATAAATTAATTTAACATTTTTTAAAAGTTTTTCGATCCGCATTGGTATGCCGGGATAATCTGGATATTTTGCATAGTGAGTCGAGGCTTCTAGCTTGATTCCCGTACTTTGAGGAAACATTTTTAAATACCAGCTAAGCCCCATGTCCCAATTCCCTCCTCGATCGCGATCGACAAAAAATTGAGTATCTTTCACCTTCGATGCGGTAATCAATGAGGAATGTTTAGATAAAGAATGAAATAATGAAGTCGTCCCGCATTTCATTGCACCAATAATAATACAATGTTGATTTTGCTGATTTTCCATGAATCAATTTTGAATAACGAGACCGTCGTAGGCCATAATAATATTATCATGACAATGTTTGATAGAATCAAAGAGTAATGTTCTGTTTTTGCGATCTGGATACTTTAATACGCCAAAATGAGTAATGACAATCTTTTGAGCATGAGTTGCAGTAATGATTTCTTTTAACTCTTCTAAAGTCAAATGAAATCCATTGGTTTTCTTTCCTGCAAGAGGGCTAGATTCGATAATAAGAGTCTCGCAATCTTGGGTTATATCGAGGAGAGCGTGACATAATGTGCTATCGACACAATAACTGATAGAGGTGTTTTTAAGCTGCAATTGAGCGCCAATCACTGGAGTATTATGTTTTAATGCTCTTGTCTTGATGGTAAATCCATCAAAATCAATAGTTGTATTGTCAACCGAGCAAATATGAACCGGAAATCCGAGTTGATGGCTCGGTTTCATAAAAGGATAAGAAAATAAAGTTTCTAAATAAGTCTTAAGCGCTTCATGGATAATAAGAGTTAAGGAGGCAGGTTGAAACATTGGTAAAATATGCAATCCATAACAGTGATCTAAATGGAGATGTGAAAGCAGAACAGTTACATTTTTATTGCGAATACTTTCTCTATCTAAGCGGCGAATTCCTGTTCCTAAATCAAACAGAACAATATCTCTATTATCGATAAAGACTCCCGTACAACTGGTACAACCGGATTCATTCTCAAACCAGCCAGAAGTTCCGTAAAAAACAATATTCAAAGGTTTTAATCTCCTCTTTCTCGAAAGTAATTCCTGATTCTGATAGCATATTCGTTCTCTTCATTTTGCCATTGCCATGCTCCATTCTCATTGATTCTCAGGTAATCATCGATCGCAAACCGATCGTCTTGAATAATTTGGTAGCGATTACTATAACGACGATTTTGATAATTCCCTTGAACAAGATGATAAATTTTGTTTTTTAGGCAAGAAACTTGTCCATTAATAGTCTGAAAAACCCGATCTCCCCAAGAATTAAATAGACGAGATAATCTGGGATTCAAAGAAAGTGCTTGCAAAAAAGTGGGGTGATATCCCATCGCCGATGCGAATAAAGCCTTGTCACCGCTTCCTAAGATCATAAAATCGGCAAAACCTAGATGTTTTACTGTATCTATTTTTGCTCCCCATGCAAAACCGGGATTACAACCAATTTTTAAACTAACACCGCTTTGAGAGAAATAGTCACGAAGAGTAATATCGCGATCGCAACTCTCGACAACAGATTTTCGGATCGAGCCAGTAGGAACAAAACTTCCCTTCTCAAGGGTTATATCTTCTACTCGATTAAAGAGTTGAATCAGTCGAGCGCTTTCCAGTTTTTCTTTTAACTGTTCTTGCCAATTATTATTAAAAATAATATCAGCGTCAGCCCAAACGATATATTGATGATTCTTCTGTAAATGCGATAAGGCAATATTATAGAATCTTTCTTTTTGCCAAACGACAGAAGCAAAAGGAATCTCAATGATTTTAAGGTTCTGAGAGGGAGCAATGCGATCGGGATCTAAACCATAACAAACTAGAATTATATCGACCTGTCGATCCAAAGAGGCTAGCGTTTTAATCAGAGCAATATACCTATCTTGACGAGCGGAAAAATTAAAATAGGCGAGAATAACAACCGTATCCATTAGCGATCGCTGATTGGAAAATAAAGGACGCAAATCTGATTTGCGTCCTTTGTGATTTTAGCTTTCCGTGTCTAGTTCGGTTGTCGGCGGTTCGGGTTGAGCGTTAAGCTGCTGTTGTCGAATGAGTTCGAGTTGTTGGCGGCGAAAGTCTTCACTTGCCCGATTTAATTGGCGTTGGGTGTCTTGTTGGAATTGTCCTAGCGATCGCCCATTGCTAAAGTTAGCATTATGAATTAACTCG
This sequence comes from Spirulina sp. LEGE 11439, assembly GCF_059821285.1. Taxonomy (NCBI): domain Bacteria; kingdom Bacillati; phylum Cyanobacteriota; class Cyanophyceae; order Spirulinales; family Spirulinaceae; genus Spirulina; species Spirulina sp. LEGE 11439. The sequence continues at coordinate 21,326 of NZ_JCAMRX010000053.1, forward strand.
AAAGGATTAAAATTGTCCCCTCCTTCTCCAAACAAAGGATCGCTCTCATTACCCTGAAAGCCTTCCGTTGTTGAATTATGGCGGATTGGCGCTTGTTGTGCGAGGCTTTCTTGCCCAAGGAAAACCGGGGCGATCCCCAAGCCTAAAACCAGACTCATACCTGTAAGAATCGATAAGGATTGGCGTTTCATAATTTTTTATAGAAACAGAGAACTTGATAAGACAGAGAACTTGATGAGTGAGATGCAATTCAGCCTGCAACCATTATAGTGAACGAAATCCCCTTGCGATCGCGATCGCATCATTACTTTTTTTCTCTCATCTCTCATATTTCATCGGCTCTCTGGAGATTTCTATGCTACGCTAGAGAATGGAAATTTAGAATCGGTAGAAAAGTCTGGGATCTCAAAAACAGACTACTCTCTGAATCTTGGTTTCTTTCTTTTTGGTTTGGTTTGATTCTGGAGATACACGATCGATGTCAATTTATGTGGGAAATCTCGCTTACAGCGTAACTCAAGAAGAACTAGAATCCGCCTTTGCCGAATATGGCACTGTTAAGCGGGTTTACCTTCCCACGGAAAAGGAAACGGGTCGCCCTCGGGGCTTTGGGTTTGTCGAACTAGAAAATGAGGGCGACGAAGACAAGGCAATAGAAGAGCTTGACGGTGCTGAGTGGTTCGGCCGAGTATTAAAGGTCAATAAAGCAAGGCCTCGAGAATCCTAAGCGCTTGGTGTTCAAAAACGCCACTTAAAAAGCGATGCAATAAAATTTAAAGAAAGTTTGTTTAGCTAAGTTGCCTTTCAAGGCGACTTGGCCAACTTTCATCGGCCATAATAAAATTAAATTGTTCAATAGTTTAGGAGGAATCCGAATGACTCAAGTCACCGTTGGTGAAAACGAAGGAATTGAATCAGCATTACGCCGTTTTCGACGAGAAGTATCTAAAGCTGGAATTTTCGCAGATATGAAGCGCCTGCGCCATTTTGAAACCCCTCAAGAAAAAAAGAAACGCAAGGCGATCGCCAGACGACGGAAAAAGCGCTTCAGTTAGATAAATTGGGTCATGGGTCATGGGTAATTGGTAATCGATCGGGTAAAGTGTTTCCCGTTTTCCTTGCCCTAAACCCTCATACAGCCAGATTTGATGGGACTGCTACGATCTCTGTATATTCGTAAGGTTCTGACGATTGTTTGACAAGGGGATAGTCAACCCCCCCGATCGCGATCGCGTCTTCTTGGCAATCGGGTTTGGGAGAATGATAGAGCAAGACATATTCTCTGCCAATAGAATTCTGAACTTCTATGGCAACCTCGCCGCGCCATTGAGTTTTTGTGACTAAGATAATGAGTTGGTTGGCAAGTTGAGGAATGGATCGGGCGACTTGTCGGCGATAGATTTCGTCTAAACTACCAAAAGGAGAGTCCATAACAATTGGGAAGGTGCTGCTATCGGGCCCCATCAGTGTGGTGTTTTGACTCCACTCGCGCACGCGATCGATAATACCGCCAATAAAAGATAAACTGAGAATTTGATTTTCTCCCGTGGATGCGGCAACGGATCGGGCAATTCCAGAAGTATTTTCAATTAATGTGAGTTCGTATTCCGAACTCAGACGGGGAAGGTAAGGAGTAAAAGAAATATCACTGAAAATCTCTTGGACTCGTTGTTCTAGGGATAAGCGAAATTGTTTTTCTAAACGCGATCGCACTTCGATCAGTCGCGCGATCGCATCTTGTGTGGCTGCGATACGCTGTTGTGCGAGGGTTTGTTTTTCAACTTTTAATTGTTGCTTGCTAATTTGTTTTTCTAAAGTCGTTAATTCTTTGGCGAGGCGATCGCATTCTTGTTGGGTGGCTCCTTGGTCTAAAGTGAGTTCGCGGATCGTGTCTTCGGTTTCATCTAAGCGTTTCTGTAAATCTTGGATATCTTCATCGGGATACGTTCGCAGTTTTTGCTTGAGATCGTCGAGTTCGTTTTCAACTCTGGCTAATTCTCGGCGATCGCGATCGGTTTGCGCTTGAGTGCGATCGACATTCTGCCAAAATTCGGGAATTTGTTTTTCTAACTCTTTGACTCCTTCTTCTAAACGAATAGCCGTTTCTTCGACATCTGCCATTCCTGCTCTATTCATCCATGTCAAGACCTCTTGATAGTTGGAGGTTTGTTCGAGTAATTCTGTCCCGCAAATACAGCGTTTTTGGTTTAAGAGATTCTCTACGAAACGTTGTTTAATCCCAGAAGGAAGTTCTCCTTTATCGCGCAAATCCTTGACAATTTCTTTGAATTGTGTATTAATTTTCGGTGTTAAAACAGTATAGCCATTACTGGAAATTAAGCGCTTTAGTTCTGCTTTTGCTTGTCCGAGATTTTTACGAATTGTTTTTTCTTGTTTCTCTAATTTATCTTTTAATTTTTGTAGGTCTTTTGCCCCACTTAATTGTAGGAGTTGCTGGCTGAGTTTTTGTTTGAAATCTGTATAGAGAGAGAGTTTCTGTTTGAGTTCTTCTTGTTTTTCAGTGAAGCGATCGCTTTCTTTTTCCAGTTTATTTTGTTGTTTGAGTAAATCTCTAATTTCAGAGCCGCCGATTGATTTTAATTCATCTTGGAGTTTTCGCTTGACGACTTTTAAATGGTCAATCGCGCGATCGAGAACTTTAACCCCTAATAATTCTTTCGTATCTTCGGCGATATTGTTAGCGCGATCGGAGCGGAAGAAATGGTCAATTCGTTCGCCATCAAAAAAGAAATATTGGTGTAAACTTTCCGGAAGAATGCGACTGATAATATCCTCGACTTGTTGATCGGGACAAACCCAACGTCCATCCTCTTTGCCAACTCGCAGAAACAATGTACTTTGATTGTATTGAATTTTATCATTGCGATCGCGACAAGCATAGCATTGTCGCTTTAAATGATAGCGTTTATCTTCATGTTCAAAATAAAGTTCAACGTGACATTCTACCGATGTCCCGATCTTCACTTCTTGAATGGCGCGTTGATTGATCAAAAGCTCTGGAAAAGCAAAGGCAGCCGTAAATTTTTCATAAAGTACCCATGTAAAGGCATTGAGCAATGTCGTTTTTCCTGCTCCATTGTTACCATGAATCACTGTTGTATTTTTGTCTCCACTCGCCAATTTAATTGTGGGAGTTTTTCCATAAAATTGACGAAAGTTACACAGTTTCAAAGAAATTAATTTCATTGGTTATTTGTTTTTGGGCTTTACTGAATGGTTTCTTTGACAATTTTGAGAATATCATCGTTAATATTGCGAGGTCGGCGCTGATATAGTTTTTCTTTTTCTAATTTCAGCACTCGTTCGATAATTTCTCGCACTGCTGGTGATGCGCTGGTAATCGGTTCTTGAACTTTTTGGATATCAACGTGAGTTTTTATCATGGGTAATCGGTAATCAGCAAATCCGTAGGTGGACTGGGATTTTCACGATAGTCTGGGACAGAAATAAGTGCCGTAGAAAGTTTCATGAGTTTGCCCTATTTTACAAGAACCATCCCGATTATATCAAATCTAGTTGATTGATAGTTCAATGATTTCCCGCCAACATCTAGAAACAATTTTCATTCCCATCGCCGCGATCGCTTTTGCCTTAGTCCTATTTGGGATATTCTGCACCTTTGCTGGAGCTAATCCTTTTGCCGTTTACGGGTCAATTTACAAAGCTGCATTCGGTCGCTGGAGTTCGTGGCAAAATACCTTAATTCGCGCCTCTCCTTTGATGCTGAGTGCCTTATGTACGGTTTTACCCGCCCGTTTAGGACTGACGATCGTGGGCAATGAAGGGGCATTAGTGATGGGAGGGTTAGGAGCTATTCTTACCGGACTTGCGATCGCAGATAATCTGCCCCCTCTTATGGTTCAAATTACTATGGCATTGGCAGGGATGAGTTTTGGGGGCATTTGGATTGCGATCGCGGGAGGACTGCGACACTATCGCGGAGTCAATGAAACTATCAGTAGTTTATTGCTGAATTATATTGCGATCGCCTTGCTCAATCAATTAGTGGAAGGGCCTTTACGCGATCCCAGTTCTCTCAACAAACCCTCCACCTTTCCTCTCGCCGCCATCAACCGTCTAGGAGAAATTCCAGGTACCCGCATTCATTACGGTTTAATTTACGGACTGATTGCTTGTGCGATCGCTTATTTTCTCATTCAACGCACTCCTTTTGGTTTTGCCGTCCGCACGACTGGAGGAAATCCGCAAGCGGCGAAAATTGCCGGCTTACCTGTAGGCAAACTCACACTAATCATTTGCTTTTTAGCGGGTTCTTGTGCGGGACTGGCGGGGATGGTGGAGGTTGCCGCCGTCCACGGGAGAGCCAACGAGTCTCTCACGGTGGGCTACGGGTATGGGGGAATATTGGTCGCCTTTGTTGCCCGTCAAAACCCCATAGCGGCGGCATTAGTGGCGATTCTCTTAGGCGGTATCCTTGCCAGTGGAGGAATTTTGCAGCGATCGCACGGCCTTCCCGATGCCACCGTATTAGTTTTCCAAGGTTTAGTTTTCCTCGTTGTTCTTTTCAGCGAATCCCGTTACAGCGATCGCTCATCCCTGCAAATTTAGCAGGTTGGTAATATAGCACTATACAAAATATGCGATCGGTGCTTTCAAAAATATCGCAGGAACAGAAATCGAAGAAATTACCCTGAAATTTGGCATGAATATCGGTGGTAAAACCGGAATTCCCATTCTGACAGAAGGATCCGCAGAAGCAAACTTTGAAATTGAAATTAAGTGTAAATTTCCCCAAAATCCATCTTAGGTAATCGGCAATGAATTAGAGACAATTGATAGATTTTTATCTCTTCTTTTATTTCCTTATGAAGGATTGTTTGTGACTCATTTCCTCACGATTACACTGTAAACCTCTATACCAAACTGTGAAAAAACGGAACGAACAGCGATCGCAATGATTTTCGTTTTTTTTTAGATTCCCCATCAACCGGAAAGGGTTGTTAAGACATTTAGTAGCTTCAAGCCAACTGCTCGAGCCAGTGCTTTCATAGAAAACAGTGTATGTATAAATTTCGTTTAACTCTTAATAGCAACCAGAGGAAAGATTACTTATGGCAAAAGAGAAAGAGACAGTCCCCGGTTCTTTCATTACCCTAACTGTAGGGTTAGCCGTAGCAGGAATATCCGTCTGGTACGGTCAAAATAATGGGTTGCTCCCCGTGCAGGTTTCCGAACAAGCCCCCTTAGTTGATAATCTTTTCAACCTGATGGTCGCGATCGGCACAGCACTCTTCTTACTGGTCGAAGGAGCCATTGTTTTTGCCCTGATCAAATTCCGCTATCGCAAGGGCGATGAAACCGATGCCGCTTATGACCAAGGCAATTTACCCTTAGAAATTGTTTGGACGGCAATTCCTGCCTTTATCGTCATGGGATTGGGCATTTATAGCGTGCAAGTCTATAACGAAATGGGGGGATTCGATACCGTGGGTCAAGTGGCACACCACAGCCACCAACATGCCACAGAAGTCGCAGATGCTCCCCTCGGTCGCATGAATTCCTTACTCGCCGTTGATGCGGAAGGAAATCCTCAATACGGCATCGGAGCAACCCCCATTGAAGGCTTGCAACCTCCCGATTTAACCGTCGATATTATGGGAGTGCAGTACGCTTGGATCTTCACCTATCCCAATATGGGCATTGTGTCTGGAGAACTCCACGTTCCCGTCGGAACCGACGTGCAATTGAATATTACCGCTCAAGACGTTCTTCACGCTTTTTGGTTGCCAGAATTTCGCCTGAAACAAGATGCGATTCCCGGTCAAAAATCTCAACTGCGGTTTGTCGCCACTAAAACCGGCACTTATTCCGTCGTCTGTGCGGAACTTTGCGGTGCTTATCACGGCTCCATGCGGACAAAAGTGATCGTTCACGAACCCGAGGAATTTACAAGCTGGGTGCAAGAAAATCAAATCGCCCAAAATCCAGACTTAGCAGAAACCATTGCGGTGAATTCCCATGAATTAAGCGATCGCGAATTCCTCTCCCTCTATGCCGAAGACTTGGGGATTGATGGACACAATTTAGCTCACTTAGCACACCACAAAGGATAAATTTTCCTGAATTGCCAACTCGCAACTCTCAACTCTTAACTCTCAACTGATTTATGGCACAAGCACAGATTCCCCTCAATACCCCCCCCGCATCTCCAGACGAGAGCAACGGGCATCACCATCCCGAGGCGTGGAAATGGTATCACTACTTTTGGTACAACACCGATCACAAAGTCATCGGCATTCAATATATTGTCCTCTCTTTCTTCTTCTATCTCATTGCTGGGATGATGGCGATGTTCATGCGGGCAGAATTATACACCGCCGACTCAGATTTCCTCGATCCCAGCCTCTATAACGCCCTGCTGACCAATCACGGCACGATGATGATCTTTTTCTGGGTCGTCCCCGTTGCCATTGGCGGTTTTGGCAATTATCTCCTCCCTTTGATGGTGGGGGCCAAGGATATGGCCTTCCCCAATTTGAATGCGATCGCTTTTTGGGTCAACCCTCCCGCCGGAATTTTAATCTTGGCGAGTTTATTCTTTGGCGGTTCCCAAACAGGTTGGACGGCTTATCCCCCCTTAAGTTTGATTACCAATAATACCGCTCAAAGTTTGTGGATTCTGGCAGTTATTTTAGTGGGGACTTCCTCCATTATGGGGGCGCTGAATTTCCTCGTCACCGTTTATAAACTGAAAATTCCCGATATGCGCTGGGATGAGTTGCCCCTCTTTGTTTGGGCAATGATTGCGACTTCTCTTCTCGCCCTTCTTTCCACGCCAGTTTTAGCGATCGGCTTGGTTTTGCTGTTCTTCGATATTAACTTCGGTACCGGCTTTTTCCGCCCAGAAATGGGAGGAAATGTCGTGGTTTACCAGCACTTATTTTGGTTTTATTCCCATCCCGCCGTTTACTTGATGATCCTGCCCATTTTCGGCATTATGTCGGAAATCATTCCCACCCACGTCCGCAAACCGATTTTTGGTTATAAAGCGATCGCTTACTCCAGTTTGGCAATTTGTTTTGTCGGCCTATTTGTCTGGGTTCACCATATGTTCACCAGTGGGACCCCTGCATGGATGCGGATGTTTTTCGCCATCTCCACTTTTATCGTCGCCGTCCCGACAGGAGTGAAGATTTTTAGTTGGGTGGCGACCCTTTGGGGGGGCAAAATTCGCTTGAGAACGCCCCTATTATTTGCCGTCGGTTTATTAGCCATGTTTGTCTTTGGGGGACTGAGTGGCGTGACCCTCGGTGCGGTTCCCTTCGATCTCCACGTTCACGATACCTACTATGTCGTCGCGCATTTCCATTACGTTCTCTTCGGTGGTTCCGTCTTTGGGGTTTACGCCGCTATGTATCACTGGTTCCCCAAGATGACCGGACGGATGTACAACGAAACCTTGGGCAAAATTCACTTTGTGATGACCTTTATCGGCACATTGATCACCTTTACCCCCATGCACTCCCTCGGTTTACAGGGAATGCCTCGACGGGTCGCCATGTACGATCCCAAATTTGAATTTATCAATCAGATTTGCACCTATGGCGCAATTCTCTTGGGATTATCGGTGATTCCTTTCATGATCAATATGATCTGGAGTTGGATTGCTGGCGAAGAAGCTGGACGCAACCCTTGGCACTCCTTAACCTTAGAATGGCAAACTACTTCTCCCCCTGCGATCGAAAACTTTGACGAAGATCCCATTGTTTGGTCGGGTCCCTACGACTACGGTATTGATACGCAAGGTTTAGAAGTTCCCTCAGTCGAAGAAATGTTGCAAGAAGTTTCTCAAGAAGTGAAGTAAATTTTGTTTGGGTCATGGGTTAATCGGAAATTGTCAATCGCCGATTACCCATTACCTGTTACCAATTACCCAAAATAAAAATGACCTCAATTGACACCTCTGCAAATGGAACAAAACCCGCAGCCGCCCCTCACGAAGAACATGATTTTCGGACTTTCGGGCTGTTGGTTTTCTTGATTTCTGAATCTTTAATGTTTGGCGCTTTATTTGCCTCTTATCTCATCTATCGTTCGGCCCAAGAAACTTGGCCGCCAGAAGGAACAGAAGTCGAACTTTTACTCCCAGCGATCAACACGATTATTCTTATTTCGAGTAGTTTTGTCATTCATCGCGGCGATTCAGCCATTAAAAAGAATGATGTTTCTGGGCTGCGCTTGTGGTATGTCGTGACGGCTTTAATGGGAGTCATTTTCCTCGGCGGTCAGGTTTATGAATATTTAAGTTTGGGATACGGTTTGACTGAAAACGTATTTTCTAACTGTTTTTATGTCATGACCGGCTTCCACGGCTTGCATGTTTTCGTAGGAGTTCTACTCATTCTGGGAGTTGTTTGGCGATCGCGCCGTCCCGGTCACTATCACGAACACAAACACACCGGCGTGGAAATGGCAGAAATCTATTGGCACTTTGTGGATGTCATTTGGATTATTCTCTTTGCCTTGTTGTATATTTTGACACGCTTTTAAACATTGGCAAATTGACAACACCCATGAATTGTTTTCTGTGATGAGAGAAACATTTTACTTGTTTCTCTCTTTTTTGCTTTCGAGAATAAGTAATAGTTATCAGCAATCCATGAGAAGAAAAGTAAATAATTTCATTTTTTCTCATTTTCTTAAGATTTGCAACAAGCAATCTGAAGAATACTTGAAGTTAATCCAGAACTCATCGGAATTTCGTTAAGATTGTACGAGTATGAGCGTACACTCTCATCAAACTCAAGCAAAAAAGCCCTTGTTAAAACCTAAGCGATCGCATCCCTATTGATGAATTTAAAACGAAAAAACGAGTATGACAGAATCAGTTCTTAAACCTTCCTTGGCTTCTCCCTCTCCTCAAGTGCAAATTCGTCGCTTGGTTTGGAAAATTGCCATTGCCACCTTTTTATTAATGGCGGTGGGAAGTACCACGCGAGTCATGAATGCCGGCCTCGCTTGCCCCGACTGGCCCCTCTGTTACGGGCAATTTTTACCCTTTGAACAGATGAACCTGCGCGTCTTTTTGGAATGGTTTCATCGCTTGGATGCAGCGATTGTCGGATTTAGCGCGATCGCTTTAGCTGGGTTGTCGTGGTGGTGGCGGACACAACTGCCTCGATGGGTGCCTTACGCGGCAACCTTAGCCTTGGGATCGATCCTCATTCAAGGGCTTTTAGGCGGACTGACAGTGACGGAACTCTTGCGATTTGATATTGTTACGGCTCACTTAGGTTCAGCTTTACTCTTCTTCTGTATTTTGCTGTCTATGGGAGCAGCCCTGATGCCCTACGAAGCCACAGGAACGGGAAAATATCTCTCTGGCTTGGGTTGGACTGCCGCGATCGCTATCTATTTACAAAGTTTATTAGGGGCGTTAGTGGCTTCTCGTTGGGCGCTTCATCAATGCTTGTGGGGTTCTCACCTTTGCACCGTCATGAATAGTCACCTGCTCGGAATCATTCCCGCCACCCTCGCAACCTTAGCCGCGATCGTCTTCGCTTGGCGAACTCCCGCCCTCCATCCCATCTTGCGAACCCTAGCCAACTCCGCCGCACTTTTAGTCCTCCTGCAAATTCTTCTCGGTGTTTCCACCTATCGCTTCCGGTTGCAAGTAGAACTCTTAACCATTTCCCATCAAGCGATCGGGGCAGCATTATTAGGCGTTCTCGTCATGTTTGCAGTCCTAGCACGCCGAAATATCACCCAACACCAATCTTAATCTCGAACAATTCTCAAGTCCTCATTGTTTATTGCTCATTGTTCATTGCTCATTGTAAAGAGGTATCAGAATGTTAGGAACCAGTTTATCCCCGCGCCACGAGAATTTTCGGGAAGTTTGCCAAAGTTACCTCCAACTGACAAAACCTCGTATTATTCCCCTATTGTTAATTACGACCGCCGCATCCATGTGGATCGCTTCGGAAGGACGCATCGATCCGATTTTGTTGTTAATTGTCCTGCTGGGAGGAACCTTAGCCGCCGCTTCCGCCCAAACTTTTAATTGCGTTTACGATCGCGATATCGATTACGAAATGCTGCGAACTCGCAAACGTCCCATTCCTTCGGGTCGAGTTCAATCTCATCACGCCCTTATCTTTGCAATTATCTTAGGTTCGCTTTCTTTCTCTTTATTAGCACTATTTGCCAATTTAGCCAGTGCCTTTTTAGCCATGTCCGGAATCGGGTTTTACATGGTGATTTATACGCGCTTTTTAAAGCGATCGACGGTTCATAATATCGTCATTGGTGGGGCAGCCGGTTCTATTCCTCCTTTAGTAGGTTGGGCTGCTGTTACGGGGGGTTTAAGTTGGGCTGCTGGTTTACTCTTTGCGATTATTTTTCTCTGGACTCCGCCGCATTTTTGGGCATTAGCATTAATGATCCGAGATGATTACGCACAGGTTAATATTCCTATGTTGCCGGTCATCAAAGGCGAAGAAGAAACCGTAAAGCAAATTTGGCTTTATACTTTGGCGGTCATTCCTTGCACTTTCTTATTGATTTATCCTTTCACTGTTTTAGGCTGGATTTATGGCGCGATCGCATTGTTTCTGAATGCTGTTTTTCTGCAAAAAGCATGGCAACTCAAACAGAATCCCTCGGATAAAACTTTAGCAAAATCTCTTTTCAAATATTCCATTCTCTACATGATGCTGTTATGTGCAGCAATGGTCGTGGATTGTTTATTTCTGGGCTAAGTTTTGAGCTAGGATAGTAGAGATAAGGCATATCTTGTCTCTACTCATTTCATGGCTTGTTACTACTCATTTAACTTAGCCAATTTTGCCACTTTCGGATCGATGATTTTCTGACCGAGTTCGGGAAATTTAATGGCAATATTGGTCTTTTTTCCCGTACCGAAAACATGAGTAATTTCTCCTTCCCCAAAAATATTATGTAACACGCGATCGCCAACTTGCCAAATTTCGGTTACGGCATCGTTAGGAAGCGCGATCGCCGTTTTACGACCTTTCTTTTTGCGACGAGAAGAGGGGGTAATTTTGATATTGCGATCGATTAAATCTTCGGGTAATTCTTCGAGAAATTGTGAAGGCAAACAATGTTCTTTCGATCCCCAAAAATAACGCTCTCGTGCGTGGGTAATGAACAATTGCTCTTGCGCCCGAGTAATTCCCACATAACATAAACGGCGTTCTTCTTCTAATCCCGCAGGATCCCGCATGGCACGTGCATTCGGTAACAATCCTTGTTCCACCCCTACCATAAATACGACGGGAAATTCTAAACCTTTAGCAGAATGTAAAGTCATTAAAGAAACCACTTCTTGTCCATCTTCTAAGTTATCTAAATCGGAAGCAAGAGAGGCATTCGCTAAAAATGCAGGTAAATCTTTTTCGTCATTATCTTCTTGAAACTGTAAGACTGCGTTACCGAGTTCGATAATATTTTCGAGGCGATTATTTGCCTCTTCTGTGCCTTTATCTTGTAATGCTTGCACATACCCTGAATCCTTCATAATTCCGTCTAAAATATGATAAGCTTCTGCCTTTTCCAGTTGTTCTTGATAAGTTTTAATGGTCGCAGAAAATTGATTAATCGCTTTCGCTGCACGTCCCCCTAAAGTATTGACGGAAGTTTCATCGCTGAGGATTTCCCATAAAGGAACACCCAATTCCTGAGCCGCCTTCACTAAATTTTCAATCGTTGCTTTGCCAATTCTACGAGAAGGGGTATTAATAATCCGCAGTAAACTCACGGTATCCGCAGGATTTGCGATCGCTCTCAGATATGCCAACGCATCTTTAACTTCTTTGCGATCGTAGAACTTCAAACCACCGACAATCGTATAAGGAATTTCCGTTCTCAAGACATCTTCAAAGGCACGAGATTGGGCATTAGTGCGATATAAAATGGCAAAACTTCCCCAACCCAATTCGGGATTTTCTTGGGTCAGCCGTCGCAATTGTCGAAGTACGAATTGTGCTTCTCCTTGGTCGTCATCGGCTTTATAAATGAAGATTTTTTCTCCTTCTCCTCGAGTGGCTTTCAGCACCTTATCGATGCGTTGAGTATTGTTCTCAATCAAAGCATTGGCAGCAAGAAGAATATTTTCTCGCGATCGGTAATTCTCCTCTAATTTCACCATTGTTTTGGTTTTGACATCGGATAAGCCATCGCCAAAATCTTCTTGAAAGCCTAAAAGGATGGTAAAGTCTGCCATGCGAAAAGAATAGATCGATTGATCCGCATCGCCAACGACAAAAGTAGAGCGTTTTTGCCAATTCCAATTCTTTTTATTTTCTTCTCCATTCATCGACAATAAACGCACTAAATCGTATTGAATGCGATTGGTATCTTGATATTCGTCAACAAGAACATGATAAAACTGTCGATGCCAATAATCTAAAACCGTTTGATTTTGTTGAAAAAGGTGAACGGGAATCAAAATGAGATCGTCGAAATCAAGGGCATTATTCGCCGCTAATTGGGATTGATATTCGTTATAAACTTCAGCAATAATGCGCCCTCGATAATCGGGATTTTCCTTTTGATAGTTTTCGGGAGATAAGCCTAGATTTTTTGCATTGCTAATGGCATAGCGAACTCTGCGCGGTTCAAACTTTTTATCATCTAAATTGAGTTGTTTGATAACAATATTTTTAACAACCCCTTGCACGTCAGAATCATCAAAAATAGTGAAATTTCGCTGCCAAGTTCTCCCTTTTTCATCCTGATATTTATTGATATCATAACGTAGAATGCGGGCGCAAAGACTGTGAAATGTTCCGACCCAAAGGGGTTTGGTATATTTACGATAAACTCTAGATTTGAGTTGGATTTGTTCTTCTGGAGTGAGAGAATCCAAAGGTTTTTGGTATTTATCGAGTGCCAATTTTTGAGCAAATAAGCGTTCGATCCGTTCCCTCATTTCTCGGGCGGCTTTATTCGTGAAGGTAACGGCTAAGATATTCTCGGGTGCGACGCGATGCTCGTTGATGAGATGATAAATGCGATAGGTAAGCGCTCTGGTTTTTCCCGATCCGGCTCCTGCAACCACTAAAAGTGGTCCCTCAAAGTGTTCGACGGCTCGACGTTGGGAGGGGTTGAGATGAGACAAAAAATCGGAATGGGCACTCATTAAAGATGTTGGTGCAAAATAGGCAACCTAATTATTGTAGTCTATTGCGATCGCGTTTTTCTCAATCTTCTTGGATGGTGCGATCGCGACCCATTCGCCAACTTTGAATCCAAACAAAGACTCCTGTGCCCAACATGAAAAGCAATCCCAAACCATTGAGCAGTACGTAAAACGGTCTTAAGGTATCGCCTAAATATTCACCTTCGTGAATGCTCATTAAAAAATGAACGCTATCTTTAGGCAGGCCAAACCACGCTCGTCCCAATCGATAAGCCATCCCAGTTAAAGCCGTAATTGCAAAGGGCAACATTACAATGGGGGCAAGGGTGCGATGTAAGTGGCGAAACGTGCGTTTATTCATTGGCCTGTCGAACGGGTTGTCTTCAATTGTACCGAAAATCAAGGCATTATGCGGGCAAAGCGATTTCAAAAATTGCCCCCTTGGGTTGATTGCTTTTCACGCAAATATTGCCGCCATGAGCCTCGACTGCCATCTTACAAAATGCTAAACCCAAGCCAATTTGCGAGATATCCGGCATGGGTGTTCCGACTTCGTATTTCTCAAAAATCTTTTTCTGTAAGGCTTCAGGAACCCCCGATCCCGAATCGATCACTTGAATTTTGGAGTCGCCAGAAGTGAGGAGTTCGACATTGACAAGAATCTCACTATCATTAGGAGAGAACTTAATCGCATTCGAGATCAGGTTATCCACCATGCGCCGCATCATGGCAAAGTCTACGGAAATTTTACATTTTGCGTCTTGAGAGCAATGAGAGATTAGCACCTGATTTTTTTGGGCGGCGATCGCTTCAAAATTTTCGATCGCTGTATGGATGAGGTCACATAGATCGACTTCCGTGCGATTGAGGCGAATTTTTCCCGATTCAATTAAAGAAATAGTCAGCAGATCGTCAATGAGTTTCCGTAAGGTTTGAGCCGAGGATTCGGCACGATCCAAAAGTTCGCAAGCGAGTTTGTTTTTGGGGTGTTCGATACTTCTAAATATCTCCAAATTCGCTAAAACTCCCGTTAAAGGATTGCGTAAATCGTGAACGATCATTTTTACCATGTCGTCCCGCAGTTTGAATAGAGTTTGCAGGTTATCGTACTGGTGCTTGATTCGCAAAAGGGATTGAATGCGGGCACGCAGTTCAAATCGATTTACGGGTTTGCTGATGAAATCATCGGCTCCGGCTGCCAAGCAACGAGCTAAATCTTCCTTGGCCGTGAGTGCCGTCACCATAATGATAGGAATCGATTGCCATTGTAAATTGGCTTTAATCTGTCGGCAAACTTCAATCCCATCTATCCCCGGCATCATGACATCCAGCAAAATCAGATCGGGGGGTAAGATATCGAGAAAAGCGATCGCTTCTTGACCGCTCGCCGCATAATACAATTCATAGTCTGGCTTCTCCGGTATCTGGCTGGGGGCAGAGCTTAGGAGAGTTTCGAGAGTGTCAAAATTATTGGGTTCGTCATCAACGATTAAAATGATTGGGGTTTTCATGGGCTATCTATCCTCTCGGGGGGCTAAATGATGTTGAATGGTCGCGACTAACTGTTGCAGTCGGATAGGCTTGCTAAGGTAATCATTGGCTCCAGCAGCGAGACAGCGATCGCGATCGCCAGGCATGGCTAGAGCCGTTAGAGCAATAATAGGAACGTTAATGGTATCGGGAGCGCGGCGGATCTGCTGAATGGCTTCTAACCCATCCATTTTGGGCATTTGAATATCCATGAGAATTAAATTGGGGCGCTTGTCCCGAGCGAGAGAGATCGCCTCGATTCCATTTTTCGCCACAAGTAGGCGATAGCCTTTGGCTTTCAAGTAACTTGAAATTGTCACAATATTAGCCTCATTATCCTCGGCCAGCAAGATTAGGGGGGATATCCCTCCAGAAGGCTGACAGGTTTCGATCCCACTGAGACTAGGATTTACTGAGTGAGAAGAAGTGGCGATCGCCTTAACGCAAGGAAGGCCGATCTCAAAGCAACTGCCCACCTCTAACGCACTGGATAGTCCAACTTCCCCCCGGTGGAGTTCGATAATGCGCTTGACCAAAGCCAGCCCCAAACCCGTCCCTGTATATTGACGGTTGAGGGTACTATCAATCTGGACGAAGGGTTGAAAGAGTTTATCCATGTGTTCGGGAGCAATACCGATTCCTGTATCGATAACAGCAATTCGCAAGTATTTTTGGGGATATCCCTTGTTTTTCTGCGTTGAATTGTCCTTAAGTTTTGTGCGGTAACTTTGCATCCAAGTCACGCCGGCTAGATCGGGAGGGGCAACCCATTCATGACTGACCTTGAGAGTGACGCGTCCCCCCTGCGGTGTAAACTTGACCGCGTTGGCGAGCAGGTTGATCAAGACTTGGCGAATTCGTCGTTCGTCTACGAGTAAATCGGGCAACTCGGGAAGCAGTTCGATCTCAACTTGGATGCGTTTTTTCAATGCCTGTTGTTTGATAAAGGCTACACTGGAGCGACACAGAGAAGCCACGGAAGTCGGGGCGATTTCGAGTTCGATCTGTCCCGATTCGATTTTGGCGAGATCGAGGATATCATTAATCAGTTCCAATAAATAAGATCCGCTCTGTTTGATGGTGTGTAAGGCTTTAAGTTGCTGCGGGTTCACCTCGCCAAAGATGCCCTCTTGCAGCCCTTCGGTCATACCCGAGATGGCATTGAGAGGGGTGCGGAGTTCGTGGCTCATATTCGCCAAAAATTCATCTTTGAGACGGGTGGCGCGGGCGAGTTCTTCGTTAGAGATGGCCAATTGTTGATTGCGCTCGGTGAGTAATTGTTGGGCGTGCTGGCGTTCATTGAGTTCTTGCTGTAACTGTTCGTAAAGGTTGGCTTGCTGGATCGCGATCGCGATTTGGGTGGCGAGTTGATGGGTTAAATCCACTTCTGACTGCTGCCAGTGGCGATCGCTCCGACATTGATGGACGCAAAGCAAACCCCATAATTCCTGTCCGCAGAGCAAGGGCATCACCAGACAGGCACGCACTTTAAATCGAGTCAAGATGTCCGCATGACAGGGGCTGAGATTATTTTGATAAATATCGTCGGCAATCAAAACCCGACCCCGGGTATAAAGGATGGCATAGTGTTCGCCAAAGCAGCGATCGCGCACGGGAATTCCCACAATAGAGTCAAACCCCGTAACTACAGATTCTGCCACAAATTCTCCCTCGCTAAAGTCAGCACTGGGAGCGAATTTAAAGATCCCAACGCGATCGGCTTGGAGTACCGAGCGAATTTCCCGACAAGCGGTGTCAAAAATCGTCTGGAGGTCGAGGGATTGCCGGATTTTCTGGGTAATTTCGCGCAGGAGTTTTTCTCGGCCTGCCTGTTGGAGAATAATATGCTCGGCTTCTTGGCGATCGGTGATGTCAAAGCGAATGGCAAGATACTGAAAGGGTTGTCCTTTTTCGTTTAAAAAAGGAACTAGAGTACTGTCCAACCAGTAGGGCTGCCCGTCTTTGGTTCGATTGCAAATTTGACCCCGCCAAATCTTGCCCCTCGCGATCGTCTGCCACATCTCTTGGAAAAAGGAAGGAGGATGATAGCCCGAGTTGACAAGACGATGGGTTTGGCCGATCAGTTCGTCTTTGGAGTAGCCCGAAATATTGCAGAAGTAATCGTTAACATAGACAATGATGCCGCGAGCGTCGGTAATAGCAACAATTGCCGAGCGATCGAGAGCGAGTTTAAAAGTGGAGAGTTCTTGAATTAATTGCTGTCGTTCGCTCTCAGCCTGTTTGAGATCGCTAATGTCGTAGTTAATGCCGATCATCCGATGAGGTTCGCCGCGATCGTCGTACTGGACGAGGGCATTGGCTTGCAGGAAATGGATGCTGCCGTCGGGATGAATGACGCGAAATTTGCTGTCAAAATCCGTGCCGTTTTGCATGGCTTGGCGCACGGTTGCTTCGGCACTCTGGCGATCGTCGGGATGGACGCGAGCCAACCATGCACCATAAACGCCCGCAAAATCATCGGGGGCAATACCGTACAAGTCGCACATCCGTCGATCCCAGATGAGACGATCTGTGCCGATATCCCAATCCCAGATGCCGATCGCGGCGGACTCTACTGCCAAATTCAGGCGGGTTGATAGCTGGCGCAGGTGTTCTTCTGCCCATTTGCGATCGCTGATATCCATATTAAAGCCAATCGCTCTCAAGGGATTGCCTTCTTCGTCCCATTCAATGACCTGCCCGGAACAGATCGCCCAAACCGTGGAGCCGTCTTTATGACGATAGCGAACCTCGTTATAGAAGGGAATTTGACCCCGACTGCGAACGTGGCGATCGAAACAGTCCAGCACTGAAGGCAAATCCTCGGGGAAGATCGAATTTTGCCAGCTTTCGAGGGTGTTGGCCAATTCATCATCTTCGTAGCCAAACATCCGCTTAAAGCTGGGGCTGAGATAGGCTTGGTGGTTGGCAATATCCCAATCCCAATACCCCGCGAGGATAATGTCAAAGAGTTGTTCGAGTAATTTAAGTTCGAGGCGGACTTTCTTTGCTTGTAAGCGCTCGGCTTCGGCTTGCTTGCGATCGCTAATATCCCAATTCACCCCGATCAGGCGTTGAGCGATTCCTGTTTCATCTCGCAAGGCGATCGCGTGAGCCTCGATAAAGCACACTTGCCCATCAGGCCAGACAACGCGAAATTCTGTATGAAAGTCCCGTTCCCCAGTAATCGCGGCTTGAACCGCAGCATGAGCCATAGGCATATCGTCGGGATGAACGCCCTTTTTCCAAGTTTCGTAAACCGCACCGGACTCTGTGGGATCGATGCCGTAAAGTTCGTACATGCGTTTGTCCCAAATGAGTCGATTGGCAACCACATCGAAATCCCAAACGCCAATATTAGCGGAGTTGGTGGCCAGTGCCAGCCGTTGCGTCATTTCTTGAATTTGAGCGTCGGCTTGTTTGCGATCGCTAATATCGGTAATGATGCCCACATAACCGATGATTTCCCCGTTAGCATCTCGTTCGGCAACGGCTTGACCGTACACCCATCTCACCTCACCATCGGCATGTTGAAAGCGATATTCGAGTCGAAAAGGGCGGTTCTCTCGGACAGAGCTTTCCCATTCGATAATGATTTCCGGGCGATCGTCAGGGTGTAAACCTTTTTGCCATCCTTCTCCAGCGGCGGTTTCTGGAGTCAGTCCGGCGATCTGACAGTAACAATCGTTCACGTAGGTACAATGCCCCACTGCATCTGTATGAAAAATTCCCACTGGAGCCGTCGCGGTTAAGCTGGCGTAACGCTCTTCGCTCTCTTGCCAGCGCATTTCAGCTTGCTTGCGATCGCTGATATCGGTATCGGTGCCTAAAAAGCGTTCTGGGTTGCCCTCGGCATCTCGCAACACCCGACCCCGCACCAAAATCCACACAATTGAACCATTTTTGTGCAGCATTCGATGTTCGCAGACATATTCAGGAGTTTTCCCGTCGATACAGTCTCGGGCGGCGGTCATGACGGTTTCGCGATCGTCGGGATGAACGAATTTTGCCCAGTCCTCGAGATCGTTGGCAATTTCCCCATCGGTGTAGCCTAGGAGGGCTTTGAGATTGGCATCGAGATAAAACTCCTCGGTACGTAAATTCCATTCCCATACCCCGACCCGAGCGGCGCGAGTGGCAAGACTGTAGCGTTCTTCTGCTTTTTTTAAAGTCTGTTCGGTTTGCTGGCGTTCTTGCAATTCCGCCTGTAATTGCTGGTGAGTGGTGACTTGTTGGAGGGCGATCGCTAAATGAAGGGAGATTTCTTGCAACAGTGTCACATCTTCTGGATGCCACTGGCGAGGGCCAGTACATTGATGTCCGATGAGCAATCCCCACAATTGCCCGGCAACTCGAAGGGGCGAGACGAGATTGGCTTTGACGCAATAGCGCTCTAGCAGTTGAAGGTGGCAATCGCTATAACCCGCGCTGTTAATATCGTTGACGGCAATAGGAATGTCGTTATTGTAGAGGGTCGCAGCCTGCTGTTGAAAGCAAGAATCATTAATTTGATTGCCGAGGGCTGAAAGCCAGTCCCCTCGGACGGATTCGGCAATAACAACGCCGCTCCAATCCGGTTGAAACTGGTAGATTAAGAAGCGATCGCAGTCTAATACTTGGCGGATCTGCTCTACGGTGGTCTCTAAAATGAGGGGTAAGTTTAAGGATGATTGGATTTTTGCAGCCAGTTCAACGACCAGCTTTTCCCGTTCTACCTTCGCGTTGAGGCTGGTTGTTCGCGCTTCTACCTGTTTTTCGAGTTCGGCGGTGCGACTTTCCAGCAACGCGATTTTCTCGGCCTCTAAATGTGCCACCTTGGCCGCCAACGTCTCGACAAGATGGCAAGATTCTCGGGAGATTTGCCACAAACTTTCCGGGGTTACCAGTCCAATTGGGCGATCGCGATCGTCTACGATGGGTAAATGGCGAATGTTATGCCGCCCGAGCAGGTCGATGGCACATGCTAAATCCGTGAAGGCGGACTCCCGTAAGGTAACGATGGGATGAGCCATCACTTGTATTACGGTCTTATTCTCTAAGGATTGCTGTCGAGCAATCAGACGCACCACATCTCGCTCTGTTAAAATACCGATCGCCTGTTCTGCTTCGACGACGAGAACGCAACTCGCGGGAGAAGTTTTCTCGAGTTCGTTTTGATGGCCTTCAGCGTTCATTTTGGCGATCGCCGCTCTGAGGGTCATATTGGGGGAGACAATCGCAGGATTGCGAAGGATTGCTAAGCCGAGTTCTGGGGGAGTAAGAGCCATAACGCGAGGTAACATGAGTTGAGCGAGGAATTATGGTCAATAATCTCGAGCGATCGGCAATACGGCGATCGCGCCTCAGTCCGATCTGATGGAAAAGTTGACAAAATTCAGTTCGTGAGTCGTCAAAAACATAACTAAAAGATTAAGATAAAGCGTTACATTGATTTGTAATTGCGACTTGAGAGACGGGACAAATGCAGTGAATTTCATCTCAATTGTAATCGGAAAAAATCGGAGCAGCCAGTTTTTAAATGAAGTTTTCTTAACGTTAAGTTTATCTCATTTTTCACAACGAAGTATCACAAGGTAGTGTTTGAGAGCAAAAAAACGCTGCGAAAAATAAAAATTAATCACAAAAATACCGAAAGCTAATATTGAAGATAGTTGCGATCGCAAAAATATAATTAAATTTCTCCCAGAAAGCGGCCTGCACCGAATAAGCGATCGCGATCGAATTTTTGTTTGATTTGTCGCATCAATTCTAAAGCATTTCCCGAATATCCCCACGCATCTAATGTTCGTTTCACTGCGATCGGTGCTTCTAAAATAGTTAGGAATCCTTGCTCGGTTTGACACATCTCTCGCAATTTTTCGAGATTGCTAATAATATTTTCACTGGGAAGATGCAAATAACCCAAACCGCTTCCACTGTGAATAATTCCTAAATTTTGCTGTGGTGAAATCCTCTCTAATTCTTGTAAGAATTTAACAGATTGGGAAGGAAGAATACCAATTTTAGCAATAACAGAATCGGGATTTGTGCGAACTCGAGTCAGTTGTTGAACCTGCGGCCAAAGTTCGCGATCGTAGATCGGCGTTAATCCTAATTGTTTTCCCCAACTCGCGATTTTCTTTTGTTGTTCTTTGACACTTTCCGGGATACTGGCAAACTGTACGGCTAAACCCAATTTTCCTTTTATTTCTAAGGCTTGCAATATCCCAAACGACAGCAAATCAACTCGAGTGGGACTGAGAGATGAATTGAGCAGAGTTTGCGACACCGAGGCAATTTTATCGGCTTCTCCGGTTAATAAAATCATTCCCGATGCTGCCGGTAAAGGATAGGTCCGAAAGGTTAATTGAGAGATAATCCCCAAACTGCCATAAGACCCGGAAAATAATTTCATTAAGTCATATCCGGCCACATTTTTAACCACTCGTCCCCCAGCCTTGGCTATTTTTCCATCAGCCCGGACAAAAGAGAATCCTAACAATAAATCTCGCACGCCCCCATAACGATGTCGCCAACTGCCCGAGTCTGCGGTGGCGACAATTCCTCCTAAAGTTGCATCTTGAGGATAGGCGGGATCGAGAGGTAAAAATTGCTGGCTGGGTTGTAAGGCGGCTTGTAAATCAGCCAGTTTGACTCCAGCTTCAATAGTGACGGTGAGATCGCCCACAGCGTGTTCTATAATGCGATCGAGTTTTTGAGTACTAATGAGGAGTTGTGCTTCCTGTGCCAGTCCTCCCCAAGAAAGTTTACTGCCATTTCCGCAAGGAATCACTGTCCAATGTTCTCGAGCGGCGGCGGTGATGACTTGGGAAAGTTGTTCGCTCGTTGCTGGAAAAACCGCATCAATCGAAGATAAATTAAGATTATAGAGTTGCTCTTGCCAATCTGTTCTGAGTTTCTCTCCAGCCACCCATTCAACCCCAGTTAGCGTTTCTAAGGTCGTAGCAATCCCTCGCTCCATAAACTCGATCCTATGACAATAGCATCATAGTATCAGTCACCAGTCATCAGTCACCAGTCACCAGTCACCAGTCACCAATTACCAGTCACCAGTCACCAGTCACCAGTCACCAGTCACCAGTCACCAGTCACCA